>DASSKA010000136.1:0-4270 GCA_035690905.1 Nocardioidaceae bacterium | reverse complement strand
CGTCGGCGACCCCGGGGAGGGCGAGCAGCGCGGCGAACGGGTCGCCCCCGTCAGCGGTCGGTCGGTCAGATCGCATGGCAGTCATGGTGTTTCGACCATACGAGACGTAGCGTCTCGCGGGTGGCGCAGGCCGGTGCGGTGGTGGTGGTCGTCCTCGGCGTGCTCGCGCTCGCCGCACTCGTCGCGCGCCGCCTGGTGTCGTCGCGCCGGTCGCTCGGCGGGCCCGAGGAGCGGGCCACGTTCGCCACCCTGCACACCGCGTCGCTCGCGGCGCCGCCGCTGCGCGACGGGCTCACCGTCGCGGGTGCGGAGCGCGCTGCGCGGCACCTGCGCTCACTCCTCGGCACCCCGGCCGTCGCCCTCACCCACGGCACCGAGCTGCTCGCGTGGGACGGCACCGGCGAGGAGCACGGCGCGCAGACGCCGCAGCACGCGGCGGAGGTGCTCGACGGCGGGCGCACCGTCGCGCTACCCCCGTCGGCGGTCGCCTGCTCGTCGCCGGACTGCCCGATCCGCAGCGGCGTCGTCGCGCCGCTCACCGTCGAGGACCGCGTCGTGGGCGCCATCGCGGCCTACGGCCCGATGACGTCGGCGGCGCTGGTCCGGGCGACCAGCGAGGTCGCGCGGTGGGTCTCGGCGCAGCTGGGGCTGGCCGAGCTCGACGAGTCCAGGGCGCGGCTGATGGAGGCCGAGGTACGTGCGCTGCGCGCCCAGATCAGCCCGCACTTCGTCTACAACTCGCTCACCGCCATCGCGTCGTTCGTCCGTACCGATCCGGAGCGAGCGCGCGACCTGCTGCTGGAGTTCGCCGACTTCACCCGCTACTCCTTCCGCCGGCACGGCGAGTTCACCACCCTCGACGAGGAGCTGCGCTCCGTGGAGCGCTACCTGGTGCTGGAGAAGGCCCGGTTCGGCGACCGGCTGAACCTGACCCTGCGGGTGGCACCGGAGGTGCTTCCCGTGGCGCTGCCGTTCCTGTGCCTGCAGCCGCTGGTGGAGAACGCGGTACGCCACGGCCTCGAGGGCAAGCCCGGTCCCGGACGGGTCACCATCGTCGCCGAGGACCACGACCGGGAGGCGGTGATCTCGGTGGAGGACGACGGGGTCGGGGAGGATCCGGAGCGGGTCCGACGGGCGCTGGCCGGCGACGGTTCCTCGGACTCCATCGGTCTCGGCAACGTGGACGAACGGCTCCGCTCGACCTACGGTGACGACTACGGCCTCGTCGTCGAGACGGCTCCCGGCGCGGGTACGAAGGTGACGGTGCGGGTGCCCAAGTTCGCTCCCGGAGTGCATGCATGACCCAGCCCAGCAGGACGAGCACCGGAGCGCTGCGCGTGCTGGTCGTCGACGACGAGCGGCCGGCCCTCGACGAGCTCGACTTCCTGCTCGGCCAGGACGAGCGGGTGGCCACAGTGCTCACCTGCGACTCGGCCGCCGAGGCGCTGCGCCGGCTGCAGTCGGAGGAGGTCGACGCGGTGTTCATGGACATCGCGATGCCCGGCCTCGACGGGCTCGAGCTGGCCAAGGTGCTCTCCCAGTTCAAGACGCCGCCGCCGGTCGTGTTCGTGACCGCGCACGACGAGCACGCGGTGGACGCCTTCGAGCTGAACGCGGTCGACTACGTGCTCAAACCGGTGCGGGACGCGCGGCTCGCGGAAGCCGTGCGGCGCATCGTCGACGCGCGCGGCGGCGCGCGCCCGGCCTCCGACGACAACATCGCCGTGGAGCTGGGCGGCGTGACCCGCTTCGTGTCCCGTGCGCAGGTCCGCTACGTCGAGGCGCAGGGCGACTACGCCCGGCTGCACACCCACGACGGCAGCCACCTGCTGCGGGTGCCGCTGACCTCCCTGGAGGAGGAGTGGCGGGACGCCGGGTTCGTGCGAATCCACCGCTCGCTGCTGGTCGCGCTCGGGCACATCGAGGAGGTCCGGATGGACGCCGGCCGGTGCACGGTGCTGGTCGACGGCACCGAGCTGTCGGTAAGCCGCCGGCACACCCGCGGGCTGCGTGACCTGCTGGTACGACGGACGCGCCCGGGCGCGTCATGACCGCCCCACGACGCTGCTCGCTGCGCCCGCACCGCCGCGGGGACCCCGGATGAGCCACGGCGCCGCACCGCCCCGACGCGAACGGGTGACCGGACCTCGTCAACCGGCGGGCCGGTCCCGGCGGATGTCGGTGCCCTCGGAGATCGACGCTCGCACCCCGCTGGGCGAGGTGTACATGCAGTCACTGGTGCGCAGCCAGCTGCGGCTCGCGGTCGGCGTGGTGCTGCTGCTCGCCGGCACCTTCGGAGTGCTGCCGCTGCTGTTCTGGGTCTTCCCGGCCCTCAGCAGGCTGCACGTGCTCGGCATTCCCCTGCCGTGGTTCCTGCTCGGGTTCGTGGCCTACCCGTTCCTGATGCTGGTCGGCCGGTTCTACGTGCGCCGCGCCGAACGCAACGAGCGCGCCTTCACCGACCTGGTGGACCCGCAGTGAACCCGGTCGCCGGCGTGGTCGCCGTGCTCCTCGTGATCGCCGCGACCCTGGCGATCGGGGCGTTCGGACTGCGGGTGTCGCGCACCACCAGCGACTTCTACGTCGCCTCCCGGGCGGTGGGCCCGGTCGCGAACGCGTCCGCGATCGGCGGGGAGTACCTCTCCGCCGCGTCCTTCCTCGGCGTCGCCGGGCTGGTGCTCACCCGAGGCGCCGACTCCCTGTGGTACCCGGTCGGCTGGACCGCCGGCTACCTGATCCTGCTGGTGTTCGTGGCCGCCCCGCTGCGTCGGTCCGGCGCGTACACGCTCCCCGACTTCGCGCACCTGCGGGTCGAGTCGCTGCCCACCCGGAGGACCGCCAGCGTGCTGGTGGTGCTGGTCGGCCTGCTCTACCTGGTCCCCCAGTTCCAGGGCGCCGGGCTGACCCTGCGCACGCTGACCGGCGCACCGACCTGGGTGGGCGCGGCGGTGGTCGCCATCGTGGTGCTGCTCAACGTGGTGGCCGGCGGGATGCGCAGCATCACGCTGGTGCAGGCCTTCCAGTACTGGCTGAAGCTGGTGGCACTGCTGCTGCCGATCTCGTTCTTCCTGGTGGTCTGGGACGGCCAGGGCAGTCCGGGCACCGGGCGGCTGCAGGTGGCCGACTGGGTGGAGCCGCTGACCGGTCCGCACGCGCTGTACCTGACCTACTCGCTGATCCTGGCCACCTTCCTCGGCACCATGGGACTGCCGCACGTGGTGGTGCGGTTCTACACCAACCGCGACGGCCGGGCCGCCCGTCGTACCACCGTCGCGGTGCTGGGACTGCTCAGCTGCTTCTACCTGCTTCCCCCGTTGTACGGCGTGCTGGGCCGGGTCTACGCGTTCGACCTGGTGCGCGACGGGCGCACCGACTCCGTCGTCCTGGAGCTGCCCAGCCGGGTGATCGGCGGGCCTCTCGGCGACTTCTTCACCGCGTTGCTGGGGGCCGGCGCGTTCGCCGCGTTCCTGTCCACCTCGTCCGGACTGCTGGTGTCGGTGGCCGGGGTGGTCAGCCAGGACCTGCTCAGCCACCGCCTGGACGGGGTGACGGCGTTCCGGGTCGCCGGCACGCTCGCGGCCGTGGTGACGCTCGGCCTGACGCTGGCCTCCTCGGGGCTCGCCGTCGCGCACGCCGTGGAGCTCGCCTTCGCGGTGGCCGCCTCCACGTTCTGCCCGTTGCTGCTGCTCGGCATCTGGTGGCGGGGGCTCACGGCGCCCGGCGCGATGGCCGGCCTGGTGGTGGGCGGCGCGACCTCCGCGGCAGCGGTCACCGCGACCATGTTCGGGATCAGCGCGCACGGGTTCTTCGGGGCGGTGCTCAGCCAGCCCGCGGCGGTGACCGTGCCGCTCTCGTTCGCGGTGATGGTGGCCGGCTCCCGGCTGACCCGGGCGTACCTGCCCCAGCACCTGTCCCAGACCATGGTGCGGCTGCACGCGCCCGAGCACCTGACCCTGGACCGCGGCAGCTACCACCCGGAGAAGACCGTTCGTCGTGGAAAGCGACCGCCCAGCGTGGTGTGACCTGTCGCACAGCGATGATGTGACCGCGCTCACCGACTGGCCGCGCGGCACTCCTTCACGCCGATGTGCCCGGTTCCTAACGTCTGCGGTATCCGCACTTGCGGAGGCGCGTCACCGCACGCGCCGAGACTAAGGAGTCATCTATGGCAACGACGGAAGCGCCCGAGACGCGACCGCAGACCGCGTTCCCGCCCGGTGCACACCTCGCCGACCCGGCTGCTCTCGGCCTGGGCGGCTTCGCCCTCACC
>DASSKA010000135.1:0-5208 GCA_035690905.1 Nocardioidaceae bacterium | reverse complement strand
GGGATGGCTTGCGCCGACGCCTCCGGTGTGAGCAATCATGGTTCAATGGCCGCGCAGCACCATGACTGGTCGCGCTGGACCCTGCGACTAGCCCGCGATCATGCTTGGGAGAGACTGTGGACCTAACGCTCGAGACCCGGGAGGTCGACGGTCGCACGGTCGTGACCGTCGGGGGAGAGATCGACGTCTATACGGCTCCGAAGCTCCGCGACAAGATCACCGAGCTGGTCAACTCCGGGCATCATGCCCTCCTCATCGACATGGAGCGCGTCGAGTTCCTCGACTCGACCGGGCTCGGCGTCCTCGTCGGCGGCCTGAAGAAGGTGCGCGCCCAGCAGGGCTCGATGGAGCTGGTCTGCAGCCAGGACCGGCTGCTCAAGATCTTCCGGATCACCGGCCTGGCCAAGGTCTTCGCGATCCACGGCTCCCAGTCCGAAGCGCTGGCCGAGCCCTGATGCCCTCAGCCTGCAGGCGGGGGTAGCTCGATGACGGGGGTCACGGTCACATTCGCGCGCGACACCTCTCTGGTCCGCACGATCCGGCTGGTCGCTGCTGCTGTGGCGCGCCGCGCCGGACGCGACGAGGACTTCGTGGAGGAGGTCCGGCTCGCGGTCGGTGAGGCGTGCGGCCTGCTGGTCTCCGGCGCCTGGCCCGAGGAGGACCGGGTCTCGGTCTCCATGCAGCTCGACACCAGGTTCACCGTCGTGGTCACCGCGGCCGACGGCGCCATCGACCCCGAGCCGGTGGGCTTCGATGCGATCGAGCCGTGGGCGCTGCTGCGTGGCCTCGTCGACGAGTTCGAGGTGTCCTACGACCAGGGGTCCGTCGTGCTCCGGATGTGCTGGCCGGCCGCCTGACTCCGCCGGTACGACGGGCGGCGCGGCGGGACCCCGGACCCGCGGGTCCGCCGTAGTGTGGTCTACACCACAGCCCACGCTCCCCCATGCGGCTCACGTCTGCGTAAACTCCGGTGCAGTTCCAATGCGAGGCAGGTCACACTGCGGCGTCCGCGGACGGACCGTGGAGCGCTGAACGCATCATGACGGGCCGTTCTCTGGCCCACCCGAGGAGGAGGACGCATGTCCGGGCTCACCTTGGCCGCTGCTGGCGACCAGGCTGCAAGCGTGGACCTGTCCGGAGGCAACCTGACCCTGGTAGTCGTCGTCGGAGCCATCGCGATCATCGCGCTGGGGATGGGGATGATCTTCCGAGGCCAGGTGCTTGCCGCCGGCGAGGGCACCGCGAACATGAAGACGATCGGTCAGGCCGTGCAGGAAGGAGCCTCGGCATTCCTGGGCCGGCAGTTCCGGACGTTGGGCATCTTCGCGGTCATCGCGTTCGTGCTGCTGTTCCTGCTGCCGGCCGATGGCGGCGTCGGGGTCCGGATCGGACGCTCCGTCTTCTTCCTCGTCGGCGCCGGGTTCTCGGCGTCGATCGGCTACCTCGGCATGTCGCTCGCGGTGCGGGCCAACGTCCGGGTGGCGGCCGCGGCCCGGGACAACGGCCGCGACCTGGCCATGCGGGTCGCATTCCGCACCGGTGGTGTGGTCGGTATGGCGACGGTGGGACTCGGCCTGCTCGGCGCCGCGATCGTGGTGCTGATCTACCGCAGCGACGCCCCCACCGTGCTGGAGGGCTTCGGCTTCGGCGCCGCCCTGCTCGCGATGTTCATGCGTGTCGGCGGCGGCATCTTCACCAAGGCCGCCGACGTCGGCGCGGACCTGGTCGGCAAGGTCGAGCAGAACATCCCCGAGGACGACCCGCGCAACGCGGCGACCATCGCCGACAACGTCGGTGACAACGTCGGCGACTGCGCCGGCATGGCCGCGGACCTGTTCGAGTCCTACGCGGTGACGCTGGTCGCCGCGCTGATCCTGGGCAAAGCGGCTTTCGGCGCGCAGGGCCTGGTGTTCCCGCTGATCGTGCCGGCGCTCGGTGCGCTGACTGCGATCCTCGGCGTGTTCATCACCCGGCCGCGCGCGGGTGAGAACGGGCTGACCACCATCAACCGGTCCTTCTACATCTCCGCGGTGGTCTCGGCGGTGCTGTGCACAGCGGCCGCGTTCATCTACCTGCCCGACTCGTTCGCCGGGCTGACCGACGGTCCGTCGTACTCCGGCGACCCGCGGATCATCGCCACCGTCGCGGTGATCATCGGCATCGTGCTGGCGGCGGTCATCCTGTCGCTGACCGGCTACTACACCGGCACCGACCACCGCCCGGTCAAGGACGTCGGGCTGACCTCGCTGACCGGCGCGGCCACCGTCATCCTGTCCGGCATCTCGGTCGGGTTCGAGTCCTCGGTGTTCACCGCGCTCGTGGTCGCGGCCGCGGTCTACGGCGCGTTCCTGCTCGGCTCCGGCGTGGTGGCGATCTCGCTGTTCGCGGTCGCGCTCGCCGGCTGCGGTCTGCTCACCACGGTCGGCGTGATCGTGGCCATGGACACCTTCGGCCCGGTCTCGGACAACGCGCAGGGCATCGCGGAGATGTCCGGGGACGTCGACGGCGAGGGCGCGCAGATCCTCACCGAGCTCGACGCGGTCGGCAACACCACCAAGGCGATCACCAAGGGCATCGCCATCGCGACCGCGGTGCTCGCCGCGACCGCGCTGTTCGGCTCCTACACCGGTGCGATCCGCGACGCGCTGGTCGGCGCCGGTGAGAAGGCGTCCAGCTTCACCGCCGCGGTGTTCAGCCCGAACGTGCTGGTCGGCGTGATCATCGGCGCCTCCGTGGTGTTCCTGTTCTCCGGACTGGCCATCAACGCTGTCGGCCGCGCGGCCGGCGCGGTGGTGTTCGAGGTGCGCCGCCAGTTCCGGGACATCCCCGGGATCATGGAGGGCACCGGCCGCCCGCAGTACGGCAGGGTCGTCGACATCTGCACCCGCGACTCGTTGCGCGAGCTGGCCACACCCGGTCTGCTGGCCATCATGGCCCCGATCGCGGTCGGGTTCGGGCTCGGGGTCGCACCGCTGGCCGGCTACCTGGCCGGCGCGATCAGCGCCGGGGTGCTGATGGCGATCTTCCTGGCCAACTCCGGTGGGGCCTGGGACAACGCGAAGAAGCTGGTCGAGGACGGCAACCACGGCGGCAAGGGGTCCGAGGCGCACGCGGCCACGGTTATCGGCGACACGGTCGGCGACCCGTTCAAGGACACCGCCGGTCCGGCGATCAACCCGCTGATCAAGGTGATGAACCTGGTCTCGCTGCTGATCGCCGCCGCCGTGGTGAACATGACCGTCGGCGACAGCGCGAACACCGCCCTGCGCATCGTGATCGCCGTTGGCGCGGTCGCGATCATCGCGATCGCGGTGTACGTGTCCAAGCGGCGCACCGTCGCGATCGGGGAGCAGGAGGAGATCCAGGAGAAGGTCTCCGCCTAGGCGGCAGCTTCACGCCTGAGTACGACGCAGGGGCCCATCGGCAACAGCCGGTGGGCCCCTGCGCACGTCGTGTCGAGCCGGCTTCCGGGTGTGAGCGCTGCTCCGCGCGCCTGAGCACTCTCGACGCTGCGGGAGCGCCGGTTCGACGGTGCAGGGAGGATGGGGTGCGTGTTGAACCTCGAGGCTGACCAGGTCGCCCGACTGCGGCAGGCGCTGGCCGAAGCCGGCTACGCCCACGACAAGGTGGCCACCCTGCTCGGCCCCATCGCGCACCGGGCGCTGGCCCGCAACGAGACGGTGCCCGGACTGCGCGCCACGACCGGCGGGTCCCCGCTCGAGACGCTGACCAGGCTGTGGCCGCTGCAGGCGCCAGTCCCGGAGCAGGACCTGGAACGGACGTTGCCGGGCTTGGTGGAGCCACTGTGCCGGGCCGGGATCCTGGCGCACGAGGGCAGCATGGTCCGGGCGGCCGTCGACGTGCGGCCGTACGCCGACGACTCCCACGACTGGTGGGTGGTCAGCGACCTGACCCCCGGGCTGGACGGGGCGCAGGCGCCGATGGACCCGCACCATGTGCTCGGGGTCAGCTCGGCGTCCACCTCGCTGGCCCAGCTCTCGGTCCGGGAGCCGGTCGACCGGGCCTGGGACCTCGGCACCGGCTGCGGCGTGCAGGCGCTGCACCTGTCCGGCCACGCCACCCAGGTGGTGGCGACCGACGTCAACGAGCGGGCGCTGCGGATGGCCCGGCTCACCGCGGCGCTCAACGAGGTGACGGTGGAGTACCGGAGCGGCAGCCTGTTCGAACCGGTCGCCGGCGAGCTGTTCGATCTGGTGGTGACCAACCCGCCGTTCGTGGTCTCGCCCGGGACCCTTCGAGACGGCGACGAGCGGCTGGTCTACCGGGACTCCGGCCTGCCCGGCGACGAGGTGGTCCGGCGCGTGGTCACCGGGATCCCCGGGCGCCTCACCGAGGGCGGCTGGGGCCAGGTGCTGGCCAACTGGACCCACGTCGAGGGCCAGTCCTGGCAGGAGCGGGTCGGCGGCTGGCTGGAGGGTCTGGGCTGCGACGCCTGGGTCGTGCAGCGCGAGGTCGCCGACCCGGCGGAGTACGTCGAGCTGTGGCTCAAGGACGCCGGCCTGCACGGGACCGCGGACTACACCAGAAGGTACGACGCGTGGCTGTCCTGGTTCGCCGAGCAGCGGATCGACGGGGTCGGGTTCGGCTGGGTGAACCTGCGCCGGACGGGACGGGGGGAGCTCCGGCTGGAGGAGTGGCCCTACGAGGTCGAGCAGCCGCTGGGTCCGGAGGTGGCAGCATGGGCCCGTCGTACCGACCTGCTCGCCGACCGGCTCAGGGACTCCGAGGGCCTGCTGGACCGGCGGCTGGTGCTTCGCGAGGACGTCCGCCAGGAGACCGTGGGCGTTCCCGGGGCGGCCGACCCCGAGGTGGTGCTGCTGCGCCAGCAGCGGGGGATGCGGCGGGCCCGGCAGGTGGACACCGCCACCGCGGCGGCGGCCGGCGCCTGCGACGGCGACCTGCCGCTGGGCGCCATCCTGGACGCGGTCGCGACCGTGCTGGAGCGGCCGCGCGACCAGGTCCGCGAACAGCTGGTCGGCACCATCCGGGACCTGGTCGCGGACGGGTTCCTCGGGGACGACTTGCGTTGAGGCGTTACCGTGTCTCCGCATATCGACAACGCTGAGGAGCAGACTGGTCGTGGCATCGAAGAGCGCGCGGGCCGCCGGAGACGGCGCCGGTCCCAAGCTCGTGATCGTGGAGTCGCCGGCGAAGGCGAAGACGATCGCGGGCTACCTCGGCCGCGGG
>DASSKA010000134.1:0-8181 GCA_035690905.1 Nocardioidaceae bacterium | reverse complement strand
TTCGACGACGTGGCGGCGTTCTCCTCGACGAGCCGGGCGTTCCTGGTGGCCAACGGGGACAACATCATCCGGTTGAGCCGGCTGGGTCAGGAGCAGCTTCCGACGTACGCGAAGTACGCACCGGAGTACCCCTGCCTCCTCGAGGGTCTGGTCGGCCAGGTCCCTGGCCTCACCCAGATCTGGCGGGGGCACATGCTGCACATCAACCTGGAGACCCTGCCCAAGCAGCCGACCGGCTACGGACCTCAGGACAGCCCCGTCTACGGTGCGAACAACTCGCCGGACTGCGCATCGCTCCCGACCCCGCCGTACTCCCAGGCCAACCCGACCCCGCAGCCGCCGATGTCGGCCATCGACGACGGGGTGGAGAGCGGGCACGGGAAGTTCCGGCGCCGGGTGGCCCCGGCTTACGCCTACCGCCCGGCTCCCGCCCGTCCCCGGCCGGGGCTCGTCGGGCTGCTCGTCGGCCCGCTCAGCCAGGGGGTGCCGCGATGAGGGTCATGGACAAGAAGACCGCCTCGGACGGCGTGAAGCTGCTGGTCTTCATCGTGGTGACCACGCTCGCGACCGGGCTGCTGGTGATCACCATCGGCAACATCTCGTTCGGCCCGACCACGGAGTACAAGGCGGTGTTCAGCGACGCCACCGGTGTGGTCAACGGTGACGACGTGCGGATCGCCGGGGTGAAGGTCGGCACCGTCCAGGACGTCGCGATCTACCACCAGAACAAGGCCCTGGTGACCTTCCAGGTCGACGCGGACCGGCAGCTGACCCAGAGCACCTTCGCCACCGTCCGCTACCGCAACCTGGTCGGCGAGCGCTACATCGCGCTCACCCAGGGCCAGGGTGGCGCCGGCGTGCTCGCTCCGGACGCCACCATCCCGCTGGCGCGGACCGCGCCGGCCCTCGACCTGACCGTGCTGTTCAACGGGTTCAAGCCGCTGTTCCAGGCGCTCAGCCCGCACGACGTGAACAAGCTCGCCTACGAGATCATCAGGGTCTTCCAGGGCGAGGGCGGCACCCTGGACGACCTGCTCGCGCACACCGCGTCGGTGACCAGCGACCTGGCCAGTCGCGACCAGGTCATCGGGCAGCTGATCACCAACCTCAACCACGTGATGGTCACCGTCGGCAACCGGGACACCGAGCTGGCCAAGCTGCTCGAGCACCTGCGCCAGCTGGTGTCCGGGCTGTCCCAGGACCGGCACGCCATCCTCGGCTCGCTGACGTCGGTGTCGCAGCTCACCCAGCAGACCGCCGGCCTGGTCACCGGCATCCGCCCCGGCCTGCACACCGACATCCACCAGCTGCGGAAGGTGGCCGGGACGCTCGACAAGAACAAGGCCGAGCTCGACCGGGCCCTCAAGGTGCTGCCGATCAAGCTGGAGAAGATCGGAAGCACGGCGACGTACGGCTCGTGGTTCAACTTCTACCTGTGCAACTTCGACGGCCGGATCAAGCTGCCCGGCGGCACCTACGTCCCGCTGAAGTACGACACCGGATCTGCGAGGTGCAACCTCGGATGAGCAAGCCCTTCCGCGAGCGGAACCCCGTCACCATCGGAGCCATCAGCCTGGTGGTGATCGCAGCCATGCTGCTCGCCGCGTTCAAGGCGCAGGACCTGCCTCTGATCGGTGGCGGGAACACCTACTACGCGGCGTTCACCGAGGCGGGTGGGCTCAAGCCCAACGACGAGGTACGCGTGGCCGGCGTGCGGGTCGGAGAGGTGAAGTCGATCGATCTCCAAGGCGACCACGTCCGTGTCACGTTCCTCGTGGACAGCGGCGTGCGGTTCGGGAGGCTCACCGGGGCGGCGATCAAGGTCAAGACGCTGCTCGGCGCGATGTACGTCGCGCTGAAGCCCGCCGGCTCCGGACAGCTGCAGGAGGGTAGCCAGATCCCGGTCAGCCGGACCAGCTCTCCCTTCGACGTGGTGCAGGCCTTCAGCGGTCTGGCGAAGACCTCCGAGCGCATCGACACCGGTCAGCTGGCCAAGGCCCTCAACACCATGGCCGCGCTCACCGAGCACACCCCGGCCTCGTTCCGGAGCGCCCTGAAGGGCTTGTCGGAGCTGTCCCAGAACATCGCCGCCCGCGACGACCAGCTCAACACCCTGCTCACCAACATGCAGAAGGTCTCCAAGGTGGTCGGCGACCGCAGCAACGACCTGGTGACCCTGATGCGTGACGGCTCCAAGCTGTTCCAGGCCGTGGTCGCGCGCCGTCAAGCGATCCACGACCTGCTCACCTCGACCAGCAGGCTCGCCACCCAGCTCACCGGCCTCGTGCAGGACAGCCGCGCCGACCTCGGACCAGCCCTGCAGCACCTCAACAGCGTGGTGGACATGCTCCGCCGCAACCAGGACAACCTGGACAACAGCCTGCGGCTGATGGCGCCGTTCTACCGGGTGTTCGCGAACACCCTCGGCACCGGTCCGTGGTTCGACACCTTCATCCAGAACCTGCCTCCGGTGCCCCAGGTGGGAGGGAACTGACGATGCTCACGTTCTTCGGCAGGCTCAGCCGCCTCACCCGGGCGCTGTCGCTGGTCGCCGTCGTCGCGATCCTGGCCGCGCTGGTGCTGGTGCTCGTGCCGCGTGAGCACCGCAAGTACCTCACCGCGAGCTTCCCGCGCACCGTGTCGCTCTACCAAGGCTCCGACGTGCGGATCCTCGGGGTGCCGGTCGGCAAGGTGGTCAGCGTGACGCCGTCCGGCACGGACGTCCGGGTGCGTCTGTGGTACGACGCGAAGTACAAGGTGCCCGCCGACGCCAAGGCGGTGATCATCTCCCCGGCGATCGTCGGCGACCGGTACATCGAGCTGACCCCGGTCTACAAGGGCGGGCCCACGCTGCCCCAGGACGCCACGCTGAGCGCGCAGCACACCGCCGTCCCGCTCGAGCTGGACCAGATCTACCAGAGCATCGACGACCTCACCGTGGCGCTGGGCCCGCGGGGCGCCAACAAGCAGGGCGCGCTGACCCGGCTGCTCGACAGCACCGCGAAGAACTTCGGCGGGCAGGGCAAGCAGTTCCACCAGACGATCGAGAACCTGTCCCGGCTGACCGGAACTCTCGACCACAACAAGGGCAAGCTGTTCGGCACGGCCAAGCAGGTCGAGCGGTTCGTGTCCGCACTGGCGCGGAACGACGCGACGGTGCGCCGGTTCAACGACTCGCTGGCCTCCGCGTCGCAGGTCCTCGCCGGCGAGCGGGGTGACCTGCGCACCTCGCTGCGCAACCTGGGGGTGGCCATGCAGAGCGTGACCTCCTTCGTGCGGCACAACCGCCACGCGTTGTCGGCGAACATCAAGGGCCTGGACGCCATCTCGAAGATCCTGGTCAAGCAGCGGGACGCCCTGTCGGAGACCCTCGACGTGGCCCCCCTCGCGCTGAACAACCTCTACCTGACCTACAACCCGACCACCGGCACCCTGGACACCAGGGCCAACGTGGGCGAGAACCCGAACCAGCTCTCGGCCGACCCGGCCACGTTCCTGTGCGCGCTGCTGGACCAGGCGGACGCGTCGAAGAAGAGCTGCTCACTCGTCCGGCAGGCGCTCGCCGGCCTGCCGCGCACTGCGCCGTTCCAGCACCGTCGGCAACACACGTTGCAGGTGGAGCACATCGACAAGTCGCTCGGCGGCATCCTGGGGGTGGACGGACGATGAGCATCACCCGCCCGGGACGCTTGCTGAAGCTGCTGGTGCTGGTGTGCGCCGGGACGCTGTTGCTGACCGGGTGTGACTTCTCGGTCTACAAGCTGCCCCTGCCCGGTGGGGTGGATCTCGGCGCCCACCCCTACACGGTGCACGTGAAGTTCCGCGACGTGCTCGACCTGGTGCCGCAGTCGGCGGTGAAGGTCGACGACGTGACGGTCGGCAAGGTCGAGGACATCAGTCTCGACGGCTACGTGGCCGACGTGACGGTGCAGCTGCGCGGGAACGTGAAGCTGCCGGACAATGCGGAGGCCAAGATCCAGCAGACCAGCCTGCTCGGCGAGAAGTTCGTGGCTCTCTCTCCGCCTGCTGCCGGTCAGGGTCGTGGACGCCTCGGCAACGGTGACGTGATCGGGCTGGACCACTCAGGCCGGAACCCGGAGGTCGAGGAGGTTCTCGGCGCGCTGTCCCTGCTCCTCAACGGCGGCGGCGTCGGGCAGCTGAAGACCATCTCCACCGAGCTGAACAAGGCGCTGTCCGGCCGCGAGGGCGACGTGCGCTCGGTGCTGCAGCAGCTGGACACGTTCATGGGTCAGCTCGACCAGCACAAGGACGAGATCGTGCGTGCGATCCAGAGCCTGAACCGACTGGCCGTGTCCATCAACAAGCAGTCCGGCCCGATCAAGCAGGCCCTCGACGAGCTGCCGGGTGCGCTGGCCTCGATCAACCGGCAGCGCGACGACCTGGTCAAGATGCTCAAGGCGCTGTCCCGGCTCAGCTCGGTCGGGACCCGGGTGATCCAGGGGTCGAAGGCGGCCACCATCGACAGCCTCAGAGAGCTCGCGCCCACGCTGACCGAGCTGGCCCGGGCTGGTGACGCCCTGCCGAAGTCGCTCCAGGTCTTCCTGACCTACCCGTTCGTGGACGCGGTGGTGGGCACGAACCCGGTCCAGGCCAGCAACCTGCACATGGGCGACTACACCAACCTGTCGGTCAAGCTCGACCTCAGCCTCCGTGGGCTCGGTGTCACCGCGGGGGGCACCGTGTCGGACCTGATCGCCACGTGCAAGAAGTCGCCGTTGGCGCCGGTCTGCCAGCAGCTGCCGCTGGACGCTGTGAAGCAGATCTGCGCGCAGACGCCGCTGTCGCCGCTGTGCGACGGGCTGCCAGGCGGCTCAGGCGGCTCAGGCGGCTCTGGCGGGTCCGGCGGCTCGGGAGGCGGCCTGCTCGGCGGCGGAGGCCTGCTCGGCGGATCGGACGGCGGCTCGACCGGCTCGGGGTCGGGCTCCGGCGGCACGAGCGGCTCCGGCTCGGACGGCTCCGGAAGCGGCGGCACGGGCAGCGGCTCCGGCGGCTGCCTGATCGGGCTGCTGTGCCGGACCGCGCCCGGTCTGCCGACCGAGCAGCGGTCGAGCTACGGACTGCGACTGCCGGCCGGGTCCTACGACCCGACCCTCGGTGCGCTGCTGGTGTGGGGGATGGTGCAGCGATGATCTCGAGGCGCACGAAGGTGCAGCTGATGGTGTTCGTGCTGATCACCATGGTCGGCGTCGCCTACGTGGGCGCGCGGTACGCCCGCCTGGGCCGGCTGCTGTTCGACAACACCTACCAGGTGGTCGCGCACTTCGACGAGTCCGGCGGGATCTTCGCCGGCGCCGAGGTCTCCTACCGGGGAGTCACCGTGGGCCGGGTAGACCGGCTCCAGCTGACCGACAAGGGCGTCGACGTGATCCTGGACATCGACAACGGCAGCCGGCCGATCCCCGCGAAGACCAAGGCCGTGGTCGCCGACCGCTCGGCGGTGGGGGAGCAGTACGTCGATCTCGAGCCGGTCACCGACTCCGCGCCGTACCTCGCTGACGGGTCGCAGATCCCGACCACGATGACGCAGACCCCGATCTCGTCGACGAAGCTGCTCGTCGACCTCGACACCACGGTGAACTCCGTGCACAAGAAGAGCCTGCGCACGGTGGTGTCCGCACTCGGCCAGGCCTTCCACGGCACCGGGGACGACCTGGGCCGGATGATCGACTCCTCGGACGCGTTCATCAGCGCGGCGAACGCCAACTTCGGCACCACGACCGCGCTGATCCGCGACGGCAACACGGTGCTGCAGACCCAGATCGACAAGACCTCGGCGATCAAGAGCTTCGCCAAGAACCTCGCGCTGTTCACCGGCACCGTCGCCGCCAGTGACGCCGACCTTCGCAAGGTCATCGACAGCGGCAGCGCAACCGCGAACCAGCTGCGCACGTTCCTGGAGCGCAACCAGGTCGACCTGGGCGACCTGATCAACAACCTGGTCACCACCGGGGAGATCACGGTGGCGCACCTGGACGGCATCCGGCAGGTGCTGGTGCTCTACCCCTACGTCGTCGCCGGCGGTTACACCGTGGTGGCCAAGGACCCGCAGACCGGCCTGTACGACGCGCACTTCGGCATGGTGATGACCAACAACCCACCGGTGTGCCACCACGGTTATGAGAGCACCGACACCCGGCCGCCGCAGGACCGCAGCGACCGGCCGATGAACACCGCGGCGCACTGCGCAGAACCACAGTCGCAGTCCAACGCTCGCGGGGCCCAGTGGGCACCGCACGCCGAAGCGGCGTACCGTGCTCCGGTCGTGGCCGCCTACGATCCCGGCACCGGGAAGCTCCGCTACACCGACTCCAGCCCGAGCGGCTCGGTCAGCTACACCGGCGGCGCTGCGTCGGTGTTCGGGGAGGCGTCGTGGAAGTGGCTGCTGCTGCAGCCGTTGGCGGGGGCCGGAAAGTGACTCCTTCGAGGGGAGCGACGATGAGTGCAACTCAGCTGAGTGCGTCGGCCCGAGCCGAGAACGAGGCGACCGGCACGGGAACCGTGACGCAACCACGGCTCGGACGGCGGCTGCGGATCGTGATGGCCCTGGTGCTCGTCCTGCTGATCGCCGTGGGTGCGGTGGTGCTGGCCCTGAGCTATCCGCGGGTGCAGGCGTACCAGACCGAGGCGCACAACCGGGCCGACGTCGTACGCGTCGCAGAGCGGTTCACCACCGAGGTGAACAACTACGACGTCTCCTCGATCAGCGGCTACCAGAAGCGGATCTCGCCGCTGCTGACGACGAAGTTCCGTGCCGACTTCAAACACGCGATGGGCGACATCGTCACCTCGGTGCAGAAGGCCAAGATGACCTCCCACGGCCAGGTGCTGACCTCCGCGGTCTCCGGCATCGATCAGGACTCGGCAACGGTGCTGGTGGTGGCCGACGCCAAGGTGAAGACGGTCTTCGACACCAGGGCACGCCACTTCCGGTGGAAGGTCTCGCTGGTCAAGGTGAACGGCCGGTGGCTCGTCGACGACTTCCAGCCGATCTCGTGAGAGGGGGGATCATGCCCAAGTCCAGCCCGGTGAAGTCCAGCCCGGTGAAGTCCAGCCCGGTGAAGTCTGGCCGTCGCAGGATCGCCGGAGAGCGGTCGACGAGGCGTCCGGAGGTCCGGGCCGCACGGCCGGACGCCGAGGCGCCGGAGATCACCTCCGCTGTCGAGCCGCAGACCACGTCGGCCGTCGAGTCCGGTTCGCCGGCGGACAGCCAGGAGCCAACCGCCGGCGCGGCTGACCGGGCGCAGCACCCCGGCGCCGCTGGCAACGGGCCCTCGAACCTTGTGCTGGCGATCCTCGCCGTCCTCGCAGCGGCCGTCATCGCCGCTGCGGCGTTCTTCGCGGTGCCCGCCTGGCGAGACCACGGCGTCCAGCAGGCGCAGCAGAACGCGCCCTCGGCGGCTGAGCGCGCGGCCCAGGCGATCTTGTCCTACGACTACACCTCGCTGGACCGCGACGAGAAGGCGGCGGGGAGCTACATGACCCCGGCGTACCGGACGAAGTACGAGCACACCTTCCGTCTCGTCAAGGTCAGTGCGCCGCCGCTGAAGGCCAAGGTGACCTCACGCGTCCTCGGGTCCGGCGTCTCCGAGGCCGACGCGGATCATGCGCACGTGCTGGTCTTCGTCGACCAGACGACCAAGAGCACCGCCGACGGCGGCCAGCCCCAGGTGGCCTTGAACCGGGTGATGTTCGACATGGTGCTCCAGGACGGCCGCTGGTTGGTCAACGGCATCACGTCGTACTAGCAGGCCGAGGAACGCCGGAGCTGGTCCCGGACACGGTCAACCGGCTCCGGCGGGGCATTTGCCAGGCTTGACCTGCCCGACTTGCCGGGCATGGGAAGCCCTGGCGTCCTTGACTCGGCCTCCGGAGAGGGTTCATGCTTCCACTCGAACGGCCACCGGTGCAGATAGCGGCCCGGGGCTGCGGCGGCGCCAACGGGGCCGCTTTGACCGCCCGTCACCAGGGTTCTCAGAGGTGGCGGGCCGGGCGTTAGTGAAGTTGTGCCCGGTGGGCGCATCGGCTAGGATCAGTCTTTGCGCCTGCCCTCAAATGCTCCCCGGTCGACCGGTGGCCGGTTTGTGGTGGGCCGGCGTCATCACCAGATGAGTCCGCGAGCCTTCGGAAGGACCCCTCTTGGCCGCCTCGCGCCGCAAGAAT
>DASSKA010000133.1:0-32370 GCA_035690905.1 Nocardioidaceae bacterium | reverse complement strand
GCGCGGGCCCGCGACAGCATCTCCGGTGACACGTCCACGCCGTGCACGACGTGCCCCTCCTCGGCGAGGAGGGTGGCCAGACTGCCGGTTCCGCAGCCGAGGTCGGCGATCCGAGAAGGCGCCGGAGGGAGCACCTCCGCGAGCAACGCCCGCCACGCCCGTCGTACCTCCGGATCGCGAAGCCCGTGGTCGGGTTCCTCGTCGAAGGCCGCCGCCTCGGCGTCCCAGGCGGCGCGGGTCCGCTCCAGCTCGCTCACGCCCAGGCCGGGTTCCAGCCATCCACCTCGTCGGCGGCGCGGGAGGCCGGGCCGGCGTACTTCGCGGACGGCCGGATCAGCCGGCCGGTGCGCTTCTGCTCCAGGATGTGAGCCGACCAGCCGCCGGTGCGGGCGCAGGTGAACATCGAGGTGAACATGTGCGGCGGCACCTCGGCGAAGTCGAGCACGATGGCGGCCCAGAACTCCACGTTGGTCTCGAGGACCCGGTCCGGGCGGCGCTCGCGCAGCTCCTTGAGCGCGGCCTTCTCCAGCGCCTCGGCCACCTCGTAGCGGGGGGCGCCGAGCTCGCGGGCGGCGCGGCGCAGCACCCGGGCGCGCGGATCCTCCGCCCGGTAGACGCGGTGCCCGAAGCCCATCAGCCGCTGGTGGCCGTCGAGCAGCTCCTTGACGTAGGACTCGGCCTCGCCGCGCCGCTCGACCTCCTCGATCATGCCGAGCACCCGCGACGGCGCTCCGCCGTGCAGCGGCCCGCTCATCGCACCGACCGCCGCGGAGAGGGCGGCGCCGACGTCGGCGCCGGTGGAGGCGACCACCCGGGCGGTGAACGTGGAGGCGTTCATGCCGTGCTCGGCTGCGGAGGCCCAGTACGCGTCGACGGCCTTGACGTGCTTGGGATCCGGTTCGCCCCTCCAGCGGATCATGAACCGCTCGGTGATCGAACCGGCCTTGTCCACCTCCGACTGCGGGACCATCGGCTGGCCCTGGCCGCGAGCCGCCTGGGCGACGTACGACAGCACCATCACCGCGGCGCGGGCGAGGTCGTCACGGGCCCGCACGTCGTCGATGTCGTAGAGCGGGCGCAGCCCCCACACCGGCGGGAGCAGCGCGATCGCGCTCTGCACGTCGACGCGGATGTCCCCGGAGTGCACGGGCAGCGGGAACGGCTCGGCGGGTGGCATGCCGGGCTGGTACGAGCCGTCGACGAGCAGGCCCCACACGTTCTCGAACGGCACCCGGCCGACGAGGTCCTCGATGTCGACGCCGCGGTAGCGCAGTGCGGAACCTTCCTTGTCCGGTTCGGCGATCTGTGTCTCGAACGCGATGACACCCTCGAGGCCGTGCTGAACTTCGCCCATCTGCGACTCCTTCGTCTTCTCGGGTCCCAGCATTGTCGCGCGGGGTCGCGGCCCGAGGGTCGGCGGGCAGATACATTCAATCCATGACGGAGCGGGACCTGGCGGAGCTGCGGCGCGAGTACGCCGCGGAGGGACTGTGCGAGGGCGACCTGCCGGCAGACCCGCTGGCGATGTTCCGGCGCTGGATGCACGACACCGTCACGGCCGGGCTCCACGAGCCGAACGCGATGGTGCTGTCGACGGTCTCGGTCGCGGGTGCCCCGTCGGCGCGGATGGTGCTGCTGAAGGGGCTCGACGAGCGCGGGTTCTGCTTCTACACCAACTACTCCTCCCGCAAGGCCGCGGAGCTGGCGGCGCGGCCGGACTGCGCGCTGCTGTTCCCGTGGCATCCGCTGCAGCGCCAGGTGCGCATCGAGGGTGCTGCCTCGCGGATGACGCCGGCGGAGAACCAGGCGTACTTCGACACCCGCCCGCGCGCCTCGCAGATCGGTGCCTGGGCGTCGCCGCAGTCGGAGGTGGTCGCCGACCGGGCGGTCCTCGACGCGTCGTACGACGCGGTGGCGGCCCGGTTCGGACGCGACGAGGCGATCCCCGCCCCGCCGCACTGGGGCGGCTACCGCGTCGTACCCCACCTTCTCGAGTTCTGGCAGGGCCGGCCGGGCCGGATGCACGACCGGCTGCGCTACCGCCGTACCGACTCCGGCTGGGCGGTCGACCGGCTCGCGCCCTGAGCCCCCTTACCAGGGTCCCCTGGTAAAGGGCAGCTCCCCATGGTGAATTCACCATGGGGAGCGGGTCAAAACCATGGTGCCCTGGTAAAGATCCGCCGCGAAAACCGCTTGTGAGTGAGTGCTCACTCATTTACCGTGTACGACGTGCGAAAGACCGGCGGCCGGGCCGCCCCCATGTCCCCCGACCAGCGCCGCCGGGCCATCGTCGAGGCGGTGATCCCGCTGTTGCTCGAGCACGGACGCTCGATCACCACGCGGCAGATCGCCGAGGGCGCGGGCATCGCCGAAGGGACCATCTTCCGGGTCTTCGAGAGCAAGGACGAGCTCGTCGACGCGGCCCTGGAGCGCGCCTTCGCGCCCGGACCTCTGCTGGACCAGCTGGCCGCCATCGACCGGGACCAGCCGCTGCGCGGTCGGCTCGTCGCGTTCGTCACCGTGCTCCAGAACCGCTTCGTGGAGATCTTCGGGCTGATGGCCGCGATGGGGCTGGTCGCCCCTCCGGAGCGGCACGACGCCGACGAGGGCCCCGACAGCTGGCGCGCCCGGGTGCACGCGCAGCTGGTCTCCCTGGTCGGCGCGGATGCCGACCGGCTCCGGATCTCCACCGACGACCTGATCAAGGCGCTGCGGCTGCTCACCTTCTCCGGCAGCCACCACCAGATCGCCGACAACCACCTGATGACCCCAGAGCAGATCGTCGACCTGGCGCTGTACGGCGCGCTGGCCGACGACGACCCGACGAGGAAGTGCTGACATGCTGCTGAGACTGCTCCGGGAGCACCTGCGGCCCTACCGCCGGCTGCTGACCATGGTCGTGGCGCTGCAGTTCGTCGGCACCATCGCCGCGCTGTACCTGCCCACCCTGAACGCCGACATCATCGACAACGGCGTGGCCAAGGGCGACACCGGCTACATCATGCGCATCGGCGCGGTGATGCTGTCGGTGTCGCTGGTGCAGATCGTGTGCAGCGTGTCCGCGGTGTACTTCGGATCGAGGACCGCGATGAGCTTCGGGCGCGACGTGCGGGCGGCGATCTTCCACCGGGTCGGCACGTTCTCCGGGCGGGAGGTGGGCCGGTTCGGCGCACCGAGCCTGATCACCCGAAACACCAACGACGTGCAGCAGGTGCAGATGCTGGTGCTGCTCAGCTGCACGCTGCTGGTCACCGCGCCGATCATGATGGTCGGCGGTGTGGTGATGGCGATGCGCGAGGACATCGGGCTGTCCTGGCTGGTGGGCGTCTCCGTGCCCCTGCTGGTGCTCGTGGTCGGGCTGATCATCACCCGGATGGTGCCCGGCTTCCGGAAGATGCAGACCCGCATCGACGCGGTGAACCGGATCCTGCGCGAGCAGATCACCGGCATCCGGGTGGTGCGCGCGTTCGTCCGGGAGCCCTACGAGACCGCACGGTTCGGCCGTGCCAACGACGACCTCACCGGCCTCGCCATCAACGTCGGCCGGTGGCAGGCCACCATGTTCCCGTCGGTGATGCTGATCCTCAACGTCTCCAGCGTTGCCGTGCTGTGGTTCGGCGGGCACCGGGTGAACGACGGCCTGATGCAGGTCGGCGCTCTCACGGCGTTCCTCACCTACCTGGTGCAGATCCTGATGTCGGTGATGATGGCCACCTTCATGCTGGTGCTGGTGCCCCGTGCCTCGGTGTGCGCGGACCGGATCGGGGAGGTTCTCGACACCACCACCTCCGTCGTACCTCCTCAAGCGCCGGTCACCGACCTGCCGCCCACCGGCGCGGTGGAGCTCCGCGGGGTGTCGTTCAGCTATCCCGGCGCGGACGCGCCCGTGTTGCGCGACATCGCCTTCACCGCCGCACCCGGACAGACCACCGCGATCATCGGCTCCACCGGCGCGGGCAAGTCCACGCTGGTCAACCTGGTGCCGCGGCTCTTCGACGTCACAGAGGGAGGCGTGCACGTCGCCGGGGTGGATGTACGACGGATCGAGCCGGACCTGCTCTGGAGCCGGATCGGGCTGGTGCCGCAGAAGGCGTACCTGTTCTCCGGCACGGTGGCCAGCAACCTGCGCTACGGCAAGCCGGACGCGACCGAGGAGGAGCTCTGGGCGGCCCTGGAGATCGCCCAGGCGCGGGACTTCGTGGAGGCGATGCCCGGCGGGCTGGACGCGCCGATCGCCCAGGGCGGCACCAACGTCTCCGGCGGGCAGCGGCAGCGGCTGGCGATCGCCCGGGCGCTGATCCGCCGGCCCGCGATCTACCTGTTCGACGACTCGTTCTCCGCGCTGGACGTGGCCACCGACGCCCGGCTGCGGCAGGCGCTTCGGCCGATCACCGGCGACGCGACCGTGATCATCGTCGCCCAGCGGGTGTCCACGATCGTCGACGCCGACCAGATCGTGGTGCTCGAGGACGGGGAGATCGTCGGCCGCGGCCGGCACGACCGGCTGTTGGAGAGCTGTCCGACGTACCAGGAGATCGTCGAGTCCCAGCTCTCCGCCGAGGAGGCCGCGTGAGCACCCCGGCGGGTGGGCAGCCGGCCGGCGGCGGCCAGCCGGTCGCGCCGCAGAGCGGCCAGCTGAAGCAGACCGAGCGGATCAGCGCCGGGCACGGCGGCCCCGGCCGCGGCCCGTTCGGCGGTGGCATGGTCGGCCAGAAGGCGATGAGCTTCGGGCCTTCGGCGCGGCGGATGGTCGGCCGGATGCGGCCCGAGCGCGGCAAGGCGGTCGCGGTGCTGCTGCTCGCCGCGGCCAGCGTCGGCCTCGCCTCGGTCGGCCCGAAGATCCTCGGCCAGGCCACCAACCTGATCTTCGCCGGGTTCATCGGTGACAAGCTGCCCGCCGGGCTCACCAAGCAGCAGGTGGTGCACGGCCTGCGCGCGCAGGGCCAGGACCAGCGCGCCGACCTGCTCTCCGGCATGCACGTAGTGCCCGGCCAGGGCGTGGACTTCACCGCGGTGGGGCAGGTGCTGCTGCTGGTGCTCGCGGTGTACGTCGGCTCCGCCGTCCTGGCCTGGGTGCAGGGCTACCTGCTCAACGACGTCGTCCAGTCGACCGTGCGGCGGATGCGCGCGGAGGTGGAGGAGAAGGTCAACCGGCTCCCGTTGAGCTACTTCGACCGGCAGCCACGCGGGGAGCTGCTGTCGCGGGTGACCAACGACATCGACAACGTCAGCCAGAGCCTGCAGCAGACCATGAGCCAGCTGGTCACCTCGCTGCTGACCGTGGTCGGCGTGCTGGCGATGATGTTCTGGATCTCGCCCACGCTGGCGCTGATCGCGCTGGTCACCGTGCCGGTGACCATGGTGGTCGCCGGGCTGATCATGAAGCGCTCGCAGAAGCTGTTCATCGCCCAGTGGCGGCGCACCGGCACCCTGAACGCGCACATCGAGGAGGCGTTCACCGGGCACGCGCTGGTCAAGGTGTTCGGCCACCAGCGGGAGGCCGAGGAAGTGTTTGCCGCGGAGAACGACGAGCTCTACCAGGCGAGCTTCGGCGCCCAGTTCGTCTCCGGGCTGATCATGCCCACGATGATGTTCATCGGGAACCTCAACTACGTGGTGATCGCGGTGCTCGGCGGGCTGCGGGTGGCCACCGGCACGATGAGCCTTGGCGACGTACAGGCCTTCATCCAGTACTCCCGGCAGTTCACCCAGCCGCTCACCCAGGTCGCCTCGATGGTGAACCTGCTGCAGTCCGGGGTGGCCTCGGCCGAGCGGGTCTTCGAGCTGCTGGACGCCGAGGAGGAGCCGGCGGAGGAGCACGCGCCGCTGGCCGTCGGCGGGCGAGGCGAGGTGGTCTTCGAGCAGGTGTCGTTCCGGTACGACGCGGAGAAGCCGCTGATCGAGGACCTGTCCCTCGTCGCGCGGCCCGGCCGGACGGTGGCCATCGTCGGGCCCACCGGGGCGGGCAAGACCACGTTGGTGAACCTGATCATGCGGTTCTACGACGTGGACGCCGGCCGGATCACCCTGGACGGCGTGGACGTGTCCACGATGCGCCGCGCCGACCTGCGCGGCCGGATCGGCATGGTGCTGCAGGACAGCTGGCTGTTCGGGGGCACCATCCGCGACAACATCGCCTACGGCCGGCCGGACGCCTCCGAGGAGGAGATCCGGGCCGCGGCACGCGCTACGTTCGTGGACCGGTTCGTGCACAACCTGCCCGACGGCTACGAGACCGTCATCGATGAGGAGGGCAGCAACATCAGCGCCGGCGAGCGGCAGCTGGTGACCATCGCCCGGGCGTTCCTGGCGGACCCGGCGCTGCTGATCCTGGACGAGGCGACCAGCTCGGTGGACACCCGCACCGAGCTGCTGCTGCAGCAGGCGATGGCCGCGCTGCGCACCGACCGGACCAGCTTCGTGATCGCGCACCGGCTGTCCACGATCCGTGACGCCGACCTGATCCTGGTGATGGAGCACGGCCGGATCGTCGAGCAGGGCACCCACGAGGAGCTGCTCGCGACCGGCGGCGCGTACGCCGCGCTGTACCAGGCGCAGTTCAGCGCCCCGGTCGAGGAGGAGGGGGTCGGCGCGCTGGCGGCGACCTGAGGACATGGAACGGCCCGTGGGCGTTGCGGTTCCCTCAGAGAGGGCCGCATACTCCGGGCGGACTTCTCCGGAGCGCCCACGGGCCGGGTGACTGCTTTGGAATTACCAGCGCGCGCCGACTGCGTCAGCAATCGCTGGCCGGTGCGCTGCTAGCGAGCAGCCACCTCACGAGTCCGTAAAGAATTCACTTCTGGACCACCTCCTTTCCCGTGTCCCATCACGGTACGTTGCCGAGCTCGGCACGGACAACCCATTTCGTCCCGGATGAGAGAGTGAGCCTCGTGGCAGAGCCGGTCCGGGTGCGCGGGTCGTGGTGGCGTGCGGTTCTCACCGACGTACGCCCGCTGCAGGTCTCCGCGCCGTACCGCCGGCTGTTCTTCGGCAACTCGGTCGCCCAGCTCGGCCAGCAGATGACCACCGTCGCGATCGCGATCCAGGTCTACTCCTTGACCCACTCCTCGTTCTACGTCGGTCTGGTCGGGGTGTTCGCGCTGGTGCCGCTGGTCACGCTCGGGCTGTACGGCGGGGCGATCGCGGACGCCATGGACCGGCGCACGCTCGCGCTGGCCGCCTCCGCGGGACTGTGGGCGGTGTCCATCACGCTGGCCGTGCTCGCCTTCCGGCAGGTCGGCTCGGTGTGGGCTCTGTTCGGCTGCGTGGCGGTCCAGTCCGGCTTCTACGCGCTGAACAACCCGGCCCGCAGCGCGATGGTGCCGCGGCTGATCCCGGGCGAGCTGATGCCCGCTGCCAGCGCGCTGAACATGGCCTCGTTCAACCTCGGGTTCACCTTCGGCCCCGCGCTCGGGGCGCTGCTGATCAAGTGGCAGGGCTTCGGCGCGGCGTACACCGTCGACGTGGTCACCTTCACCGCCGCCTACTACGCGCTGGTCCGGATGCCGCGGATGCCACCGCTGGAGAACAGCCCGCGCGCCGGGCTGCGCTCGGTGGTCACCGGCCTGCGGTTCCTGCGCCGCTCGCCCAACCTGCGGATGACCTTCGTGCTCGACCTGTGCGCGATGGTGCTCGCCCAGCCGCGGTCACTGTTCCCGGCGCTCGCCTTCAAGGTGTACGGCGGGGGAGCGGCCGTCGTCGGTGTGCTCCAGTCGGCGCCCGCCGTGGGGGCGCTGATCGCGTTCGCGCTGTCCGGATGGGTGAGCCGGGTGCGCCTGCAAGGACTGGCGATCGCGGTCGCGGTGATCGGCTACGGAGCCGCCGTGGGCGCCGTCGGGCTCACCTCGCTGCTCTGGCTGGGCGTGCTGCTGCTGGCGATGTCCGGGATGGCGGACATGATCAGCGCGGCGTACCGCTCCACGATCCTGCAGGTCGCCGCGCCCGACCAGCTGCGCGGCCGGATCCAGGGGGTGTTCATCGTGGTGGTCGCCGGCGGGCCGCGGGCCGGTGACTTCGTGGCCGGCACGGTGGCCAGCGTGGTCGGCGAGCAGCCGGCGCTGGTCCTCGGCGGGCTGGCCTGCATGGCCGGGGTGCTGCTCGCCGTCGCGGTGCAGCGGCGGTTCGTGGCGTACGACGCGCGGCACCCCACGCCCTAGTTGAAGGCGTCCGGGTCGATCTCGATCCACACGTGCTCGGCGCGGGCCACCACCCGGCCGTCGCTGTCGTAGAGCGTGCTCGCGGTGAACGTCTTGCGGCCGCTTCCGCCGGTCATCCGGCCCACCACGACGTGCGGCTCGCCGGCGACGGGCAGCGCGTCCAGCGTCGCGGTGATCCGGCCGAGCACCATCTTGCGGCCCTCCAGGTCACCGGCCCAGCCGCCGACGCAGTCCAGCGCCGCCCAGGCCACCGGCACCCCGACCCGCTGCAGGCCGGCGTCGAGCAGGTCGCTGGACACCGCCAGGCTCTCGTGCGGCACCCACAGGGCGGCGACCCGGTCCTCGGAGACCTTGCCGGGGAAGATCCGCAGCCCGTCGCCCTCTTCGCGGTCCACGCCGCAGCTGAAGCAGGTCGGGAAGGGGTGCGAGACGAGCCCGGGAAACTGCGCCATCGCGTCCGCGGCGGTGCCCAGGTCGACCGCCTCCACCGGTTCGAGCTCGGTCTCGACGGCCCGTGCCTCTGCGATCCGGGAGCCGCCGAAGGACAGCACCGTCGCCGGCGCCCCGGTCACGTCAGCCGCGTCCGAAGCGTCGAGGTGCTCCACGCTCATCGCCACCTCCAGCGGAGGTGGCTTGCGCAGCGTCACCTCGATCACCGGGCAGTCGTCGTCGGTCTCCACCCGCTCGGCCAGTGCGCCGGCGGTGTAGCCCCCGTTTCCCGACCGCGCGGGCCCGCGGAACCGGGTCGCGATGGTCAGCTCGGTGGCGGATGTTGCGGTCATGCTCTCTTCCGGTGCTCGTTGTCGGTGTGCCGCGAGCCTCGCCTGACCCGGTCCAGCCGGGCCAGGGCCTCACGGCGCTCCACGTCGTGATCGACGATCGCTGCAGGGTATCCGTCCGGCGGCCCACCCGGCGCCCGGACCGGCTCGTGCACGTGCGACGCGTCGAGGCCGCGAAGCTCCGGCACCCAGGTGCGCACGTAGGCGCCGTCCGGGTCGAAACGCCGTGCCTGCGTGGTCGGGTTGAAGATCCGGAAGTAGGGCGCGGCGTCCGCCCCGCAGCCGGCCACCCACTGCCAGTTGTGCTGGTTGGACGCCAGGTCCCCGTCGACCAGCCAGCGCATGAAGTGCCGCGCACCGTGCTGCCACTCCACGTGCAGGTCCTTGACCAGGAAGCTGGCGACCACCATCCGCACCCGGTTGTGCATCCAGCCGGTGGCGCGCAGCTGGCGCATTCCGGCGTCCACGATCGGGAAGCCGGTGCGGCCCTTCGTCCAGGCCCGGAACGCGTCACCCGGTTCGTCGTGCTCCATCGCGGCGAAGCCGGGCCGCAGGTACGTCCGCGCGGTCTCCGGGTGGTGCCAGAGCACGTCGGCGAAGAACTCCCGCCAGGCCAGCTGGCGACGGTACGACGCGGCGCCCGGCCCGCCCGAGGAGAGATCGGCCAGCAGGGTCCGCGGATGGATCTCGCCCCACTTCAGGTGCACCGACATGTGCGAGGTCTCCACGGCCGGCCGGTCCCGCCCCTCGTCGTACTCCTCGACCCGGTCCAGGAACGTCCGCCAGGCCCGATGCGCGGCCCGCTCTCCGGCGTCGGGGAGCTGGAGGCCGTCAGGAGGGGAGGCCGAGGGCAGCGGGTCGCCGGCCACCTCGCACCACGAGACCCGGCCGGGCGGCTCGACCGGAGGCGGCCAGCCGTGCTCGGCCCAGGCCCGGAAGAACGGGGTGAACACCTGGTAGCCGGTGCCCTGACGGGTGAGCACCTCCCCAGGCGCGACGGCGTACGGCGAGCCGGTGCGCTCCAGGGCGATCCGGTCCTCGGCCAACGCGGCCGCCACCTGCTCGTCGCGGGCCCGGCCGTAGGGGCCGTGGTCGGCGGCAACGTGCACCGACTCGGCGCCCGCCTCGCCGGCCACCCGCGGCAGCACCTCAGCGGGGTCGCCGTGGCGCACCACCAGCCGGCCGCCGCGCTTCCGGAGGTCGGCGTCCAGGGCGGACAGCGACCGGGAGAGGTAGCCGCGGCGGGCCGGGCCGGCCGGCTCCCACAGCGCCGGGTCGACCACGAACAGCGGGAGCACCGGGCCGGCGTGCACGGCGGCGGCCAGAGCGGGGTTGTCGCCCAGCCGCAGGTCACGGCGGAACCACATCACGGCGGGGGCAGGCATCGGAGCCACTCTGCCACGCGGCAGGGGCGCCTTTCCCGATGCGCCACAATGAGGGCGTGAGCGACCTGATCGACACCACGGAGATGTACCTGCGGACCATCTACGAGCTGGTCGAGGAGGGCATCGTGCCGCTGCGCGCCCGGATCGCGGAGCGGCTGCACCAGAGCGGGCCGACGGTCAGCCAGACGGTGGCGCGGATGGAGCGCGACGGGCTGCTCACCGTCGAGGGCGACCGGCACCTTGAGCTCACCGACGACGGCATGCAGCTTGCGGTGCGGGTGATGCGCAAGCACCGGCTCGCCGAGCGGCTGCTCACCGACGTGATCGGCCTGGACTGGGAGTCGGTGCACGCCGAGGCGTGCCGCTGGGAGCACGTGATGTCCGAGGCGGTGGAGCGGCGGCTGCTCGAGCTGCTCGACCACCCGACCGAGTCGCCGTACGGCAACCCGATCCCCGGCCTGCAGGAGCTCGGCGAGGACGCCGACGAGGAGGACTTCATGTCCGACGTCGAGCCACTCGACGCGGTGGCCTCCTCGACCGAGGTCCGGGTGCTGGTGCGCCGGATCGGCGAGGAGATGCAGAAGGACGAGTCGCTGATGGCCGCGCTGCGCCGGGTCGGCGCGCTGCCGGACAAGGTGGTCTCGGTCGCCTCGGCGCCGGCCGGCGTGCTGGTCGCCAGCGGCGGGGAGACCGCCGAGATCGACGCCGACCTCGCCGCCCACATGTTCGTCCGCCGCCTCTGACCGGCTCCTCTGGCCGACCCCTCTGGCCGACTTGTCAGGCGGGTGACCGGTCATAGCCGGTCACCCGCCTGACAACTCGGCTGCAGAGGGGTCCTCACGATGCTTGGATGGACCCATGACGGTGGGGGAGCGCATCGATGTGGTCGGCCTGACCAAGATGTTCGGTGCCCTCCGGGCGCTGGACGGGCTGACCTTCACCATCCGCCCCGGCCTGGTCACCGGGTTTCTCGGCCCCAACGGCGCGGGCAAGACCACCACGCTGCGCTGCCTGCTCGGCCTGCTCACCCCGACCGCCGGGTCGGCGACCATCGGCGGCCGGGCTTACCGGGACCTCGACGACCCGCTCGGCACCGTCGGCGCCGCCCTCGAGTCCTCCGGCTTCCACCCCGGTCGGTCGGCGCGCGCGCACCTCGAGACCGTGGCGCTCGCCGGCGGGGTCGAGCCGCGGCGCTGCGTGGAGCTGCTCGCCCTAGTCGGGCTGACCGAGGTGGCCGACCGGAGGGTCGGCGGCTTCTCGCTCGGCATGCGGCAACGGCTGGCGCTGGCGCAGGCGCTGCTGGGCGACCCGGGCGTGCTGCTCCTGGACGAGCCGGCGAACGGTCTCGACCCGGCCGGGATCGCCTGGCTGCGGGAGCTCCTGCGCGGGCTGGCCGCGGAGGGGCGGACCGTGCTGGTCTCCAGTCACGTGCTCAGCGAGGTGGAGCAGACCGTCGACGAGGTGGTCGTGGTGGCCCGTGGCCGGCTGGTGCGTCAGGGCACCCTCGCCCAGCTGGGGGCCGGCCCCCGCGCCGTACTCGTGCGCACCCCGCAGCCCGAGGCGCTGCGCGACGCGTTGGCCGGGCAGCCGGTCGAGCAGCTGCCGGACGGCCGGCTCCGCGTGTCGGGGAGTACGACGGAGGTGGTCGGCCACGCCTTGTTCCTGGCCGGCGTGGAGGTGCACGAGCTGGTCGCCGAGGCCGGCGACCTGGAGCGGCTGTTCCTGGACCTGACCGCCGAGCACCCCGCGACGGTGGCGTCATGAGTGGGCTGGTCCGCTCCGAGCTGCGCAAGATCGGTTCAACCCGGCTGTGGTGGGGGCTGCTGCTGGGTGCGGTCGTCTACACCGCGGTGCAGTCCGGGGTGACCGCGGGCTTCGCCGGTGTCACGCTGAGCACGGCGCAGCCGGCCACCGCCGGGCTGGGCACGGCTGCTGGGATCCGTAGCGTGTACGCGGAGGCGCTGTTCACCGGCAGCTACATCCTGGCGATGATCCTGGGCATCACAGGGATGACCGGGGAGTACCGCTACCAGACCATCACCGCGACCTTCCTGGCCTCGCCGCGGCGCAGCCGGGTGGTCGGCGCCAAGCTGGTCGCGCACCTGCTGGTCGGGCTCGGCTACGGCGTGCTGGCCATGGTGACCGCGCTGGTCGTCGGCGGCGTGGTGATCGTGGTGCGCGGACACGGGCTGGGGTACGGCGCGGACCGGCTGTGGCCCTCGATCGTGCTCGCCGTGGTGGCGGTCGGGCTGTGGACCGTCCTCGGCATCGGCATCGGGACCCTGATCCGCAACCAGGTGGCGGCGGTGCTGATCGGTGTCTTCGTGATCTTCCTGCTGCAGCCGCTGCTGACCCTCGGGCTGTCGGCGGCGCACCTCGACTCGGTCGCGAAGTGGCTGCCCACCAACGCCTCCTCGGCGCTGATGGCGCCCGGCACCGCGATCGTGGACTACCTCTCCTGGTGGGCCGGCGGGCTGGTGCTGCTCGGGTACGCGCTGGTGCTGGCTGCCCTGGGCATCGGGCTCTCGGTGCGCCGGGACATCTCCTGACCCCCTTTGACCGGGCCCGGGCCGGCCGCCAGCAGCTCGGTGAGGAAGGGGGTGGTGCCGACGTCGAGCTTGTACGACGCGAGCGGGTCGCCGCGGGTCACGCCGCGGTTCACGATCACGATCGGCATCCCGAGCTTGTGCGCGTGCCGGACGAACCGGAGCCCGGACATCACGGTCAGCGAGGAGCCCACCACGAGCAGCGCACCGCCGAGGGTGGCGACCTCCGACACCGCCTCGTAGCAGCCCAGCACCCGCGGCTTGGGCACGTTCTCCCCGAAGAACACCACGTGCGGCTTGAGCACCCCGTCGCAGAACACGCAGCCGGGGACCAGGAACCCGTCCGTGCTGCCCAGCTCCACGTCGCCGTCGGGGCGCATCACGGCGTCGCGGTGCGCGTCGGCGAAGCCGGGGTTGAGGTCGGAGAGCCGCTCGTGCAGCGACTCGCGGCTGCTGACCTGCCCGCAGGACAGGCAGACCACCTCCGCGATCCGCCCGTGCAGCGCGTACATCCGGGCCGACCCCGCCGCCTCGTGCAGCCCATCGACGTTCTGGGTGATCAGCATCCGCAGCCTGCCGGCCGCCTCCAGCCGGGCCAGGGCGTGGTGGCCCGGGTTCGGCAGCGCGCGGGCCATCCGAGTCCAGCCCACGTGCGAACGCGCCCAGTACCTCTGCCGTGCCGCCGGTCCGGACACGAACTCCTGGTAGGTCATCGGGGTCCGGGCCGGGGAGCCGGGCCCGCGGTAGTCGGGAATCCCGGAGTCGGTGCTCAGCCCGGCCCCGCTCAGCGCGACGAGCGGCCGGCCCCGCAGCAGGTCGAGGACCGTGCTCACGTCGTACGACGGAGGAGCGAGCGCGACGGGACGGTCCACGGCCCCCAGGCTACGTCTGTCACCATGGGCCCATGAGCTCACCGCGGCCGGTGCGCACCTGGCTGTCCGACATGGACGGCGTGCTCGTGCACGAGGACGACGTGATCCCCGGCGCGGCCGACTTCGTCAAGCGGCTCCAAGACCGCGGCCGGCCGTTCCTGCTGCTGACCAACAACTCGATCTACACCCCGCGAGACCTCAAGGCCAGGCTGCACCGGATCGGCATCGACGTGCCCGAGGGCGCGATCTGGACCAGTGCGCTGGCGACCGCGCAGTTCCTGGACGGGCAGCGTCCGGGCGGAACGGCGTACGTGATCGGCGAGGCGGGGCTGACCACCGCGATGCACGAGATCGGCTACGTGCTCTCCGAGCGGTCCCCGGACTACGTGGTGCTCGGCGAGACCCGGACCTACTCGTTCGAGGCGATCACCACCGCGATCCGGTTGATCGAGGACGGCGCCCGGTTCATCGCCACCAACCCGGACCCGACCGGGCCGAGCGTGCACGGCCCGCTGCCGGCCACCGGCTCGGTGGCGGCGCTGATCACCCGGGCGACCCAGGTGGAGCCGTACTTCGTGGGCAAGCCGAACCCGCTGATGATGCGCTCGGCACTGAACCGGATCGACGCGCACTCCGAGACCACGGTGATGGTGGGGGACCGGATGGACACCGACGTGGTGGCCGGCCTGGAGGCCGGGCTGCGCACCATCCTGGTGCTCACCGGGTCCACCCGCGCCGACGAGGTGGAGCGGTTCCCGTACCGGCCGACCCGGGTGGTCGGGTCGATCGCCGACCTGGTCGAGCTCGTCGACGAGTGGGACGACATCGGCCCGGAAAGGGTGGTGGACTTCGCGATCTGATGCCGATCCCGGGGGTGCGCCGTACCATGCTCCAATGCGCTCGCAATGGGTCCCCTGGTCGGCGTCGTCGCTGGTCACGGGAGTGATGGCCCTCGTCCTCGGCAGTGTGCTCGGGCCGCAGAGCGGCGCGGACGCCGCGGACACCCTGCGGGTCGTCGCCAACCACGGCGACCGGTGGATGGCGATGGCGGTGCTGTTCTTCATCTCCTCCGTGGCGCTCACCTTGGGGCTGCCCACGGTGGTGACCCTGTTCGACCGGCCCCGCGGCCGCTGGCTCGGGCTGGCCGGGACGGCGGTGTTCCTGGTGGGCACGATCGGCACCTGCGGCTACAGCATGCTGATGACCTTCTTCCACGCGCTGGTCCGCCACCACGCCCTCGACGGCCGGCAGCTCGACGCGGCGGTCACCGGCGGCTGGCTCAGCGTGCTGCTCTACTCGTGGCTGGTGGGCTTCATGCTCGGGCTGCTGCTGATCGCGTTCGGCCTGCTGCGCGCCCGGGTCACCCCGCTCTGGGTCCCGCTGCTGATGTTTGCGTTCGTGGCCCTCGTGCCGGTGTCCGGGCACTTCGGGAAGGCGGTCCAGGTGGTGCAGCTGATGACGCTGGCGGTGGCGTTCACCGGCATCGCGGTGGCCGCCACGTCGCCGCGGCAGGGCCGGGAGCACGCGGAGCGGGCAGCTGGTTCTGCGCGGGGGCGGATGAGGGCCGGGGCTAGGTGACCAGCGGCACGAACGAGTAGTAGCCGTGCCGTTCGACCTCGGTGCGTGAGTCGGTACGTCGTACGACGAGCATCCGGCCGGCCACCGGCACCACCATCCGGCCGCCCTGGGCCAGCTGTTCGACCAGTGTGGTGGGCAGGTCCGGTGACTCCGCGGACACCAGGATCCGGTCGTACGGCGCACGGTCCGGCAGCCCGAGCATGCCTTCGGCTGCCTGCTGGATGTGTGCCCACGGCAGCGGGTAGCCAGCCAGGTTCTGCCGGCCCCACGCAACGAGCTCCGGGATGATCTCCACCCCGTCGACCCGGCCGGCCGTCCCGACCAGTACACCGAGCAGGGCGGTCGTCCACCCCGACCCGCAGCCGACGTCGAGGACCCGGTCACCGGGCCGCACCTCGAGCAGGTAGAGCATGTCCCGGACCGTGCTGGGCTGGCTGTTGGTCTGGCCGTAGCCGATCTTCAGCGCCTGGTCGGCGCCTGCGGCGGCGCGCAGCCCGGGGGGCAGGAAGTCCGCCCGGTGGACCGCTTCGAAGGCCCGGTCCACCGCTTCGAAGGCCCGGCCCACCGCCTGGAACCCGGCCGCGCGCCGGTCCCGGTCCGCCATGCCCCGAGACTACGCCCGCCCGTTCTCCCCATATCGTGTCGGGAGGACGAAGGGAGGACCGTGGCAGGTTCGAGCAGGGACTTCGACATCGTGCTCTTCGGCGCCACCGGCTTCACCGGCCGGCTGGTCGCGGAGTACCTCGCGCGAAACATGCCGCCCGGTGCGCGCTGGGCGCTGGCCGGACGGAGCCAGGAGCGCCTGGAGGAGGTTCGCGGGCGGCTGACGGGCGGGGCCGGCCTGCCGCTGCTGCACGCCGACGTCACCGACCCGGCGTCGCTGGACCGGGTCGCGCAGCGCGCCCGGGTGGTGGTCAGCACCGTGGGCCCCTACCTGACCTACGGCGAGCCGCTGGTCGCCGCCTGCGCGGCAGCCGGCACCGACTACGCCGACCTGACCGGGGAGCCGGAGTTCGTGGACCGCATGTGGCTCGGCTACCACCGGCAGGCGATGGACTCCGGTGCCCGGCTGGTGCACGCCTGCGGCTTCGACTCGGTGCCGCACGACCTCGGTGCCCGGTTCACGGTGCTGCAGCTGCCCGAGCACGCGCCGATCAAGGTCCGCGGCATGGTCCGCGCGCAGGGGGCGCTGTCCGGCGGGACGCTGAGCACGGCGGTCACCGCGATGTCCCGCGCCCGGCAGATGCGGCAGGCCGCCGCCGAGCGCCGGGTCCGGGAGCCGCGCCCGGCCGGCCGCCGGATCCGCTCCGTGGCCGCCCGGCCGCACCGCGACCCGGACACCGGCCTGTGGCTGATGCCGCTGCCGACCATCGACCCGCTGGTCGTGAAGCGGTCCGCCGCCGCCCTCGACCGCTATGGTCCGGACTTCGGCTATGCCCACTACGCCGCCCTGCGCCGGCTGCCGGCGATGGCGGCCACCGTGGCGGGACTGGGCGGCCTGGCCGCCGTGGTGCAGCTGCCGCCGGTCCGCGACGCGGTGCTGTCCCGGATCCGGCAGGGCGAGGGTCCGTCGGAGTCCAAGCGGGCCCGGTCCTGGTTCTGCGTGCGGTTCGTGGGCGAGGCCGACGGCTGCCGGGTGGTCACCGAGGTCACCGGCGGCGACCCCGGCTACGGCGAGACCGCGACCATGCTCGGCGAGTCCGCGCTCAGCCTCGCGTTCGACGACAACCCCGACCTCGCCGGGCAGCTGACCACCGCGGTGGCGATGGGCGAGAAGCTGACCGGCCGGCTGCAACGGGCCGGGATGGGCTTCCACGTCCTGGACCGATCCGACCGGCAGTAGCCGCGGCCCTTGGCCCACCTGGGTCATGTCTCCATGTGCACGCGAGTCATTTGTGCGCGGATGGGGTAACTCGGCGCACGGAGGCTACCTAGGCTCGGACGACGGGGAAAGCGGGGAGAGCCATGGGTCGAGTGCTGGGCACACGTCATCTCGCGCGGTTGAGCACGCAGCTGGCGGTCGCCGTGATGCTCTGCGTCACCGGCACACCGGTGGTCCAGCAGCTCGCCAGCGCGGACGGGCATGCCCGGCCCCGTGCGCGCGTCTCGCCGGGTCTGCTGCAGGAGCAGCTGGCCGTCGACGTACCCGACCGGGCGCTGCCGTGGCTGACCGACCTGCCCACAACCGACACCTCGCGCGGCGGAGCCGACCGCTCCGGCGACAAGCGCGGCCAGGAGATCGCCGGCCCCAAGGGCACCCGGGTCTGGGTGCCCAGCCTGCTCACCGACACCGGCATCCCGTACGCCGCGTCGCGCGCCTACCACCATGCCGCGGACACCATGGCCTCGGTCGACCCGGCCTGCCACATCCCGTGGACGCTGCTGGCCGCGATCGGCCGGGTGGAGTCCGACCACGGGCAGTACGGCGGAGCGGTGCTGGACGCCCAGGGCATCTCGCACCCCGCCATCTTGGGGGTGCCGCTGAACGGCCAGGGCCGGGTGGCCGCGATCCCGGACACCGACAACGGGATGCTCGACCACGACACGGTCTGGGACCGGGCCGTCGGGCCGATGCAGTTCCTGCCCAGCACCTGGCGGACGTGGGCCAGGGACGGTGACGGCAACGGGCTGATGAATCCCAACGACATCAACGACGCGGCGATGGCCGCCGCGGCGTACCTGTGTGCCGGTGGGCTCAACCTCGCCGACCCGGCCCAGACGAAGCTGGCGATCTGGAGCTACAACCAGTCGCACTACTACGTGGCGCTGGTGATGGCATTCCAGCGCGGCTACCAGACCGGCGTCTGGATCATGCCGCCTCCGCCGAAGCAGCATCACCAGGCTCACCACAAGCACCAGACCAAGAAGCGCCCGGCGTACCACCGGCACCACCACCGCGGCGACGTGGTGCAGGCCTCGGCCACGCCGACCAAGCAGTCCTCGTCGGTGTCGGGCGGCTCGACCGCGACCAAGAGCCCGTCGGGCGGCACCAGCCCCGCACCGACGCAGCCGGCGAAGTCGCCGTCCCCGTCGCCCTCTCCTTCGCCGAGCCCGTCGCCGTCACCGAGCCCTTCGCCGAGCCCGTCGCCCACGGTGTCGCTGGTCGCGGTCACCGGCACGTTGCAGGCCTGCCAGACCGGGTGGTGCCTCGGCGGCGTACCTCTCGACCTCGGGCCGGAGACCCAGATTGTCGCCGAGGCGGCAGACGACTTCGACGCGGACGGCCTCGTGGAGACCAACGCGCAGGAGCTGGCCGGCCTGGTCGGCACCAGCGTGACGCTGCAGGTGGTGCAGGGGCCGGACTCCGACGTGGTCTACGTCATCAACCAGATGGACTACCGGCTGGCCGACGGCACCTTCGCCTGACCAGGACGCCGGTGCCTGGGCGCCGTTTCCGCCGGTACGGCGCGGGTACTGGCCGCGCCGATGTCCCACACCGACCGGCCGGCTCGGCGACGCGTTCGGGCGGCGGCGGATGTTCATGGTCGGGCTGGTGGCGTTCACCGTGACGAGCGCGGCCGCCGGTGCGGCCACCAGCGAGACCTGGATCGTCGCGGCCCGGCGGGCGCAGGGGGTCGCCGCCGGACTGCTCACCCCGCAGAACGCCGGGCTGATCCTGACCGCGTTCGGGGAGCAGCAGGGCTGGCGGTACGTGTTCTTCGTCAACATCCCGCTCGGTGTGCTGGCGATGGCGCTGGCGATGCGAGTGATCCCGCCGCCCGAGCCGAGCGAGGGCCGGCTCGGCTCCCAGATCGACACCGGTCGGAGCGGTGCTGCTCGGGGGCAGCGTGCTGGCGCTGCTGCTGCCGCTGGTGGAGGCGATGAGCGACCCGGGCACCCCGCTGTGGGGGCTGGCCGCGCTGGTGCCGGTGCTCGCCTGGGGATTCGTGCGCTGGGAGCGGCGGCTCATCGCCCGGGGCCGGCCGCCGCTGCTCGACGTCCGGCTGTTCCGGGAGGCGCCGGGCTACACCGCGGGCATCGTGCTGGCGTCGGTGTACTTCTGCGGGTTCAGCGGCATCTGGCTGGTGCTGGCGCTGTTCTTCCAGGAGGGGCTCGGCTACTCGCCGCTGGAGTCCGGCCTCGCCGTGATGCCGTTCGCGGTCGGCTCGGCGGTCAGCGCGGTGCTGGCCGGCCGGCTGGTGGACCGGCTCGGCCGGCGGCTGACGATCGGCGGCCTGCTCCTGGTCGTCCTCGGGTTCGGCACCCTCGCGGTCGCGGTACCGCTGGTGCCGCCAGACCGGATGGGCTACCTGGTGGCCGCTCCGCTGCTGGCCGCGGGTGTCGGCGCGGGGGCGGTGGTCTCGCCGAACTTCACGATGACCCTGTCCGACGTACCCCCCTGGATGGGCGGCGCCGCCGGCGGTGCGCTGCAGACCGGGCAGCGGATCGGCAGCTCGATGGGCGCCGCGATGCTGGCCGCGGCGTACCGGCTCAGCCTGCACGGCGCGGACCAGCGGCAGGCGCTGCGGGTCACCTTCGCCTGCTCGATCGTGCTGATGGTGATCGCGCTCACGCTCGGGGTCGCCGACCACCGTGCCAGGCGGGCCCGGGCGGCCCGCTGAGCCGAAAGGCCGTCGCCGACGCATGGCCGCGGCGGCCGTAAGGTACAAGGGACGGGTATCGAGCACCCGGACCGCCGCCCCCCACCCCCCGAGGAGAGGATTCGTTGCGCCCCCGCACCGAGGTCACCGTACGACGGACCGGACGGCCGCCCCGGTGAGCGTCGAGACCCGGTCCGACCGCTGGACCGACGACGGCCTCACGTCGCAGGAGAAGCGCCACACCTGGCGGCTGCCGGTGGGCATCGTGCTGCTGCTCGGCTTCGTCTGGGTGACCTGCGCGGTGCTGTTCAGCGGGCCTCTGGTCAGCCTGGACCACCAGATCGACGCGTGGGTGGTCGCGAACGTGCCGCACCCGGTGATCGTGGCCTGCCGACGGTACGTCGTACTCCCCGGGCAGCGGCTCTACAACGTGCCGCCGATGGCGATCCTCGCGATCATCCTGGCCTGGCGCCGCAAGCAGTGGCGGCCGCTGCTGGTGCCGCTGGCGGTGATGGTGTTCATGGCGTTGTTCGTGCCGGGGCTGAAGCTCTGGACCGGGCGCACCAACCCGATCAGCGGCGGCGACCACCTGTGGGCGGGGGGCACGGAGTACCCCTCCGGGCACGAGATGAACGCGATCGTGATCTGGGGCATGACGCTGGCGCTGGCCGCCTGCCTGGACTGGCCGGTCGGCCGCTGGCTGACCCGCCGCCGGCGCATCGTGATCAACACGCTGATCGCGCTGCTCATCGCGGTGGCGGTGATGATCGCGCGCACGCACTGGATGACCGACGTGATCGCCAGCGTGTTCTTCGGCATCCCGCTGCTGTGGGTCACGCTGCGGGTCGGGTTCACCAAGCCGCGCTCCCTGCCGGTGGTGGAGCGAGCGCAACGGTGGTTGAGGCGAGCGAAGCGCAACGGTGGTTGAGGAGCGGGCGAAGCGAGCGTCTCGAAACCACCACCGGAGATCAGCGCCGGACGGTGACCTCCCGGCCGGTCAGCCAGCTGACCGCCTGGAGCACGTCCGAGGGGGTCCACGACCCGAAGCCCGGATGGTCCAGGTGCCGGTTGCCCTGCTCGTCGAGGAAGCCGCGCAGCTTGGCGGGGACCATCCCACGGTCCGGCACGTTCGCGTGCCCGGAGATCACGAACCGCTCGTGGCCCTTGCCGTCGAGAAGGAACACCTCGTCGGCGTGCTCGACGTCGTAGCTGAGCGGCTTGCCGGTCAGCCAGTCCTTCGGCGCCGGCTGCTCGTGGATGGGCACCTTCTTGAAGTAGACCCCGAGGTATTTCCAGATCGCGGCGATGTCCTGCTGGCTGCCGGTCACCAGGTTCCAGTTGGGCAGCTGACCGGGCGCGGCGTACAGCTTCCGGAACGCTGTCATCCGCCGCGGCGTGTCCTGGCCGGGGTCGATGGTCAGCGACAGGAAGGTGACCTTCTTCGACAGCCCCGCGGCATCGACCGCCCGGGCGGCGGTGACGATGTTCGCGGTGTCCAGCGGGCAGTCCGCGGCACAGGTGGTCATCGCCGGGTAGAGCACCACGACCTGGTTGTCGAGGTCGCCGAGCCGGACGGTCCGGCCCTGCTCGTCGGTCAGCGGCAGCGACATGATCGAGCTCGCCATCGGCGCGTTCAGGTGGGTGCCCACGCTGGCCGGCGGCACCGGCGGTGTCGAGGACTCCGCGGCGCCGCCGCAGCCGGCGGCCAGGGCCCCCAGGAGTACGACGGAGGCGAGGCCGGAGACGGCCCGGGTCTGACGCTTCAACACACCCTCGATTGTCCCTGACCGGCCAACCCGGGAGGCTACGGGGTGACCGCGACGCCGAGGGTGTCCGCGCCGACGACCTTCGGCGAGCCGGGCTCGTAGAACTCGTCGATCTCCTTGATGCTGAACCCGGCTGCCGCCACCAAGACGCCCATCTGGCGGGTGAGGTGGCAGCCGCCCATCACCACCTTGTTCACCGGCTCGAGCAGCCGCTGCAGCCGCCGCACGCCCGGGTCCGGTGCCAGCCCGTGCTCCAGGAAGTGCAGCGCGCCGCCGGGGCGGAGCACCCGGTGCAGCTCGGCCAGCGCCGCGCAGATGTCGGGGATCGTGCACATCGTCCAGGTGGACAGCGCCGCGTCGAAGCTGTCGTCGGGGAACGGGAGCCGCTGGCCGTCCAGCCCGGCCCGCCGGACCGGCACGATGCTGTCGCGGACCCGCTCCTCGGCGAGCCGCCAGCCGAGGTCGGCCGGCTCGACCGCGGTCACCTGCCGGACCGTGTCCGGGTAGTACGGCACGTTCGGCCCCGACCCGAACCCGAGCTCGATCACCTCGCCGCGCAGCCCGTCACACACCCGCTGCCGGTACGGCGCGAGTGCCCCGATGACGCAGCCTGCCTCGATGATCCGCGGAAGGACCCGCTGGGCGTACAGACCCATCGCCTTCTCCTCGCGTCGATGGTCTCCCGCCCGGTCCACGCTAGGCGCCGGCCAGCGTCGTGTCATGAGGCGATCAAGCCATCTGCGCACCGCCTGATCTGCCCCGTCCGTCGTACCCCTGCCGCACGGTGGCCCGGTCGACCTGTGCGGTTTCCAAGCGTGTGGTCCGTTCAAGTGTCATGCTGCGGGTTAGGTTCCGGCCTACCCGATTTGTCGGGATCGTCCCCCGACTCGGGATCTCGTCCGATTTCGAAGGAGAAGGCATGCTTGCCAACCGCCTGCTCCGGCGTCGTGGGGTGGCCCTGGCGGCCAGCGCGACGTCGGCCATCGCGCTGGCGGCGGGGGTCTCGCTGAGCACCCCGGCCACCGCGCAGAGCTCTGGCACCGGTTCGATCACCTACCAGGTGCACCCGTTCGCGAAGCTCTACAAGTCCGGGACCAAGCCCGGGGCGTTCCCGAGCCCGTCGGACTGCATCAAGGCCTACGGACTGGCCTGCTACACGCCGAGCGAGATCCGCCAGGCCTACGACATCCCGGACTCCTGGACCGGCCAGGGCCAGTCGATCGCGATCATCGACGCCTACGGCAGCCCGACCGTGCAGTCCGACCTGGACGTCTTCGACGCGGCCATGGGCCTGCCGAAGTTCGAGGACCTGCACGTCTACTGCCCGACCGGCTGCCCCAGCACCATGACCGCGCACGACGGGCAGCCCGACGGCTGGGCAGGCGAGACCAGCCTGGACGTGCAGTGGGCACACGCGATCGCGCCGGACGCCACCATCAACCTGGTCGTGGCGGGCAACAACTACGGCAACTCGCTGAACAACGCGGTGCAGTACGCCGTCGACCACAAGCTCGGCAACGTGCTGTCGATGTCGTACGGCGCGGATGAGGCCTACATCTCCGGCGGCGGCAACAACCTGCAGCTCGAGCAGTCCCACCAGGCCTTCCAGAACGCGGTGAACGCCGGCGTCTCGCTGTTCGCCTCCTCCGGCGACTGGGGCGCCAGCGACGGGTTCAGCAGCCCCACCGCGAGCTACCCGGCCTCCGACCCGCTGGTCACCGCGGTCGGCGGCACCAACCTGTTCACCAAGCACAACGGCGCCTACGACGGCGAGTGGACCTGGAACGACTCCGACCCGGCGACCTGCCCGTTCACCTGCAAGTACGGCGCGATCGGCGCCACGGGTGGCGCGGTGAGCACCATCTTCGACGACCCGGTGCAGCAGGCGATCAGCGGCCTCGACGGCCGCTCCCCGTCCGACGTGGCCTACAACGCCTCGGTGTACACCTCGGTGCTGGTCTACCTCGGCTTCAACGCGGACCCCGCCGACAACGGCTTCTACTTCTTCGGCGGCACCAGCTCCGGCTCGCCGCAGTGGGCCGCGATCGGGGCGCTGGCGAACGCGCAGAACGGGGGAGCGAGCCTGACCAGCGGCGACAGCACCTTCCGGCAGAAGCTGTACGGCATCTACGGCACCCCGGACTACGCCACCGACTTCCACGACGTGACGATCGGCAACAACAGGTTCTTCGGGCCGGGCTACGACGCCAAGCCCGGGTACGACGTACCGACCGGACTGGGCAGCCCGGACGTGCAGAACCTGGTCGCCACCCTGACCGGCGGCTCGTCGAGCACGGGCTCAACCTCGCCCGGCAACGGCCGCTGACCCCAGGGACCTTTACCAGGGTGCCCTGGTAAAGGGAAGCCTCCCATGGTGAATTCACCATGGGAGGCTTCCCTCTTCCATGGGAAGAGGCGCGGGTTTCCAGGGGGAAGAGTCGCGAGCCGGGTTGCATCGCGGACCCGGGGCGCCCATCATTTACCCGCGCGGACCCACCGTTGCGCCTCCGAGAAGGGCAGAATCCCGCCGTGGTCACCACTCGCGAAGAAGAAGAGTTCAACCCGATCTCAGCCGAGCACTACGGCGCCCGGACCGTGGCGGTCGAGCCCGGGGGGGTCGAGGTCGTCCCGGACAGCGAGCGGCACGGGCATCCGCGCCAGCTGCTGTGGACGTGGAGCTCGCCGAACCTGGAGTTCGCCACGATCGGCGTCGGCATCCTCGGGCCGCTGTTCTTCGGCCTGACGTTCTGGCAGACGGTGGCTGCGGTCGTGCTCGGCACCGCCCTCGGCTGCAGCACCCACGGCATCCTGTCCAGCTGGGGGCCGGTGCACGGCCTGTGCCAGATGGTGCTCAGCCGGACCGGCTTCGGCTACCGCGGCAACATCCTGCCCGCCGGCCTGAACGCGATCGTCGCCGGGATCGGCTGGTTCGCGGTGAACAGCATCAGCGGGGCGCTGGCGCTGCACGTGCTCGTCCCGGCCCTGTCCCAGACGGTCTGCGTGCTGATCATCGTGGCCGCCCAGCTGGCCATCGCGTTCTACGGCCACAACCTGGTGCAGAGCTTCGAGCGGTACGCCGGGCCGGTGCTCGCCGTGGTCTTCGCCATCGGCGTGATCGTCGTCCTGGCCCAGACCAACCCGGGCGCCGCGCGGCTCGACCCGGGCTTCCCGCTGCCCACCTCGGGCGGCTTCCTGATCGAGCTGTCCGCCGCGTTCGGCTACGCCTGCGGTTGGAACCCCTACGCCTCGGACTACAGCCGCTACTTCCCGCGCAGCTCCAACCGCAAGGCGGTCGGCGCCTACGCCGCGGTCGGGGAGTTCCTGTCCTGCACGATTCTCGAGATCGCCGGGGCCGGGATGGTCACCGTGCTCGGCGCGAAGTCCGACCTGCTGCCCGGCCTGTACTCCGGACTGATGCCGACCTGGCTGGGCGACCTGACCCTGCTGTGCATCGCGGCTGGCGCGGTCGCGGCCAACGTGCTGAACATCTACTCCGGCGCCATGTCGTTCCTGGCCCTGGGCGTGAAGCTGCCGCCGCGGAGGGCGCGGTCCATCGTCGCGACCATCTTCGGCATCCTCGGCCTGATCCTCGCCTTGATCGCGATCGCCAACCCGGGCGTCAACTACGAGAACTTCCTGCTGGTCATCGCCTACTGGATCGGGCCGTGGCTCGGGGTGGTCCTCGTCGACCGGTGGATGCGCCGCGGCGAGCCGCTCCACCCGTGGGCGGTCAGCATCCACTCGGTGAACTGGGCAGGCCCGATCGCGATGGGCATCGGCCTGCTGGTGTCGATCCCGCTGTTCTCCAACCAGTCCGAGTACCTCGGCGTGATCCCGAAGGCGCACCCGGGCATCGGCGACATCACGTTCTTCGTCGGGTTCCTGGTCGCGGCCATCCTGTACGCCGTACTCCGCAAGGCGCTGCCGGACCGCACCCCGGCGGCGCGCACGCAGGAGACGGCAACCGCGTGAGCATCGACGACCGGGAGATGCTCGCGGTCGCCGTCGAGGAGGCGAGGCAGGGCCTGGCCGAGGGCGGCATCCCGATCGGCGGCGCGCTGTTCGGCGCCGACGGGACGCTGCTCGGCCGGGGCCACAACCGGCGCGTGCAGGACGACGACCCCACCATGCACGGGGAGACCTCGGCGTTCCGGAACGCCGGGCGGCAGCGCAGCTACCGGGGTACGACGATGGTCACCACGCTGTCTCCGTGCTGGTTCTGCAGCGGCCTGATCCGCCAGTTCGGCATCTCGCGGGTGGTGATCGGCGAGGCCCGCACGTTCTACGGCGGCCACGACTGGCTGGCCGAGAACGGCGTCGAGGTGGTCGTGCTCGACGACCCGGAGTGCGTGGCGATGATGACCGACTTCATCGCCGCGAACCCCGCGCTGTGGAACGAGGACATCGGCGTCGACTGACCACGGTGGTTGAGGAGCGAGCGCCAGCGAGCGCCTCGGAGCCGCCCGTCAGAGCCCCAGGAACAGCAGCGCCAGCCCGAACATCAGACCGACGAGCACCAGGAACACCGCGACCGCGTAGACGAGGCTGAGCAGGACCGACCGGTCCCGGACCAGGAACAGCGCGACCGACCCGGTGCCGAGCGAGCCCACGGCGATGATGAACGCCACGGTGAACAGTGCCAGGCCACTGCCGATCAGGTTCTCCAGCGACCCGAAGTAGACCGGGTAGAGGCTGGTCACCACCAGCAGCGCGACCGCCCACCAGCCGACCCGGTGCCGGGGCAGGAAGTACACGCCCGGTTCCACCGGCGGTGTCCGAGGTCCGACCTGCAGCCCTGATGCCACGACCACCTCCGCTTCGGGCGCAATCCTTCGGCTCGATCCGACCATGCGGAACGGGACCGGTGCAGAGCCGAAAGTCCCGCCGCCTCCCTCACTTCGGGCAGGGCCCATCGCGCCGGGACCGGCCTAGCGTGGAGGTGCGGCAGCCGCGGCTGGACCGACACTGCCGCGGAGGTGGCGGTGATGACCGAGAAGATCGCGGCGCCGCAGCCGGAGGGCTGGTGGCAGGAGCCACCGCGCTGGCTGGGCCGCGGCGTGCTGCTCGTGCTGGCCATGGTCGCCGCGTTCCAAGTGGTGATGTGGCTGTTCGACGGGCTGAGCACGCTGCTCGGCATCGTGTTCCTCGCCTGGATGTTCGGGATCAGCATCGAGCCGATGGTCAACCGGCTCGAGCGGCGCGGGTGGCGCCGTGGACTGGCCACCGGGCTGGTGATGCTGATGATGACCCTCGCCGTCCTCGGCTTCACCGCTGCCTTCGGCGCGCTGCTGGTGCAGCAGGTCGTGCAGCTGTTCGGGGCGCTGCCCAGCCTGGTGGCGCAGGGGGTCGACTGGGTGAACCGGACCTTCGGCACCCACTTCGTCGCCGGCCACATCGTCGACTCGCTCGGGCTGACCTCCGCCAGGGTCCAGCAGATCGTCGCCAACCTCACGCCCGGCGTGGTCGGCTTGGTGGCGTCCGTGTTCGGGCTGGTGTTCCAGGCGTTCACCCTGCTGCTGTTCGCCTTCTACGCCTCCGCGGAAGGACCCAAGCTGCGACGCACGGTATCGAGCTGGTTCCCACCCAAGCAGCAGCAGGTGATCGCCACCGTGTGGGCGATCGCGGTCGACAAGACCGGCGGGTACGTCGTCTCCCGCCTCGTGCTGGCCGCGCTGAGCTCGCTGCTCACCGGAATCTTCCTGTTGCTGCTCGGTGTGCCGTACTGGCTCCCGCTGGCCATCTGGACCGGCCTGGTCTCGCAGTTCATCCCGACGATCGGCACCTACCTGGCCATCGCGCTACCGGCGCTGATCGCGCTCTCCGTGCAACCTCTCGACGCCGTCTGGGTGGTGCTCTTCGGGACCGGCTACCAGCAGGTCGAGAACTACCTGTTCGCTCCGCGGGTGACCGCCCGCACCATGCAGATCCACCCCGCGGTCGCGTTCGGCGCGGTGATCGCCGGCGCCGCGCTGTTCGGGCCGGTCGGCGCCTTGGTGTCGATCCCGGTGGTGGCCGCGGCCCAGGCCCTGGTCGAGACCTACGGCCACCGCTACGAGCTGATCGCCGAGGAGAACCAGGCAGTCACCGCGATCCGACCGCCGCGTCCACCCCGCCAGTCCCGACGGCGCCTGCCGCGCCGGCGCCGGACCTGACCTCGCCGACCCCTACTGCGCGGGTTGCGCCTGGGCGCCAGCCCGGCGTGCCTGGACCAGGCTCACCACGGTGAGCAGGAGCAGCGCCAGCGAGACGAGGACGTCGACCACGCCGCCGACCAGCTGCACGGCCCGGGGTACGTCGGAGGTGGCCGGTGCCACGGCCTCGCCGATCGAACCCATCGTCAGCAGTGCGGTGACCGGCACGAGCAGCACGAGGGCGATGCCCCGCCACGGCGAGCGGGCCCGCAGGCCGGCCCAGCAGACCGCGAGCAGGACCACCAGCCACAGCGGGGGAGACAGCGCGGTGCCGCTGCCGACGAAGTCGGCCAGCACCTGGTCCGGCCGGCCGTGGCCGTTGAACTGGTGCGGCCAGCCGGCCGCGATGGACACGACAGCCTCCACGGCGATCAACGCCAGGGCGGCAGGTACCAGGACTTTCAGAGTGGACTGCGCTGAGCGCATCAGACCCCCAAGGTGCTCGGCCCCGGCTCCTGCCGGTGGCGCATCGGTTATTCGTCGTACATAATGTGCGGTGAATATGGTGGACGTCAAGAGGACTCGGCGCAGCTACCACTCGCCGGTGCGGCAGCGGCGCGCCCGCGAGTCTCGGGAGCGCATCCTCGAGCGCGCCCGCGAGCTGTTCGTGGGCAAGGGCTACGCGGCCACCTCGATGGACGACATCGCCCGTGCCGCGGGGGTGGGACGGCGCTCGGTCTACGACGCGTTCGGAACCAAGCGCGGGGTGCTGCTTGCGCTGCTCGGCGAGATCGCCCCGCGCGAGCAGGCCCGGTTCCGGGAGGAGCTCGCGACCGCGGCGGGGGACTGCGTGCGCCAGCTGGAGCTGGCCGTCGACTTCATGGCCGGGCTGTACGAGCGGGCCGCGGACCTGATCGAGATGGTGCACGCGGCGGCTGGAGCGGACGCCGACCTGGCCGCCCTCGGCGACGAGGGCGAGCACCGGCGGCTGCTCGGGCAGCGGCCCACCGTCGAGGACTGGCACCGGCGCGGGCTGCTGCGCCGCGGGCTCGGGGTGGAGCGGGCGGCCGACATCTTCTGGGCGATGACGTCGGCGCAGATGTACCAGATGCTGGTGACGCAGCGCGGCTGGACCAGCCAGCAGTACCGCACCTGGCTGGTGGCCCAGCTGCGTCACGAGCTGTTCGGGTGACTCACCGAGGGTCAGGTCGGCCGGTGGGCCGGACGGTGAGGATCTGCGACAGGGTGCCGATGGGTCCGTGCTCGTCGTGGATGACGCTGCTGGTCAGGCCGAGACCTTCCGGGCCGAAGGAGACGGTGGTGTCGAAGCCGATCCAGTCGCCTCGCGGCTCGGCGAACAGGTGGGCGGTCAGGTCAACGTTCGGGAAGGCGACCTCCCGCGGGTCGGCGCGCACGGTCATCCCGTTGGCGATGTCGAAGAGTCCTGCGGCGCTGGCGAGCCGGCTGACCTTCTCGTCCTGGATCAGGGGGAGCGGCGTGCGCACCCAGAACGACGCCCGTCCCGGTTCGAGCTGCGCCCGTCGTACCTCCGCCGACGCGATGAACCCGCCGGGCCACAGCGACGTCGGGTCCCAGGCCGGCATGGCCTCCGGCGGCGCGATCCGCCGAAGCGACGTCGCCTCCACCTGTGCGGTGTCGCGGGGCCGCATGAGCCAGGCCCGCAGGAGTACGGCGTCGCGGCCGTTGTGCCCGAGGGAGGCCTCGACGAGCTCGATGGTGCGACCGGGCCGCACCACCCGGGTGGCGGTCTCCACCGCGTCGACGGGAACGGTGCCGAGGATGTCGTAGGAGAGCCGGGCGATCACCAGGTCGGGGCCTCGGCGGGCGTCCCGGTCGGCCTCCACGACGTGCGCCAGCAGCCCGAGCGCGGGCGCGATGTGCTGCTCCTCGGGGTCCCAGGCTCCGCCGACGTGACCGGTCGCCCGGAAGGCGCTCTCGCCGATCCGCTCGAAGTAGGCCATCGTCGTGCTCCTGTGGTCCGGGGGAGCCTGGTTGCAGGCGGGCAGGCGGTCAGCGTCCCAGCAGTCGGCGCATCTCGTCGATGGCGGCGATCAGACGGTCTGCCTCCGCCTCCGCATTGGCACGCATCTGGGCGCCGAGCAGCCGGTCGAGCTTGTGCTCCACGTCGTCGCGGCCGCGTGAGTCGGCGTATGCCTTGAAGAAGTTCACCCAGTGACCGGCTTCCACCCCGGAGACCCGGGTCTGCAGCAGCGCCTCGGTGTAGTCCTCCATGAGCCCGTGGACGCGGGCAACTCGACCGAAGTTTCCTCCGGAGTCGTGGGTCGGCTTGTCGGCGATCTTGGTCTTGGGTGGCATGTACGGATGGATCTCTTCCGTGGGTGAGTTGATGCCTCGCTTCTCCACGGGTGTGCTGCCGCGCTGGTGCTGCCAGTAGAAGTTCCGGTAGTCAGCCGCGTACCGGGCTTGTTCGATGTACGGCTCGTAGACGACCGGCACGCCGGACAGGACGTTCTTGAGGTGCCAGGGCACGACGACGAGCAGGTCGTGGGGGTCGCACGCGGCCGGCGTCACCGTGTACCGGAAGGAGGGCTCACGCTCCTTGCTGAGGAGGTACCAGCCCTTGAGCTCGATGCCGAGCTCAGTCTGGACGGTGCCTCCCGTGCGGGACACCAGGCGGACGTCCGGAAAAGCCTGCGACTGGCGCTCGAACCTGTGCTCGGGCCACTCGTCATCTGGATCCCAGACCTGCCGGATCTTGTTCAGGGTCTCGACGACCTGGATCTCGATGCTTCCGCCAAGAACACTGTTCAGGGAGAAGAGGTCCGAGGACTCCAGGCCCTCGATGAAGGTTTGCGACGAGTAGTAGATCGGCAGCGACCGCAGCGCATCCTTGACATTCCCAAGCAGCTTCAGCTTCGTGGCGTCCTGCCCCAGCGGAGTTCTCTGAGGCAACGGGACGACGCCAGACTGGTCAGTCGTCACTGTGCTGGCTCGTCCGCTTGGGCCGCTTCTGCTTCTGCCTCCGGCTCGTAGTGGCGCGAGGCCTCCACGAGTCGCTCCCGGGCCAGTGCGACGAACTCGGCGTCCAGCTCCGCGACACAGGCTCTCCGACCAAGGGCGACGGCTGCGACGGAACCTGAGGCGAGGCCGCCAAAGGGCTCCCAGACCACGTCGCCGGGCGCGGTCACCGCGGCCACCAAGCGCTCCATGAACTCGAGGGGCTTCTGGTTCAGATGGGCACTGCTTGCGCGACTGGGCTTGTAGACGCGGGGCGCCGCTCGCCGCAGGGTGCCCTTCAGGCGCTCGCTGTCGTGCAGCGGTCCACGGTTCCACACGTTGGTGAGGCCGTGCTGATGCGTCCAGCGATACCGCATGGCGTCCCACTGCTTCGCGGTCGGCACGGTCTCGCCGTCCAGGCTGAAGTATGGCCAGCCGGTGGCTGTTCCATGCTGGTTGGCATACGTGGCCAGCCGCTCGAACATGTCTCCTGGCGGGAAGTACCAGAGGTGGTCGAGCGTCAGGTACTTCCGCGTGGCGGCATTCTTCACGCCGCAGGCCTCGTTGGCTCGATAGAGGGGAAACCCCGCCCGGCACCACTCGTTGCGAAGCCAGACGCGAAGGGGTTCTCCGGCGGGGCCGACCGGCCTTCGCTGATAGAGGGCGCACACTTCCGTGACCACGGGGAATCGACGAATCGTCTGGCCGTTGACGTTGCCGGCGATGTGCGCGATCCCCTTGTCCCAGATCACCGTCTCCACGTATTCCCAGCCCTGCTCGACAAGCAGAGGGTGGACGCTTGCCCACCCGACCTCCGTGTTCCAAAACCACAGGGTGGTTGCCGGGGAGGCGGCCCGGCTCCACGCCTCGACGTGCGGCCGATACCACTCGGGAAGCCCTTCGGCGTCCACCGTGTCACCGTGGAAGCCGCGGACACCGTAGGCGCCATCGCTGATGATCGTCGCGGGCGTCTCCCACGTCGCGTAGACGCTCCGCACGTCACCGGTGTGCAGGTGAAAGGCCGGGCTCGAGTCCATCGTGGGCCAAGCGTACGGCGCCTCGGGGACGCCTACGTCTTCGACGCGCCTTGGCCACAGCTCAGGTTAGGTGAACCGAGCCGTTGGCTGCCGGCAGGGCCTGCTTGACCGAGCGTGTACAGAACCGCGGCGTTCGGTTTCCTGATCCACGACCTCCCGGTGAACATCGCAGGTTGCTACCCGATACACGCGAGCGAGCGCGAGTTCATCCAGGAAAACGGCCTCGAGGCGTTCTGGCGTGGCGTGGAGTGGGACCCGTTCGAGGTGACGCGTCCACCTGCGGGGTGACTCCGTCGCCACAGCCGCCCCGTCTCCCTGACCTCCGACAGCTGGGCAGCATTGGTCCTCATGCGTGGACTGCTGCTGGTGGGCCGACGGGCCGTCGCCGTTCCCGGACGGTCGCGGCTTGACCAGTTGCAGCGGGAATCGGAGAACCGCGGGGTCAAAGCCTGTTTTCGATGGGTGCCCCCGGCAGGATTCGAACCTGCGACGCACGGTTTAGGAAACCGACGCTCTATCCCCTGAGCTACGAGGGCGGCGCATGGCTGAAACCTAAGCTGTAAGCCTCGCTCCAACCCTCGCGGAAACCCCGTCCGGGCC
>DASSKA010000132.1:0-11785 GCA_035690905.1 Nocardioidaceae bacterium | reverse complement strand
TCACGGCGCTCCTCGGCCGAAACGGCGTCGGCAAGACGACGACGCTGCGCTCGCTCGTCGGGCTCGTCTCGCGGGAGGGCATCGTCGAGCTGGCCGGTGACGGGATCGCGTCGCTGCCGACCCACAAGGTGATCCGGCGCGGGATCGGCTACGTCCCGGAGGACCGGGAGATCTTCGCCGGGCTGACCGTGGAGGAGAACCTGCGGCTGGCCGAGCGGAGCGGCTCGCCTCGCTACGAGCTCGTCTACGAGCTCTTCCCCGAGCTGCGCGAGCGCGGCCGCCAGGCGGCCGGGACGCTGTCGGGCGGGCAGCAGCAGATGCTGACGCTCGGCCGCGCGCTGCTGAACGAGAACCGGCTGCTGCTCGTCGACGAGCCGACGAAGGGGCTTGCCCCGCAGGTGGTGGGGGAGGTGGCCCGGGTGCTGGGGCAGGTCGCGCAGACGGTCCCGGTGCTCCTGGTGGAGCAGAACCTCGGCGTGGTCGGCGGGCTCGCCCGGCACGCGGTCGTGCTGAACCAGGGGCGGGTGGTGCACGACGGGGACGCCGCCGCGCTGCTGGAGGACGAGGGGCTCACCCGGCGGCTGCTCGGTGTGTCCGCGGAGACGGGAGCGCACCAGTGAGCACCGTCATCGTGCTGGCTGTCACCGGCCTCGGGCTCGGAGCGTTGTACTTCCTGATCGCCTCCGGACTGTCGCTGATCTTCGGGCTGATGCGGGTGCTGAACTTCGCGCACGGCGCGGTGCTCGCCGTCGGCGCGTACCTCGGCTGGTGGGCGTCGGTGCACGTCGGTGGCCCGGCCACTGCCAGGATGCTGGTCGCGGTGGTCGCGGGCACGGTCGGCAGCGCGGTGCTAGCGGCGGTCGTCGAGCTGGTGCTGGTGCGGCCGCTGTACGAGCGGGAGGTGGCCCAGGTGCTGGTCACCGTCGGCCTCGCGCTGGCGATCGTGGCCTTGCTCAGCGGCATCTGGGGCACCGACCCGAAGGTCTACCCGGTGCCGTCCTGGATGAACGCGACCAGCAGCGTCGCCGGCGCGGCGATCCCGCACGGCCGCGTCGTCACCGTGCTGGTCGGGCTGGCAGTGCTCGGGCTGTTCATGCTGTTCCTGCGGCGCACCCGGTACGGGCTGGTGGTCCGTGCCGGTGTGGAGAACCGGGCGATGGTGACCGCGCTCGGCATCGACGTACGGCGGGCGTTCACGCTGGTGTTCACGCTCGGCGGTGCCGCAGCCGGTCTCGCGGGCGCGCTGGCCGGGGTGTACTTCAGCTCGGTGAACCCCGCCCTCGGATCGTCGCTGCTCATCTACGCGTTCATCGTGGTGGTGATCGGAGGGCTCGGGTCGGTGCCCGGGTCCGCGCTCGCGGCGGCGGTGGTGGGGCTGGTCCAGCAGTTCACCAACTACTACGCGGCGAGCGGGATCGGTGACCTGTCCGTCGTCCTGCTGCTCGCGGTGGTGCTGCTGGTGCGGCCGCAGGGACTGCTCGGGAGGGCGATGTGAGGCGTGCCCAGCTGCTCGGCGGCGTCGCGATGGTCGTGGTGCTCGCGATGCTGCCGTTCTCCGCGCTCACCATCCCGGGTGTGCTGCCGGGCGCTTTCGCCTCGCCGGGAACCCTGCAGCTGCTGGCGATCTGCCTGGTGTTCGCGGCGCTCGCGCTCAGTTACGACCTGCTGTTCGGGTTCACGGGGCTGCTGTCGTTCGGGCACGCGCTCTACTTCGCCGTCGGTGTCTACGTCACTGCCATCGCGCTGGGCGTCTGGCACTGGGCACCGGTGCCGGCCGTGCTCCTCGCGCTGGGCTGCGGGCTGGTGCTCTCAGGCCTGGCCGGCGCGGTCAGCCTGCGGGTGCGCGGCATCGCCTTCGCGATGGTCACGCTGGCGTTCGCACAGGCAGGCTCGGTGCTCGTGGTGCAGGACCCGCTGCGCGTCACCGGAGGTGAGCAGGGGCTCGGGCTGGACGTGTCCAGGCTTCCCGACGCGTTCGTCGGCGTGGTGAACACCCGCAACGTGTACTGGCTGGCGCTCGCGCTCGCGGTCGTGGTCTACCTCGTGGTCCGGCTGACCACCACCTCGGCTGCCGGCCACGTGTGGGCGGCGATCCGCGAGAACGAGCAGCGCATCGCCGTGCTCGGGGTGCGCACCTACACGTTCAAGCTCCTCGCGTTCGTGACCGGCTCCACGCTGGCGACCCTGTGCGGGGTGGTCTACGTGCTGCTCGTGGGCGGGGCCACCGCGGATGTCACCACCCCGGAGTTCACCCTGGCGCTGCTGGTGATGGTGGTGCTCGGCGGCTCGGGTGTGCGCTGGGGAGCGATGCTCGGGGGGTTCGCCTACACGCTGCTCGACCAGCGGCTCGGCACGCTCGCCGGCTCCGACACCGTCGCGGCGCTGCCCGCGGTGGCCCGGGTCCCGCTGTCCCAGCCGCTCTTCATCCTCGGCGTGCTCTTCGTACTGGTGGTGCTGTTCCTGCCCGGCGGGGTCGCCTCGCTGGTCCGGCCCGACGGCCGGCCGGTCCGCGCTCTGGTCCGGCTCCCCGCCCGGAAGCGGGTCCGAGCATGAATGCCCCCCTGCTCGTCGGCGAGTGGCCGGCGCGCGGAGCGCGGCACGGCGCCGACCGCGTCGCGGTCCAGGACCCCGCTGCCCGGCACAGCTACGCCGACCTCGAAGAGCGGTCCACGGCGCTCGCGGACCGGCTACGGGCTGCCGGGCTGGGACGCGGGGACCGGCTGGCCACCGTGACCGCGAACAGCGCCGACCACGTGGTGGCGTTCTTCGGCTGCGCCAAGGCCGGGCTGTTGCTCGCGCCGCTGTCCTGGCGGGCGAGCACGACGGAGCTGGCGGCCATGCTCCGCGACGCCCGGCCGGCGCTCGTCGCCACGGACACCACCTACCGGGACGCCGTGCACGCGGCACTGACCCTCCTCGACGACCCGCCGCCGGCCGTCCTGCTCAGCGCCGAGGGACTCGAGGACGATCTACCGGACCTGCGGGCCCGGTCCGAAGGCCGAGCCGGTCAGGTCGCCCTCGACGACCCAGTGCTGCTGCTCTACAGCTCGGGTAGCACCGGACGGCCCAAGGGCATCCTGCTCAGTCACGCGAGCTGCTGGTGGACCAACCGGTCGCTGGACGGGCGGGTCGGGATGGGTCCCGACGACGTGGTGCTCGTCGTGCTGCCCCAGTTCCACGTCGCGGCCTGGAACGTGCAGCCGCTGCTCGGCTGGCTGACCGGCGCGCGGGTCATCGTGGAGCCGGTGTTCGACCCGGACACGGTCCTGAACCGGCTGGCCGACGAGCGGGTCACCACCACGATGGGTGTTCCCACGTCGTACCAGATGCTCGCGGAGCGGCCCGGCTTCGCCGACGCCGACCTGTCCAGCCTGCGCCTGGCGCTGGTCGGCGGCGCCCCGACCGCCGACCGTGTCCTGACGGCCTGGTCCGGGCGCGGGGTGCCGCTGGTGGCCGGCTACGGGCTCACCGAGGCCGGCCCGAACGTGCTGTGCGAGGCGGAGCCGGGCGGCGGCATGCTGCCGTATCCCGGGGTCGAGGTGGCGCTGCGTGACCCGGTGACCGGCCGGCCCGCCGAGGGCGACCGCGGGGAGCTGCTGGTCCGCGGGCCGAACGTGTTCGCGGGCTACTGGGGCCGGCCGGACGAGACGGCGCGGGCGGTCGTCGGCGGCTGGTTGGCCACAGGCGACATCGCGGAGCGCGGTCCGGACGGCGGCTACCGGCTGGTCGGACGGTCCACCGCGATGTACATCAGCGGCGGCGAGAACGTCTACCCCGGTGAGGTGGAGCAGGTGTTGCTGCGCGACCCCTCGGTGGCCGCCGCGGCGGTGGTCGGCGTCCCGGACGACCAGTGGGGCGAGGTCGGTGTCGCCTTCGTGGTGCCCCGCCAAGGGCTGACCCTCGACCCCGAGCGGCTCCGGGCCGGGGTCCGCCAGCAGCTGGCCGGCTTCAAGGTGCCGCGGCGGGTCGTCGTCGTCGACGCGCTGCCGCTGACCGGGTCGGGCAAGATCGACCGGCCCGCCCTGCGCGGCGAGCTGGACAACCAGAAGGGGGTCGAGCGTTGAGCAACCAGGACCGGGTGCCGCGCACCGACCGCGGCAGCAACACGCGGCGCCGGCTGCTGGAGGCGGCCGAGCAGGTGTTCGCCGAGCGCGGCTACCACGAGGCGTCCATCGTGAAGATCACCGAGGCGGCCGGCGTCGCCCAGGGCACGTTCTACATCTACTTCGCCAGCAAGCAGGAGATCTTCGACGAGGTGGTGCTCGACCTCAACCACCGGGTGCGGCAGGCGATGGCCGAGGCGTCCTCGCAGGGCACCAGCCGCTCGGACGCGGAGCGGCGCGGCTTCGAGGCGTTCTTCCGTTTCACCGGGGAGCACCCGGCGCTGTACCGGATCATCCGCCAGGCGGAGTTCGTCTCACCGCACACCCTGCGGCTGCACTACCAGCGGATCGTGGAGGGGTACGTCGAGGGGCTGACCCGCGCGAAGCAGGCCGGCGAGATCGCCGACCTGGACCCGGTGGTGGTGGCCTGGGCGCTGATGGGCACCGGTGAGCTGGTCGGGATGCGCTACGTGCTCTGGGACGACAAGCAGCAGATCCCGCAGAGCGTGTTCGAGGAGACGATGCGCTTCGTGCGGCGGGGGCTGGGGGCCGACCACGGCAACGCGGACAGCAACGAGTGAGAGGAGACGACGCGATGGCGGACGCAACAGAGATGGGCAGCAGTCCGGGCAACGCTGACCTCAGCGGCCGGACCGCGCTGGTCACCGGCGGGGCCAGCGGCATCGGCCGGGCCTGCGCGGTGCGGCTGGCCGAGGCGGGCGCCAAGGTGGTGGTCACCGACGTGGACGCGGACGCGGCCAGGGCGGTGGCCGACCAGGTCGGCGGCGAGGCCTGGGTGGTCGACCTCGCCGACACCGAGGCGCTGGCCGGCGAGCGGCTCGAGGTGGACGTGCTGGTCAACAACGCCGGGGTCCAGCACGTGGCACCGGTCGAGGATTTCCCGCCCGAGCGGTTCGGGTTCATCCTCCGGCTGATGCTCGAGTCCCCGTTCCTGCTGGTGAGGGCCGCGCTGCCGCACATGTACTCCCGCGGCTTCGGCCGGGTCGTGAACATCTCCTCCGCGCACGGGCTGGTCGCGTCGCCGTACAAGTCCGCCTACGTCGCGGCCAAGCACGGCCTGGAGGGACTGTCCAAGGTGGTCGCACTGGAGGCCGGCGGCCGGGGTGTCACCTCGAACTGCATCAACCCGGCGTACGTCCGTACTCCGCTGGTGGAGAAGCAGATCGCCGACCAGGCCCGCATGCACGGCATCCCCGAGACCGAGGTGGTGGAGAAGGTGATGCTCACCGAGCCGTCGATCAAGCGGCTCGTCGAGCCGGAGGAGGTGGCCGAGATGGTCGCCTACCTGTGCTCGCCGGCCGGGTCGTTCATCAACGGCGCCTCGCTGCCCATCGACGGCGGATGGACTGCCCGGTGAGCTCCTACGACAGCTTCGACGTGCCCGTTCCGGGCGGCGACCTGCGGGTGGGACGGTGGACCGCGGCCGACCCGGCGGCGCCGGTGGTGGTCGCCGCGCACGGCGTGACCGCGAACCACCGCACCTGGGCGCTGGTCGCCGAGCAGGCCGACTTCACGCTGGTCGCCCCGGACCTCCGGGGCCGCGGCCGCAGCGGCGAGCTGGAGGGACGCGCCGGGATTGCCCGCCACGCCGACGACCTGCTCGCCGTCCTCGACCACCTCGCCGTCGACACGGCCGTGGTCACGGGCCACTCCATGGGCGGGTTCGTCGCGGCGGCCTTCGCCGGACGGCACCCGGACAGGACCGCCAAGGTCGTCCTGCTCGACGGGGGCCTTCCGCTGCCCGCGCCGGCTCCCGGGACCACGCCGAAGGAGGCGGTCGCGGCCACCATCGGCCCAGCTGCCCAGCGGCTGACCATGACCTTCGCCTCCGTCGCCGACTACTTCGGCTTCTGGAGGCCCCACCCGGCGCTGGCCGATGAGTGGGGTCCCGCGGTCGAGGACTACCTGTCCTACGACCTGGTCGGCGAGCCACCGGCGCTGCGCTCCAGCGTGTCCCTGGCGTCGCTCGAGGATGACTCGATGGACCTGCTCGACCAGGCGACCGTCGACGGGTGGGCTCGTGGGGTACCGCGGGGCACCGTCTTCCTGCGCGCCGGCCACGGGCTGCTGGCCGAGCCCGGCGGGCTCTACCCGCCGGACCTGGTCGCGGAGCACGCCCGCCGCTACCCGCACCTGGACTTCCGGCACCTCGAGGAGGTCAACCACTACACGCTGCTGCTCGGGAGCACCGGAGCGACGACGGTCGCCAAGCTGCTGAGCGAGGTGGCCCGGTGACCCTTGCCGGGATCGAGTGCAGCCCGGTCGCGACCGCGCGGCTGCGGACCTGTGTCCGCCACGACGGCCGCACCGAGGGCGAGCCGGTGCTGCTCCTGCACGGCAACGTGTCCTCGTCGGTGTTCTGGGAGGACACCCTGCTCGCGCTGCCGGACGGCTTCCGCGGGCTCGCCCCGGACCTGCGTGGCTTCGGGGACACCGAGCCGCTGCCGGTGGACGCGACCAGGGGGCTACGGGACTTCGCCGACGACCTGCACGCCCTCGTCGAGGCGCTCGAGCTCGCCCGGGTGCACCTGGTCGGCTGGAGCATGGGCGGCGGCGTGGCCATGCAGTACGTCATCGACCACGCGGACCTGGTCGCCGGCCTCACGCTGGTCAACCCCGTCTCGCCGTACGGCTTCGGAGGTACGGCGGGCGAGGACGGCCGCCTGGTCTGGCCGGACGGCGCCGGCTCGGGCGCCGGCACCGCCAACCCCGAGTTCGTGAAGCGGATCGCGGACGGCGACCTGGGCGGGGACCCGCTCTCGCCGCGAGGGGTGATGAACGCGGTCTACTTCTCCGGCGGCACGGCCGGTGACCGGGAGGACGCCTTCGCCGCGTCGATGGTGTCCACCCGGGTCGGTGACGACTTCTACCCCGGCGAGACCGTGGTCTCGCCGCACTGGCCCGGCGTCGCGCCCGGCAGCCGCGGAGTGCTCAACTCGATGGCGCCGGTTCACCTCGACCTCAGCGGCCTCGTCGACGTGCTTCCCAAGCCGCCCGTGCTGTGGGTGCGGGGTGCCGAGGACCGGATCGTCTCCGATGCCTCCATGCTGGACCTGGCCGTGCTCGGCCGGATGGGCGAGCTCCCGGGCTGGCCGGGCGAGCAGGAGATGCCCCCGCAGCCGATGGTCGCCCAGACGCGCCGCGTGCTGGACCGCTACCGCGAGGCGGGCGGCGCCTACGCGGAGGTGGTCGTCGACGGCGCCGGCCACTCACCGCACGTGGAGCGGCCCGAGGAGTTCCGGCGGGCGCTGTCCGGCTTCCTGCGCGGGTGCGCCCCGTCCTGACCCGGTCATCGACCGCTACTGGTCACCCGTCAGGATGGGCTCGTGAAGTTCCAACGCAAGCACGCCGTCCTCCTGCTCGCCATTGCCGCCTGGAACCTGTTCAGCTACGGCAACTTCGCGAAGAACCTCTACCGTGCCCACGCGGCTGGTGAGGAGCGGCCGACCGGCTACTGGGTCGCGCACATCGGCCTGATCGTGGTCAACACGCTGATCGCTGGGGTGCTGGGCCGGCTCGGCGTCAGGGCTTGGAGGTCCGCCCGCTAGCCCCCTGGCCCTGTCGCGAGGGCCCTTTACCAGGGTGCCCTGGTTTTGTGCCCCTCCCCATGGTGAACTCACCGTGGGGAGCGACCTCTTTCCACGGGGAGCGACGGGACCGGTCAGCGGCGGAAGATCAGCGCTCGCTTCACTTCCTGGATCGCCTTGGTGACCTCGATGCCGCGCGGGCACGCCTCGGTGCAGTTGAACGTGGTCCGGCACCGCCAGACGCCCTCGCGGTCGTTGAGGATCTCCAGCCGCTGGTCGGTGGCTTCGTCCCGGCTGTCGAAGATGAACCGGTGCGCGCCGACGATGGCCTGCGGGCCGAAGTACTGCCCGTCGGTCCAGTACACCGGGCACGACGTGGTGCAGGCCGCGCACAGGATGCACTTGGTGGTGTCGTCGAACCGCTCCCGCTCCGCCTGCGACTGCAGCCGCTCCCGGGTCGGCTCGTTGCCCGAGGTCACCAGGAACGGCATGACCGACCGGTAGGCGTCGAAGAACGGCTCCATGTCGACCACGAGGTCCTTGAGCACCGGGAGGCCCTTGATCGGTTCCACGGTGATCGGCTCGGCGGGGTTGACGTCCTTGAGCAGGGTCTTGCAGGCCAGCCGGTTCTTGCCGTTGATGCGCATCGCGTCCGAGCCGCAGACGCCGTGCGCGCACGAGCGCCGGAACGTCAGCGACCCGTCGAGGTCCCACTTGACCTTGTGCAGCGCGTCCAGCACCCGGTCGGTGGGCTCGGCGGTGACCTGGTAGGACTCCCACCTGGCCTCCTCGGAGACCTCGGGGTTGTAGCGCAGGATCTTGACGGTGACGTCCATCAGTACTTCCGCTCCATCGGCTTGTAGCGCGTCTCCACGACCGGCTTGTAGTCGAGCCGGATGCGGTACGACGTGCCGCCGGCGTCCTGCTCGCGGTAGGCCATGGTGTGTCGCATGAAGTTCACGTCGTCGCGTTTCGGGAAGTCCTCGCGGAAGTGGCCGCCGCGCGACTCCGTGCGGGCCAGCGCAGACGTGACCAGCACCTCGGCCAGGTCGAGCAGGAATCCGAGCTCGACGGCCTCGAGCAGGTCGGTGTTGAACCGGCGGCCCTTGTCCTGCACCGAGACGTTGACGTAGCGAGCCTTGAGGTTCTCGATGTCGGTGAGCGCCTGCTTGAGCGAGCCCTCGTCCCGGTAGACCTGTGCGTTCACGTCCATGGTCGCCTGCAGTTCCTGGCGGATCGCGGCCACCCGCTCCGAGCCGGTGGAGCTGCGCAGCGACTCGATCAGGTCCACCACGCCCGACTCCGGGTTCTCCGGCAGCTCGCGCAGCTCCGCGCGGGCGGCGAACTCGGCGGCGTGGATGCCCGCCCGGCGGCCGAACACGTTGATGTCGAGCAGCGAGTTGGTGCCGAGCCGGTTCGCGCCGTGCACCGAGACGCAGGCGACCTCGCCCGCGGCGTACATCCCCGGGACCACGGTGTCGTTGTCGCGCAGCACCTCGCCCTTGATGTTGGTCGGCACCCCGCCCATCGCGTAGTGCGCGGTCGGGAACACCGGGATCATCTCGGTGTAGGGCTCGACGCCGAGGTAGGTGCGCGCGAACTCGGTGATGTCGGGCAGCTTCGCGTCGATCTGCTCACGCGGCAGGTGGGTCAGGTCGAGGTAGACGTAGGCCTTGTCCGGACCGGCGCCGCGGCCCTCCCGCACCTCGTTGGACATGGCCCGGGCGACCACGTCGCGGGAGGCCAGGTCCTTCATCACCGGGGCGTAGCGCTCCATGAAGCGCTCGTTCTCGCTGTTGCGCAGTACCCCGCCCTCGCCGCGGGCCGCCTCCGACAGCAGCACCCCCAGGCCGGCCAGACCGGTGGGGTGGAACTGGAAGAACTCCATGTCCTCCAGCGGCAGGCCCTTGCGCCAGACGATCCCCATGCCGTCGCCGGTGAGGGTGTGCGCGTTGGAGGTGGTCCGGAAGACCTTGCCGAACCCGCCGGTGGCCAGCACCACTGCCTTGGCCCGGAAGACGTGCAGCTCGCCGGTGGCCAGCTCGTAGGCGACCACACCCGCGGGACGGCCGTCGGTCATCAGCAGGTCGAGCACGTAGAACTCGTTGTAGAACTCCACGTCCTGCTTGATGCACTGCTGGTAGAGCGTCTGCAGGATCATGTGCCCGGTGCGGTCCGCGGCGAAGCAGGAGCGGCGAACCGCGGCCTCGCCGTGGTTGCGCGTGTGGCCGCCGAACCTTCGCTGGTCGATGCGACCCTCGGGGGTGCGGTTGAACGGCAGGCCCATCTTCTCCAGGTCGAGCACCGCGTCGATGGCTTCCCGGGCCATCACCTCGGCGGCGTCCTGGTCGACCAGGTAGTCGCCGCCCTTGACGGTGTCGAAGGTGTGCCACTCCCAGTTGTCGTCCTCGACGTTGGCCAGGGCGGCGCACATGCCGCCCTGCGCAGCGCCGGTGTGCGACCGGGTGGGGTAGAGCTTGGTGAGCACCGCGGTTCGGGCTCGGGTGCTGGACTCCAGCGCTGCCCGCATGCCGGCGCCGCCTGCGCCGACGATGATCACGTCGTACTTGTGACTCGTCACCATGGGGGTTGGTCTCGCTTTCGAAGGTCGCGGTCCAGGTCGTGCCCGGGTGCGGGCCCGCTAGTGGTGCGTCTGGCAGACGGCCAGCGTCGAGTGCGGGTCGATGCACGGGTCGAAGGTGAAGATCACGAGCGTGCCGAGCACGATCACCACCAGCGCGGAGAAGTACAGAAGCGTCTTCAGCGCGAACCGGGTCGTCGGGTTGGTCGCGTAGTCGTTGATCACGGTGCGCAGCCCGTTCACGCCGTGCAGCTCGGCGAGCCAGAGCATCGCCAGGTCCCACACCTGCCAGAACGGGTTGGCCCACTTGCCGGCCACGAACGCGAAGTCGATCGCGCTGATGCCCTTGCCCAGCATCAGGTTCACGAACAGGTGGCCGAAGACGAGGACGAGGAGCAGCACTCCGGAGCCGCGCATGAACAGCCACGAGTTCAGCTCGAAGTTCCCGCCACGGCGGGAGACGTACGGCGTGCGGGGAGCTGCGATGCGCGGCCGGCCGCCGGCCTGCTCCGGTCTGGTCTGGACTGCCATCCGTCAGCCTCCGAACACGTTCATCAGGTGGCGTACGGCGAACGGCACCATCAGCAGGACCCACAGCGCCACCACGCCGTAGCTCATCTGCCGCTGCAGCCGCGGCCCACGCGACCAGAAGTCGACCAGCAGCACCCGGACGCCGTTGAGCGCGTGGTAGACGACCGCGGCGACCAGGCCGACCTCCATCAGGCCGACGACCGGGTTCTTGTAGGTGTCCACCGCGCTGTTGTAGGCGGCGGGGGAGATGCGCACCATCGCGGTGTCGATGACGTGCGCGAAGAGGAAGAAGAAGACCAGGATGCCGGTGATGCGGTGCGCCACCCACGACCACATTCCTTCGCGGCCCCGGTAGAGCGTCCCCGCTGAAGAGCTGGCCAAGGGAGTCCTTTCCGTGCCATGTGGCGCAGTCAGTCGACGACTGCGCACAACCTCAGGAACTCTATCGGCGAGAGAGGAGTGCTCTGACCGCCCAGGCTGTGAGTTCAGTTACGTCCGAGCGGTGCGTGTGGCGTGGCTCACGCGGGGAGGTCCGGCGCCGTAACCCACCTCACGGTGCGACGGGGTCGCTCCGCGCCGTACGCTTGCGAACTATGAGCGACCCGACGACGAGGAACGCTGAGAAGGCCCCCGGTCAGGCGCCGGAGCACCCGGGCGCCAGCACCGAGTCGGGGCTGCCGTTCGAGGCCGTCTACGGGCCCGACGCGCTGGCGGGCTTCGACCCCGCCGCGCAGCTCGGCGAGCCCGGCGGCTTCCCGTTCACGCGCGGCGTCTACCCGACGATGTACACCGGCCGGCCGTGGACGATGCGGCAGTACGCCGGCTTCGGCACCGCCAAGGAGTCCAACGAGCGCTACAAGCAGCTGGTCGCCAACGGCACCGGCGGGCTCTCCGTCGCGTTCGACCTGCCCACGCAGATGGGGCACGACTCGGACTCCGAGATCGCCCACGGCGAGGTCGGCAAGGTAGGGGTCGCCATCGACTCGATCGACGACATGCACGTGCTGTTCGACGGGCTGCCG
>DASSKA010000131.1:0-6650 GCA_035690905.1 Nocardioidaceae bacterium | reverse complement strand
CTGCCGCGGCTGGCGGTTCTGCGTCACCGGCTGCCCCTACAAGAAGGTCTACTTCAACCACCGCACCGGCAAGGCCGAGAAGTGCACGCTGTGCTACCCGCGCATCGAGGCCGGGATGCCGACCATCTGCTCGGAGACCTGCGTCGGCCGGCTGCGCTACCTCGGCCTGGTGCTGTACGACGCGGACGCCGTGCAGGCGGCCGCCTCGGTCACCGACGAGAAGGACCTCTACGAGTCGCAGCTGTCGGTGTTCCTCGACCCGCACGACCCGGCGGTGATCGCCGAGGCGGAGCGGCAGGGCATCGCGCACGACTGGATCCAGGCCGCGCAGCGCTCCCCGGTCTACGAGCTGGCGGTGAAGCAGAAGGTCGCGCTGCCGCTGCACCCGGAGTACCGCACCATGCCGATGGTCTGGTACATCCCGCCGCTGTCCCCGGTCACCGATGTGGTCGACGCCGCCGGCTACGACGACGCCGACCCGGACAAGGTGTTCGCCGCCATCGAGGACCTGCGCATCCCGCTGCGCTACCTGGCCAACCTGTTCACCGCCGGGGACGTGGGCGCGGTCCAGCACGTGCTGCGCCGGCTGGCCGTGATGCGTGCGCACATGCGGGCCGTCCAGCTCGGCGACGAGCCGGACCCGGCGCTCGCGGACAGCGTGGGCATGCACCCCCACGATGTGGAGGACCTGTACCGGCTACTCGCGATCGCGAAGTACGAAGACCGGTACGTCGTACCGAAGTCGCACCACGAGGACGCCGGCCGGCTGATGAACCAGCACTGCTCGTTGAGCTACCCCGGCGGCGGCTCGGACTACGGGGCGCACACCGAGGACACCCTGGCCGCCCACTTCCACGTCGGAGGCGAGTCCGGGTCCGGAGTGGGCACCACGTTCCGTGACGACGAGGGGCGTTCCCGGTTCAACCTGCTCGGCTGGAACGGGCAGGAGCCGGCGCCGAACCTCTTCCCCGAAGGGCACGCCGGATGAGGGCCCGCCGCGAGTCATCGGTGCCCGCCGACCAGGGTCTGGTGTGCAAGGTGGCCTCGCTGCTCCTGCAGTACCCGGACGACCGGCTCTACGAGGTGCTCGACGACGTCACGGCCGCCCTGGAGCAGGTGGAGCCCGGGCGGCGCGAGCCGCTGCTCGGGGTGGTGCGCTGGCTGCGCGACCAGGGTCCTTCCGCGGCGGCCGAGCACCACGTCGACACCTTCGACCTGACCCGCCGCTGCTCGCCGTACCTGACCTACTACCGCTACGGCGACACCCGGCAGCGCGGCATGGCACTGCTGGCCTTCAAGCACACCTACCGGCAGTCCGGCTGGGAGGCGGCCGAGGCCGAGCTTCCCGACTACCTTCCGGCGGTGCTGGAGTTCGTCGCGGTGGCGCCCGACGGCGCGGGGCACCGGCTGCTGGTCGCGCACCGCGCCGGGCTCGAGCTGCTGCGGCTGGCGCTGCACGAGGAGGACAGCCCGTACGCCGCGGTGCTGGACGCGGTCTGCGCGGGAATGCCGGGCCTCTCCGACCGGCAGACCGCGGACGTACGCCGGCTGGCCGCGGACGGTCCACCGAAGGAGGACGTCGGCCTCGACCCGGTCGGCAACGAGCCGTTCGCCCCGCCAGAGTTCCTCGGGATGGAGATGCAGCAATGATCACCCCACGAAACTGCTCGCTTCGCACGGACTTTCGCGAGGGCCCGGAATGAGCACCTGGAACCTGTGGTGGTGGGTGATCCTGCCCTACGCGGCGATGGTCGTGTTCGTGGTCGGCCACGTGTGGCGCTGGCAGTACGACCAGTTCGGCTGGACCAGCCGGTCCACCGAGCTCCAGGAGCGCAGGCTGCTCAAGTGGGGTGCCCCGCTGTTCCACTACGCCACCTTCGCGGCGATCGGCGGGCACGTGCTGGGCATCCTGGTCCCCAAGTCATGGACGGAGTTCATCGGCATCCCGGAGGGCTTCTACAGCGCTTTCTCCGGGATCGCCGGGTCGCTGGCGGCGATCGGGGTGCTGATCGGCGCAGGTTTCCTGGTGTTCCGGCGGACCATGATCCCGCGGGTGCGCGCCACCACCAGCGCCGTGGACTACCTGGCACTGATCCTGCTGGGCATCATCGTCCTGCTCGGCATCTACCTGACGCTGGGGGTCCAGGAGTTCGGCGGCGGCTACGACTACCGCGACACCGTCTCCATCTGGTTCCGCAGCCTGTTCGTCGGGCACCCGGACATCCAGGCGATCACCAGCGCGCCGGTGATGTACCAGGTGCACGCGACCGCCGCCTGGGTGATCTTCGCGGTCTGGCCGTTCAGCCGGCTGGTGCACGCCTGGAGCTACCCGCTGTACTACCTGTGGCGGCCCTACGTGGTCTACCGCAGCCGTACGGCGACGCACCCGAACGAGCCGGGCACCAGCGGCCGCCGCTGGCGGCGCATCGGCGCGAAGTACTGATCGGGCCTCTTGGGCTATGCCTTCTGCCTCGTCCCTCGGCTAGCCTCGCGAGAAGAGCACCGATGCGACCGAGGAGGGATCATGGCTTCTCGTCTGAACCCCTACATCAGCTTCACCGACAACGCCCGCCAGGCCATGGAGTTCTACAAGGATGTTTTCGGCGGGACGCTGTCGCTGAGCACGTTCGGAGAGTTCGGCGCGGGCGACTCTTCCGAGTCGGACAAGATCATGCACGCGAGCCTGGAGACCGAGGACGGCTTCACGCTGATGGCCTCGGACACTCCCGACGGCATGCAGCACATCCCGGGCAACAGCATGTCGATCAGCCTGAGCGGCGACGACTCCGCGAAGCTGCACGGCTACTGGGAGAAGTTGTCCGGGGGCGGCGACGTCACGATGCCGATGGACAAGCAGCCGTGGGGCGACGAGTTCGGCATGTGCGTGGACCGGTACGGCATCCGCTGGATGGTCGACATCGCCCCCGCGCGGTAGTCCCGGTCTGCGCCTGGACCTGCGGCACGGCCGCGTAGGACGCTGCATACTCGGTGCATGAGGGACCTCCTCGAACTATCGCGTCACTGACAGCGGCCGGACGCTCGAGGCGATGAGGGCCGCGAGGCCCAGCAGTACGGCGACGGCGGTCAGCGCGTGCAGCACGGTGAACCGCTCGCCGAGGATCCCGACCAGCGGCGGCCCCGCGAGGAACGCGCAGTAACCGATGGAGGCCACCACGCTGACCCGGGAGGCCGCCCGGGCCGGGTCGTCGGCGCCGGCGCTCATGCCGACCGGGAAGCCGAGCGAGACACCGGCCCCCCACAGCACCGCCCCGCCGAACGCCGCGGCCGTCGACCCACCGAGGACGAACACGGCCAGGCCCACCACTCCGAGCACGGCGATGGCGCGTACGACGGGCACCCGCCCGTAGCGGTCCAGCAGGGCCGGCCCGAACCACCGACCCACGGTCATGGCCGCCAGGAAGGCGGCGAACGTGAGCGTCCCGAGCACCGGCGCGGCGTGGTAGCCGTCGATGACCGCGACCCCGATCCAGTCGTTGCCGGTGCCCTCGGCGAACGCGAACGCGAGCACGAACACCCCGATCAGCAGGGTCCGGGGCTCGAGCCAGGGCGCCCACGCGGCCCGTCGGGGGTGGGCCACGGACGAGACCGGGTGGTCGGCGAGGAATCCGCGGACGGACAGCGGCACCGCCACCCCGACCACGACCGCGACTGCGGCCAGGTGCGCGGTCACCGGTACGTCGAACGCGACCATCACCGCGCCGAGCAGCGCGCCGCCGACCGTGCCCACGCTGAACCCGGCGTGGAACCGGGACATGATCGCGCTGCCGGCGCGGCGTTCGACCTCGGCGGCCTGCACGTTCATCGCGACGTCCCAGCCGCCGTTGGCGAGTCCGAACACGAAGAGCCCGATCACGACGGGCACCACGCCGAAGAGGTACCCGACCGCGGCGACCGCCAGCCCCAGCGCAAGCGCCACCGCCGTCGTACCCACGACGCGCCGCGAGCCCCAGCGGCCCACGACCCGGCCGGAGAGCGGGAGCGATATCACCGACCCGGCCGCGAGCGCGAACAGCACCAGCCCGAGCTCGGACGGGGACAGGTGCAGGTGTGCTTTGACCTGGGGAATCCGGGAGGCCCAGCTCGCGAAGGCGAAGCCGGCGCCGATGAAGGCGACGTACGTCGCTCGGGTGGCCGCCTCCACCTGCCCCGTCACGGGTCCCGAGCATAGTCAGCCGGGCCGGTGCCCCCGGGTGGTGGCTCAGCCGCCGGAGCGGAGCACCTCCCGGCGTCGGGTGTACTCGTCGACGTCGATCTCGCCGCGCGCGAAGCGCTCGTCGAGCACCTGCTCGGCCGTCGGCTTGTCTTCGTCGCCGCGGTCCTCCCGCCGACGGTCGCCGTCCCGAACGCCCCGGTACAGTGCGATGCCGCCGAGGACCAGGAGCACCAAGAAGGCCAGCATCATCAGGCTCATCACCAGCCAGCCCCAGCCCCATCCGGGGCCGCCGTACCACATCATCAGCGACTCCCTTCCACCGTCGATGCTGCTTCTGAGCGCGTCGCCAGCGTAGGGGCGAAAGCCCTCAACCGAGACTTCCGGACCGTTGGTCGAGGCCCCAGACTGGGGCGATGAGGACCGAGACGGGGGAGAGCTCTTACCTGGCCCTGCCGGACGATGCCGGCCCGCATCCGGGCGTGGTGGTCGTCCACGAGGCGTTCGGCCTCAACGACAACATCCGGGATGTCTGCCGACGGTTGGCCGGCGAGGGCTATGTCGCGCTCGGAGTGGACCTGTTCCAGGGCCGCAACCGGGCGCTCTGCATGGCTCGGATGTTCGCCGGCGGGCTGCGCGGGGACTTGGACTACTACGGGGTCCCGGCTCTCAAGGCCGCGCTGGGGGAGCTCGCCAGCCGCCCCGACGTGGACGCCGGCCGCCTCGGTGCGGTCGGCTTCTGCCTGGGTGGCTCCGTCGTGCTGACCTGGGCGTGCACGGACGGCCGGCTGAGGGCGATCGCGCCGTTCTACGGCTCGGCACCCCGGCCCAGGGAGGCTATCCGGCGAATGTGCCCGGTCGTCGGCTCCTGGCCGGACCGCGATTTCACCACGAGGGCCGCCCGAGTCCTTGAGACCGAGCTGACCGCCGCGAGCACGCCGTACGACCTGAAGATCTACCCGGGCACCAAGCACGCCTTCTTCAACGACCAGCTGCGCAACCACGACGCCGACGCGGCGACCGACTCCTGGCGGCGGGTACTGGCCTTCTTCGACGAGCACGTCCGGCACCGCGCCGGCGGATGACTGAGCGGAACGCGGCAGCGCGAAGCTTGGCCCGCGTCGCAGCCCGCGGCGGGCTGTCATACTCGTCTTCGCCTATGCTTGACGAGTGGGACCGAAGCACGGCGCACGCAGGTTGGGTAGCGTGTTGGCCGCTGCTGAGGCGGCATCGCCGGTCGACGCCGTCGAGGCCGTCACCCGCGAGCTGGGCCTGGCCCTGGGTGCGACGAAGGTGTCCTTCCTGATCGCGGACCTGTCCGGGCGAGCCGTCGTGCGCCTGGCGCACATCCAGCTCCACGCCGCCGACGGGGGCGACATCGACTCCCCGGTAGTGAGTGGGGAACGGCGTGCGATGGAGGAGTCCGCGACGGTTGAGCCGTTCGATGGCGGGCCAGCGGAGCGCGCGGTGCGCACACAGGAGGTCCAGGTCGCCGCGCCCCACCCACGACATGCGGACTCCGACGGGTGGGTGGTGCTGGCCCCGGTGACCGAGCGTGGCGAGGTCATCGGTCTCCTGGAGCTGACCCTGCCGGACCGTCCCGATACCGGCACGCTTGGTGAGATCGCGGAGCTGGCACACATGCTGGCGTTCGTGGTGATCGCGAACCGGCGGCACACCGATCTCTTCGAGTGGGGACAGCGGACCCGGCGCTCGAGCTTGTCGTCGGAGATTCAGCGCCGCTTGCTTCCCGGTCCGCAGACTTGTGAGGCGGGGTCGTTCACGCTCGCGGGCTGGTTGGAGCCCGCCGCGACCGTCGCCGGGGACACCTTCGACTTCAGCCTGGATCGCGACGTCCTGCACTTGTCCTTGACTGACGCGATGGGCCATGGCGTTGAGGCCGCCCTGGACGCGACCCTGTGTGTAGGCGGGCTGCGTAACGCCCGCAACGAGGGGGCGTCATTGCTGGACGCGGTGACCTCAACGAACCAGGCGCTGTACGAGCATGCGGCCAACGCCTCGCTCGAGGACTTCGTCACCGGGCTGATCGGCCGCGTCGACCTGCGCACCGGCGTGATGGACCTAGTGAACGCCGGCCACGAAGCGCCCTACCTCGCCCGCGGTCCGCTCGTGACCGAGGTGAGCCTTCGCGTAGATCTTCCCCTCGGGCTGTTCGGTGACACGACCTACGGGATTAGCCAGCTCGGCCTGCAGCCCGGGGACCGGGTCGTCTTCGTCACCGACGGCATGCTCGAGCGCACGGCCGTGGAGGTCGACATCGCTGAAGTGATCAGCGAGACCAGGTCCCTCCACCCTCGTGAGGCGGTTCGAGCCCTGGCTGACCGGGTCCTCGCAGCGACCGGCCACGCGCTCAGCGACGACGCAGCCGTGTTGTGCCTGGACTGGCATGGCGGACACGGGCGCGACCGCCAAAGCGTCCACGGAGCTGAGCTGAGCCGCGCCAGCGGACCGGTTCCCT
>DASSKA010000130.1:0-19595 GCA_035690905.1 Nocardioidaceae bacterium | reverse complement strand
GCCGTCCGCGCCGCCAAGATCGCCCTCGACCGCGGCATCGGCGGCCCCATCCTCTCCGCCTCGACCTACCTGATGAAATCCCCACCGGTCCAGATGGCCGACGACAAGGGCCGCGCCCAGCTCGAAGCCTTCATCCGCGGCAACGTCGAACGCTGACCGGGGTCAGCCCGTCGGCAACCGGACCCGCAACCGCGCGCCCGCCGCCGGCGACTCGGTGGCCTGCACGGAACCCGAGTGCAGCTTGACGATCTCGTCCACGATCGCGAGTCCCAGGCCCACGCCGCCCTGGTCACGGCCCCGTGCGTCGTCGAGGCGCACGAATCTCTCGAACACCTCCCTCCTGGCCTCCGCAGGGATGCCTGGTCCGTCATCGTCGACGGTGATGACCGCGTTTGCCGCGTCCGCGATGAGCGAGACGTCCACCTGGCTCGTGGCGTGGCGCGCCGCGTTCTCGACCAGGTTGCGCACCACCTGCTCCAGCAGCGCGGGTTCCCCGAGGACCTGGACCGGCTGGACCTCTGCCTCCCGGACAGCGACCTTGCGGTCCTGGGTGGAGGCGACGACGGCGGTCACCACCTCGTCCAGGTCGACCGGCTCGACCTGGACGGCGAGTCGGCCGGCGTCGCTGCGTGCGAGCAGCAGCAGCTCGTCCACGAGCGAGCCCAGCCTCAGGGTCTCGCCGAGCAAGTCGGGGAGCAGCTGCTCGTCGGCGGCCGGGTCCGGACGGTCGAGCGCGGTCTCCAGCCGGAGGCGCAGGGTTGCCAGCGGGGTCCGGAGCTCGTGGGCGGCATCGGCCACGAACCGCTCCTGCCGCCGTGCGCTCTGCTCGAGCCGGGTGAGCATGTCGTTGATGGTCCGGGCCAGCCGGCGTACCTCGTCGTGGGCCCGGGGTTCCGGCACCCGCTGGTCCAGCCGCTTCCCGTTGATCAGTCCGGCCTGCCGGCTGATCGCGTCGACCGGGGCCAGCGTGCGCCCGATCACCAGCCAGGAGACGGCGGCCACCGCCAGCGTCAGCAGCGCCAGGGCCACCAGCCCCTCGCGGACGAAGGCGGTCACCGCGTCGTGGATCGCCTCGGCGTCCACGGCCACGACGACCGTCGCCGGCCCCTGCGGGGTCGTGGTGCCGAGGGCGACCACCCGGAACGGCCCACCTTCGATGTGCGGCAGCGTCGCCGCGTCCACCACGTGGTCCGTGCCAGGTGGCTGCGAGGGTACGTCGAAGAAGCCGGGCGTGGTCGCGTTGCCGGTCGCGCTGACCACCTCGCCGTTCCTGAGCACCTGCGCGGCCACCTCGAGGTCCTCGGCGGCGGCAAGCTCGGCGGGCAGCGTGCCGTGCCGGGCGCCCAGCGCGATCTGCTCGGCCTCCGCCTCGCCCAGCTGGTCGGCGGTGTCGATCAGCCCACCGCGCACGGACGTCACGAGAAGCACGCCACCCGCCGCGACCATCAGCACGACGGCGGCCGCCGTGATCAGCACCATCCGGGTCCGCAGCGACAGCCGCTCGAGCACCCGAGGTCGCTCCCGGCCCGGCTCAGCCCTGGAACCGGTATCCATGCCCACGGACCGTTCTCACGGCGCTCGTCCCAGGCGCGAGGTCGAGCTTCTTGCGCAGGTAGGCGACGTAGACCTCGACGAGGTTGCCGTCGTGGCCGGGGCCACCCCACACCCGCTCCAGGATCTCGTCCTTGGACAGCACCCGGCCGGGCGACTTCATCAAGTACTCCAGCAGCGCCGTCTCGCGGCGGCTCAGCCGGACCTCCGCGCCGCCGCGGCGGGCCACCCGCCGACGCCGGTCCAGGACCAGGTCACCGGCGGTCAGCTCCATCCACTCGGCTGCCGCACTGCCCCGGCGCAGCAACGCCCGGCAGCGGGCCACCAGGACCGGGAACGAGAACGGCTTGCGCAGGTAGTCGTCCGCGCCCGTCTCGAGCGCGTTCGTCTCGTCGGCCTCGGCGCCGCGCGCGGTGAGCATCAGGATCGGAGTGTCGACATTGTCCTCGCGCAGCCGCCGGCACACCTCCACGCCGGAGAGTCCGGGCAGCATGATGTCGAGGACGATGACGTCGAAGCTGCGCCTCGTGCCCAGCCGGTAGCCCTCAGGGCCGTCGTGGGCGACGGCCACGTCGAATCCCTGGTCGGACAGACCAGCTGCGAGCGTCCGCGCGAACAGCACCTCGTCGTCGACTACCAGGACGCTGACCACTCCTCGATCGTGCCTCCGGCATCACGGCGCGCGGAAAGACCCGATCGGGCCATGCTCCACCCCGATCGGGCCATCCGGCCGCATCGGGACGTTGGCCCCTACAGCAGCCGCGGTGGCCGCGGGCACAGTGGTGCCGGAGGTGCAGCGATGGCAGCGGAGCAGCCTCGAGCGGTACGACGGATCGTGGCCGCCGTCGACGGGTCTCCGCAGTCGCGGGCCGCCTTGGAGTGGGCGGCGGTTATCGCCTCCGCCATCGGCGCCACCATCGACGCCGTGATCGCCTGGGAGTTCCCGCCGACGTACGGCGAACCGGCCTACCTCGACGACTGGCGGCCCGACCTGGACGCCACCCGCGTGCTCGAGGACACCCTCACCGAGGTCTTCGGCACCGACCGTCCGGAGGACCTGAACACTGCGGTCCTGGAGGGCCCGGCGCGGGAGGTGCTCCTCGAGGTGAGCGCGAGCGCGGACATGCTGGTGGTGGGCAGCCGGGGCCGCGGCGGGTTCACGGGCCTGCTGCTCGGGTCGGTGAGCGCGGCCTGCGCCGAGCACGCCAGGTGCGCGGTGCTGGTGGCGCACGACCGGCCGCGGGGTGCCGACCTCACCGAGACAGCGGCGCGACGGCACTCCGAGCGGTGACCGTGCCGAACACGTCGGTGACCTCCGCGCCGGTGTCGACGCCTCCGTGGGCGGCGAGCACCGTGAAGGCCTGCGGACCGACCATCGGGGCGATCAGCCGGTAGGAGAAGCACCTGCCGGCCACTCCGGATCCGGTGCGGCGCACCAGCTCGGCCATCATCAGTGCCTGCAGCGGCCCGTGCACCACGAGGTCGCCGTACCCCTCCCGGGCGGTCCACCGCTGGTCGTAGTGGATCCGGTGGCCGTTGTAGGTGAGCGCCGAGAACCGGAACAGCAGGGCCACGTCCGCGCTCAGCCGCAGGGACGGCTCCCGCTCGGCTCGGTGCGGCTGGTCGTCGAGCGTGCCGACCCGCGCGTCGATGCTGGAGCCGGGAGCGCGGTAGACGATGTCGCTCTCGTCGACGATCTTCAACCGGCCCGCCTGGGTGTACTCGCTGCGCACGGTGATGAAGGTGAGCGGGCCGCTCCGGCCGACCTTCTCCCGGGTGGCGCTGACGCACGTCGTACGTGTCGCCGGCTCGTCGTACCGCAGGAGCTCGTGGGTCTCGACCCGGCCGCCGGCGAACATCCGCTTGCGGCCCGGGCCCGGAGGCGCCGGGATGCCGGTCACCGGATGGCCGTCCGGGCCGAGCTCGGACTGCCGCGGGCGTTCGAGCAGGTACACGACGTGCCACAGGGGTGGAAGGTCACCCGCGGGTACGTCGATGTCCAGCAGCCCGGCGAGCGCCACGGCCGGTCCACGGTCGACGGTCTCGGTGTGTACCTCCTGCTCGCTCACCCCGACATTCTGACGCTACTCGCGCTCGTGATGGTCGTCCGCCTCGGGCTCGTCGACCCGGGTCGGCACGCCGTGCTCACACCGAGCCTCCAGATCGGCACGCGCCTGGCCGCGTGTGAAGCCCACCGCCAACGACGAGACCGCGAGGCCCTCCAGCCGGTAGGCCCACCCGTCTCTCGGGCTGGCGTAGAGCAGTCTGATCTTCGACCCGCGGCACGAGGCTCCCACCGCCCCGCCGGTGAGCTGCCAGCTGCTCGACCTGGGTCGCGGCTGCGACCGGGCAGCCGGGTCCTTGCCGGTCCTCAGCACGCCGAGCGGGATGAGCTGCGAGCGCGGAGCCGAAGGGCCGGTCGGCGGGGACGTCGCGAGCCGGTGGTGCACCTCGGCGGAGGACAGCACCGCGGTCGCGCCGTCCGTTCCCAGCCGGGACACCGCGGTCCAGGTCACCGCGCCGACCACCGCGGTCGCCACCAGCCAGGCGACGACGAGCGTCAGGGCTCTTGCAGGCCGCGCCATCACGGCAGCGTGCCGTGCGCCGGGTTAGCAGGAGGTTAAGACCCGGCTAAGAGTTCGGGTTGCCAGCCGAAGTGCCCGGTTTCTCCGTAGCCCCTCGCGGGCTGGCCGCTTACCTTCGAAGTGTGGCTGCGGTGCTGATCGTCGAGGACGATGCGACGGTCCGCGGTGCCCTGGTCCGGGCGCTGGGTCAGCTGCCGCACGTGCCGAGCTCGGCCGGTACGGCGATGGAGGGCCTCCGCCTGGTTCTGGACGAGCGTCCCGATGTCGTGCTCCTCGACCTGACGCTGCCCGACCTGGACGGGTCGGCACTACTGTCCATGATCCGCGCGGTGAGCAAGGTGCCGGTCATCGTGATCAGCGCCCGCGACGACGATCGGGACATCGTCGCGCTGCTCGACGCCGGCGCCGACGACTACCTGGTCAAGCCGTTCACCTCGCGACAGCTCGAGGCCCGCATCCGCGCGGTGCTTCGGCGCACCGACGCGCCGCCGCGCCCGGCTCCGCTGGTGGTCGGCGGACTGTGCATCGACCCCGCCGGCCGCAGCGCCTCGCTCGACGGGCGACCGCTCCTGCTGAGTCCCAAGGAGTTCGACTTGCTGGCCTACCTCGCCGAGCACCTCGGCCAGGTGGTCACCAAGCGCACCCTGGCCGCCGAGGTGTGGAACCAGCCGTACGGCGGGTCGGACAAGACTTTCGACGTGCACGTGCACTGGTTGCGCCGCAAGCTCGGCGAGACCGCCGACCATCCGAAGTACCTGCACCGGGTCCGCGGTGTGGGCGTGAAGCTGGTGGACCCGAGGCCATGAGGCGGCTGTTCGTGGTGTACGGCGCGGCCCTCACCTCCGCCGTGCTCCTGGCGCTCCTCGTCCCGCTCGGTCTGACCGCCGGCACCCTGGCCCGCGACCACGCGCTGACCGCGGCCCGCCAGGAGGCGCAGGGACTGACCGTGCTGGTCGCCTCGGCCAACCGAGCGCGGCTGCGCGAGGCGGTGCAGGCGGTCAACCACGGCGACCGCCGGACCACTGTGTTCCTGCCGGACGGCACCGTTCTCGGTGCGCCCGCGCCGATGACGCCGAGCGTCGGACTGGCGCGGCGCGGGCTGGCGTTCACCGCGGCGGCCAGAGGCGGCGAGCAGGTGCTGTTGCCGGTCGGAGGACGCGACGGCGCTGTTGCGGTGATCCGCACCTTCGTGCCCGACCAGGTGCTCAGCTCCGGGGTGCTGGCGACCTGGGCGACGCTCGCGCTGGTCGGCGTCTTCCTGCTGGGCACCGCGGTCGCGGTGGGGACCGTCCTGGCCGGCCGGCTGTCGCGATCGGTGACGGTGCTGGCCGATGTGGCCGAGAGGGTCGGCGCGGGCGACCTGAGTGCGACGGTCGAGCCTGCGGGACCGGCCGAGGTGTCCTCCGTCGGCCTGGTGCTCAACGGCCTGGGCGCCCGGATCACCGCGATGCTGTCCCGGGAACGGCAGCTCGGTGCCGACCTGTCGCACCGGCTGCGGACCCCGGTCACCGCACTGCGGCTCGACGTCGAGGCGCTGGCCGACCCGCAGGAACGGGCCCGGATGACCGGGCACGTGGACGCGCTCACCGCGGCGGTCGACGCCGCGGTGACGGCGGCCCGGTCGCCTGCGGAGCCGGTCACCTGCGACGGCTGCGACGCGGCCCGGGTGGTCAGCACCCGCGCCGAGTTCTGGTCGGTGCTCGCCGCGGAGACCCGCCGGCCGTTCACGGTGTCGGCTCCCGGCAGTGCGCTGTGGGTGCCGGTGTCGGCCGACCGGCTGGGAGCTGCCCTGGACGCGCTGCTGGACAACGTGTTCAGCCACACCCCGTCCGGCACCCGGTTCGCGCTCGCCGTGACGCCCGGGGCCGACGGCAGCGTGGACGTGGTTGTCGAGGACACCGGCCCGGGCCTCGCGGAGCCGGCGCATACGGGGACGAACGGGTGCGGCTCGACGGGGATCGGGCTCGACCTCGCCCGTCGTACCGCCGAGCAGGCCGGCGGCCAGGTGACGGTGCGGCGCGGCGACGCCGGCGGCGCGCGCGTGGTGATGTCGCTGCCCTTTCGCGAACCTTAACCACGCGATGGGGCGCCGCTAACCCGCGGCCACGGAAGGTGGTCCGACCGATAGCACCGCCGTGAGGAGCACCGTGAAGCAGAGAACCCGCTCGGCCGTCGGCTGCACCGGCAGCGCCAGATCGCCGCGCACCTCGCTGCCGCTCCCCCGCCGGCCGCGGCCGCCGCTCCCCCCTCCGCGGCGGCCGCGCTACCGGCCAGAAACCACGCCACCACCCTGTCGCCCCGGGCGCGGTCCGGACGGCACGAACCACCGGGCAGCCCGTACGACTCCCGAGCGGCGGCACCGCAGCCCCCGCACCGGCGGCCACACTCCCGCCGCCGGTGGCGGTGCCGCCCTCGGTCAGCACGACCACGGGGCTGCCCGCGGCGCGCTCTCGGCCTGGTGGACGATCAGCCGTCCAGGTAGCTGTGGAAGAACGCCGCGATCCGCCGGCGCGCATCATCGGTGGCCTCCGCGTCGTACTCCGTGCCGGAGATCCGCGTCAGGAACCGCAGCAGCGGGGTGATGTCGGCGGGATCGTGGTCGTTCATGAAGCCGTGCCCGACGCCGGGGTACACCTTGACGTCGTGCGCGACCCCCTCGGCGGTGAGCAACCGGCCCAACCGCATCCCGGCCTTTGCGCCGAGCGGGGACCGGTCCGAGCCGCCGAAGCTGCCCACGATCGGGCAGGCGTCGGGCAGCCACTCCTCGGCGTCGGCGGGGCAGCCGCCGTAGTTCACGCTGGAGGCGGCGTACCCGGGATCCGGCGCCAGCGCCAGCGCGAACCCGCCGCCCATGCAGAAGCCGATCACCCCGACCCGTCCGCTGGCGCCGTCCTGGCTGACCAGCCACCGCCGCGCCGCCTCGATGTCGTCGAAGGTGTGGCCGCGGCGTTCTCCGATGTCGCGCATGATCACCCGCAGGCAGCGCAGCCGGCTGCCCCAGTAGTACAAGTCGGGCGCAACGGCCTGGAAGCCCTCCCCGGCGAGCCAGTCGGCCTGGTTGCGCAGGTCGTGGCTCATCCCGGTGAAGTCGTGGACGACCACGACACCGGGCCACGGCGGCTCGGTGGAGGGTGTCGCGACATAGGCCGGCATCGCGCCGCGGCCGGTCGGGATCGTGACCTCTGTCCCCATCGGCTCAGTATCGGCGCCGCGTCGTACGACGGGAAGCCCCGTCGTGCCCTCGCGCCCGGTTTGGCCGGTTGAGGACCTGCGCCCCTCGCATCAGTGTCGGCCCTCCGTAGCGCCCCGGCCGAGATGCGGACGAGTCTGGACAGGAAGGGAGGAGCCATGATCACTCTTCACGACTACCTGGAAGCCGAGCGCGAGCACGACGTCCGCGAGGCCAAGCTCGGATGGACGATCCACGCGACTGTCTACACGGTGGTGAACGCCGGTCTGGTGCTGCTGAACGTGCTGCTGGTCTTGTTCACGGCGGAGAAGTTCTTCTGGTTCCCGTTCCCCCTGGTCTGCTGGGGTATCGGACTCGGGATCCACTACCTGTTCGCGGTGCGTTGGGGTGACCGTCAGGTGCAGCACCACCAGACCGAGGTGGAGCACCTCGCGGAACGCCGCGCGGCATAGACCCCTACTGGACCGCCGGCCGGCTGGTCGCGGCCGCGGGCGCGGTGACCCACAGCATCCAGGCGCCGTGCATCACGAACGCCAGCAGCGGGAACGCCGAGGTGATGCGGCTCGACGCGAAGAAGGCGTCGACGATCACCCCGCCGAGCACGTACATCCCGGCCGCGAAGAGGTAGCTGGTCAGGTTCGCCACGAACCACCAGTGCCACCGGCTGGTGTAGCTGCGCAGCGCGACGGCTTGGGCCAGCCCGATCAGCGGCCCGAACACCACTGCCTGCACGAACGCGTCCCGGAAGAGGAGCAGCGTCGGGCCGCCTCGCGTGATGGCGTCCACCGCCTCGGGCGCCAGCACGAGCAGCCAGACGGCGAGGGCCGGGATGAAGGTGGAGACCACCCACCGAGCACGACGTAGGTGGGGCAGCCGCTGGCGGAGCACCCGCCACTGCCAACGGCCCAGGACGAAACCGTGGAAGGCCGCGCCGACGAGCGCCACCCCGCTCACCGCCAGCCACCAGCTGACCCCGGCCGCGACGCGGGTGGTGCCGGCCAGCAGCTCCTCGACGGCCACCCCGCCCGCGACGATCACCAGGTAGGCGAGCCCGTTGACCAGCACCCATTCCCCGAGCAGCCTGGTGTCCCACCAGGTCCGGTTCCTGTCCGGCACGGGCCATCCCTCCCGACCAGCAGGATGGCAGCTGCCCGTCGTACGGACATCGTCCGCAGCAGACGATCAGCGCTGCTGCGGGGCGCCGACGTGCTCCAGCTCTCGCGCCGGCGGTTTGCCGAACATCGGCAGCCCCTCGTGCTTGCGGATCAGCCCCCACACCACGGACACGCCGACCAGCGTGGCCAGCCCGATCAGCACGATCAGCACCGGGTGGGTCTGGTCCTCCCCGGCGCCGAGCGGCGCCCAACCGGCCTTGTCCAGCAGCGCCAGCCCGGACATGGTCAGCACCACGACCAGGCCGCGCCGGATCAGCGACGACGGCACCCGGGGAGCCAGCTTGGCGCCGAGCATGCTGCCCGGGACCGAGCCGAGGATCAGCGGGATGGTCACGCTGAGGTCCAGGCCGTAGGCGAAGATGTTCGAGATCGCCGCGGCCAGCACCAGCGGCACCGCCTGCACAAGGTCGGTGCCCACCAGCTTCAGTGCGGACAGGGTGGGGTAGAGCATCACCAGCGCGATCATGATCACCGACCCCGAGCCCACCGACGTGATCCCGACCAGCAGGCCGCCGAGCGCGCCGATCGCCACCGTGGGCAGCGGCCGGATCCTCGGCTCCCCCTCGGCGTGCTGCCCGCTGCGCACCCGTCGCAGCTGCAGGTAGAGGCGCAGGGCGTACGTCGCACAGGCAAGCAGCAGCGCGAAGCCGATGGCCAGCTGCAGCACGATCTCGACCTGGCCGGGGGCCGCGATCCACCGGACCACATGCGGACCGAGGAAGGCCATCGGCACCGAGCCGAGCATCAGCCAGCCCGCCAGCCTGAGGTTCGGAGAACCCTGCCGCCAGTGCACCAGCGCGCCGCCTGACTTGTACACCGCCGATGCGGTCAGGTCTGCGGTCACCACCGTGGACGCGCTCCCGACGCCCAGGAACAGCAGCGCCGGAGTCATGAGCGCACCACCGCCCATCCCGGTGATGCCCACGACACTGCCGACCAGGAAGCCCGCGACGATGATCTTGAGCTGGTCTAGGTGAGCGAGCAGCCAACCTTCGGCGAGCGCCTGGTGCACCACGTGCAGCATGAGTCCTCCGGATGACGTCGACGAACCTGACCCAAACCGATTATTAACAAAGTCGAGTTGTCTTGTCGAGTTACTCAGTGCACATATGTTTGCTTCAGGCGCGCGTACGAAGCACGCAGAACTCGTTGCCGTCGGGGTCGGCGGCCTGGGACCTCGGCCGGGTCAGGGCTTCAGGCTGTACACGTCGACGGTGGTCTCCTGGGGCATCGCCTGGAAGCCGCCCTCGATGCCCTGCTCGAAGCGTGGGAGCAGGATGTCGTCGCGGAACCGCTCCCAGCTCTCCTGCGAGTCGTGGACCGCAATGATCGTCCAGCCGCCCTTGGAGGGGCCGGCCGCGTGGAAGATCTGCCCCGCGGGGAGCTGGCCGGGTCCCGGGTGGACCGCCGCGAGCGACGCTTCGTACTGCTCCTTGGTGCCGCCGGGGAAGTGGTGAACGATCCCGTATGCCATGACGGTCTCCGCTCCGAGTCGCGGCCACCTAGAGAGTGGTCGGGATGGCCGGGCAGCCATCCACGCCGGACGCTATGCCCGGCCCGGGCGGGCGGACAATGACGCGACGGGGCCGTCACGAGACCAGTGGTCGGGCCCGAACGGGTTGCCCTGTTCGACCTATCCCTCTACGGTCGCGCGATGAGCATCCGGTACCCGAAGCCGCTGGAGCCCGGCGACCTGATCGGGGTCACCGCGCCCTCGAGCGGGGTCTCGGACAACCTCCGGCCGCGGCTCGACTTCGCCGCCGAGGTGCTCCGCGACCGCGGGTACGACGTACGCCTCGGCGACTGTCTCGGCACCCCGAGCCACGTCAGCGCACCGGCCGCTCAGCGGGCCGAGGAGCTGATGGCCATGCTCACCGATCCGGAGGTGCGCGCGGTCATCCCGCCGTGGGGCGGGGAGACCGCCATCGACCTGCTGCCGCTGCTCGACCTGGACGCGATCGCGGCCGCCGAGCCGACCTGGTTCGTCGGGTTCTCCGACATCGCCACGCTGATCACGCCGATCACCCTGCGCACCGGGATGGCGACCCTGCACGGCAACAACTTGATGGACACGCCGTACGACGTGCCGAAGCCCCTGCTGTCGTGGCTGGACGTCGCCGCCCTGCCGACCGGGTCCACGTTCACCCAGTTCTCCCCCGGCGTGCACGGGCACAACCACTGGGACTGGACGGAGAACCCGCGAGCCACCGCGTACTCCCTGACCGGCACCGGCGGCTGGCACCGGCTCGACGGAGACGGCCCGGTGGACGTGACCGGCCGGCTGGTCGGCGGCTGCATCGAGACGCTGTGCAACCTGGCCGGCACGCCGTACGCCCCGGTCCCCGCGTTCGCCGAGACGCACACCCCGGACGGCCTGCTGGTCTACGTCGAGGCCGGTGGCGACGACGCGTACACGATCTGCCGCAACCTGCACGGGATGCGGCTCGCCGGCTTCTTCGACGCCGCGAACGCCGTGCTCGTCGGTCGCACCAGGGCGCCGGACACCCCGACCTTGAGCCAGTACGACGCGGTGCTGGACGCGCTGAGCGGGCTCGGTGTGCCCCTGGTGGCGGACGTGGAGTGCGGGCACGTCCCGCCGTACCTGCCTCTTGTCAACGGCGCCCTCGGCCGGCTCCGGCTGGACGAGGACGGCGGGTCGCTCACCCAGACGCTGAGGTGACGCAGTCCTCCTTCCGGACGATCCGGGCTATGTCCCTACATGCCCCCAATTGGCTAGAGACCTCAGCGTTCGCGCTGTGTTCGAATGACGAGGCGACCGGCAGGGGCTGGTCCCTCACAAAGGAATCAGGGGATGAACACACGCAGACGCGTCGCGGCCGTGGTGGCCGCGATGGCCACGGCGGTCACAGGAACCGCCCTCGTGCCGAGCCAGGTGGACGCCGCGGCGAAGATCCCGCGGATCAAGGCGAGCATGAGCGACAACGCAATCCACCTCAGCCGGGACACCGTCCGGGCCGGCCGGGTCAAGTTCTCGGTCGTCGCCGGCTCCGGCGACCACGTGATGCAGATCTTCCAGCTGCACAAGGGCTACACCAAGGCCGAGTTCACCCGCGACATGAGCAGGGTGTTCCGCGGCCGGGTGCACGCCATCAGGCGGGTCGACCGCAACGTCAGCTGGCTCGGCGGCGCCGAGGCGCGCAAGAACCACCCGGGCCGGTTCGCGGTCACGCTGACCGCGGGCACCTACTACGTGCTCGACCAGAACGGACCGGCGGTCACCAAGCTCACCGTGACCGGTGCGGTTCAGCCGCGCGCCTGGATCCACAACGACAGCACCATCGTCGGCACCGGGCACGACCGGTTCCGGGCACCGAAGGCGATCCCGCACGACGGCTGGACGGTGTTCAAGGACACCTCCGACGAGCCGCACTTCCTGGTGATGCAGCACGTCAAGCGCGGCACCACCCGGCACATGGTGACGCGGTACTTCAAGTCCGGCCAGCAGGGCGAGCCCTCGTTCGCACTGCCCGAGAGCAGTTCCAGCGGCATCATCTCCGGCGGGTCGCAGATGCTGTTCCACTACAACCTGCCTCCGGGCCGGTACGTCCTGCTCTGCTGGTGGCCGAGCGACGAGACCGGCATGCCGCACGCAATGATGGGCATGTACCGGATGATCAACCTGCGGTAGCCGCACACCGCCGGTGAGGGGGTGAGGTCGCAAGCACCTCACCCCCTTCGCATGCCCGGACGGACATCCCGGACTAAGGCGGAGGATCCACCCGTGTGCTCCGTCAGATGGGCGATCCCGGCTGCCCCGTTCTTGCTAGTGACCGCCGCGCGTCGCCTGTGCTTGTGTGGCCTGGTCCGGCGCCGACACAGGGGATCACGGGGATGAACACACGCAGACGTCTTGCGGCCGTGGCGGTAGCACTCGCGACAGCGGTGACCGCGGCCGTGCTGGTCCCGGCGCACGTGGACGCCGCAGGCAGCGTCCCGACGATCAAAGCCACCGTCAAGGACACCTCGATCCGGCTGACCACCCACCGGGTCAGCGCCGGCCTGGTGAGGTTCGGCGTCGTGGCGCCCTCCGGTGACCACACCCTCCAGCTGGTCAAGCTGCGCAAGTGGTACTCGTGGCCGAAGTTCGTGCGCGACTCCGAGAACGCCTTCATGGGCATGATGATGGCCGTCAAACGCGTCGACCGGGGCACCCTGTGGGCCGGCGGCGCCCAGGCGAAGCGGAACCACCCGGGCCGGTTCGCCCAGGTGCTGACCGCCGGCACCTACTACCTGTTCGACCAGAACGGACCGTCGGTCACCAGGCTGGCGGTGACCGGCGCGGTGACGCCGCGAGGCGGGCCCGCGACGTCCAGCACCATCGTCGGCACGTCGCGGGAGCGGTTCCGCGCACCGGCGGCGATCCCCCGCCGAGGATGGACGCTGTTCAAGGACACCTCCGCCGAGCCGTGCTACCTGGTGATGCGGCACGTCAAGCGGGGCACCACCCGCGCCCAGGCCGGCCGCTTCATCAGGGCCGAGAACCGCAGCCAGCCGGGGTGGCTGCGGCGCGGGTCGGCCGCCAGCGGCGTGATCTCCGGCGGCACCCAGACCCGGTTCCACTACAACCTGCCACGCGGCCAGTACCTGCTGAGCTGCTGGTTCCCCAGTGAGAAGACCGGGATGCCGCACGCGACGATGGGCATGTTCCGGATGATCAACCTCCGGTAGACCGCCCCGTGCCGAGGGGTGAGGTGCGACGTACCTCACCTCGGGCCGTCCGGCCTTGAAACCCGCCCGGTGAACCGTCAATCTGTGCGGAATGGGCGATCTGCTCGCGGCTGCAGCCGACGACCTGCAGAACATGTCCCCCGCCGTCTACCTGGCCCTCATCGTCGTCGTCGGCGTGCTCGGCCAGTGGCTGGCGTGGTGGCTGCGCGTGCCCTCGATCCTGGTGCTGCTGCTGGTCGGCTTCGGGCTGGGTCAGGTGGCCGAGCCGGACCGGATCCTGGGCCGGGACGTGCTGTTCGCGGGCGTGACGATCACCGTGGGCATCATCCTCTTCGAGAGCAGCATGAGCCTGCGGATCCGCCAGGTCCGCGACCTGGGCCGGCCGATCATCCGGCTGTGCACCGTGACCGTGCTGATCGCCTGGGCGCTGATCACCGTCAGCGCGCTCGCCGTCGGGTTCGCCGTGGAGGTGGCGCTGCTGGTCGGAGCGGTCCTGGTGGTCACCGGACCGACCGTGATCGCCCCGATCCTGCGGGCCCTGCGTCCCACCCGGCGGATCTCCTCGCTGCTGCGGTGGGAGGGCATCGTGGTCGACCCGATCGGCGCGGTGCTCGGGCTGCTGGTGTTCCAGGGTGTGCTCTCCGGCGGCCTCGGCGACGCGCTGCCGACGGTGCTGCTGAGCCTGGTCAGGACCGGGGTCATCGGGTTCGGGATCGCCCTCGCGCTCGGCTACCTGCTGGACTTCTTGATGCGCCGGCACGCCATCCCCGACTTCCTGCACGGGGTGGTGTTCCTGGCCGCTGCGGTCGGCGCGCTGATGGTCTCCAACGTGCTGCAGCCGGAGAGCGGGCTGCTCACCGTGACGGTGCTCGGGGTGTTCCTCGGCAACCGCCCCGGGCTGCACCTCGAGCACGTCCAGGAGTTCAAGGAGCACCTGCAGGTGCTGTTCGTGGGCAGCCTGTTCGTGGTGCTCGCCGGCCGGATCTCCCCGGCCGAGCTGTGGGATGTGCTGCCGCAGGCACTGGCGTTCCTCGGGCTGCTGGTGGTGGTGGTCCGGCCGGTCAGCGTGCTGCTCGGGCTGCTCGGCACCAAGGTGACCCGCGCCGAGCGGACCCTGATGGCCTGCATGGCGCCCCGCGGCATCGTCGCTGCCGCGGTGACGAGCATCTTCGCGCTCGAGTTCTCGCGCGCCGCGCAGACCATGGCCCAGGACGCGCACGCCGGCGGGCCCGGCAGCGCGGGGCTGGCCGCCCAGGCGCACGAGCTGGCGGCGCTGTCCCAGCAGGTGGAGCGGATGGTCCCCCTGGTGTTCCTGGTCATCGTCTGCACGGTCGCCCTGTACGGCTTCGGCGTCGGCCGGCTGGCCGAGCGGCTCGGACTCGCCAGCACCTCGCCGCAGGGCATCCTGTTCGCGGGCGTGAACCCCTGGACCGTGGACGCGGCGCGGCTGCTGCGTGAGCTCGGGGTGCCGACCATGATCGTGGCCAGGGAGTACGTCGACCTGTCCCGGGCCAAGATGGCCGGCCTGCAGACCGTGACCGCGAACGTGCTCTCGGAGTACGTCGTGAAGGACTTGGACCTGTCCGGCATCGGCAGCCTGGTCGCCTGCACCAGCGACGACGAGCACAACGCCACCGCGGCCCGGGAGTTCATCCACGACCTCGGCCGAGCGAACGTGTTCCAGCTTCGCCGTGCCGATTCCGAGGAGCCCTCCGCCCACGAGCGGACGGTCGCCGCCGGCCACCTCAGCGGCCGGTTCGCCTTCGTCCCGGCGTTGACCCACCGGCAGCTGCGGGACCGGGCGGAGGCACTGCGGGTCCGTCGTACCGACCTGACGCGCGCGTTCACGCTCCAGGACTTCCAGGCGAGGTACGACGGGCAGGCGGTGGTCATGTTCGTGCACAAGGACGGCCGGACCACGGTCGCCAACGAGCAGACCAAGCTGCCGGAGCGGGACGCGACGCTGATCGCGATGGTGCCGGACTAACGCACCCGGAAGGTGCTTGCGATCGCGTTCACCTTCGGCAGCACCCGGGTCGGGTCGGAGCCGTAGGCCGTGAACGCGGTGATCGCGTAGTCACGCGGCCGGTGCCGCACCGTCACCGTGACGAACCGGATGCGCGTGCCGTGCGCATTGACGGCGTGGCCGTACGTCGCGAGCGCCCGGCGGCCGTCGATCCGCTGCGGCTGGTGGCCCAGGACCCGCACCCGGCGGTAGCCGTCGTGCAGCGACCGGACGAAGACCCGCGCGGCGTGGTGCAGCGGACCGGCCACCGTGCGTCCCACGGTGACCACCAGGGAGTGCCCCTTGTCGGACAGCGTGACCGTGTCGTGCTTGCGGGTGACCTGCATCGACGCGGGCACGCCGATGCTGAACCCCTTGCCCGTCACGGTGCGGGTGTGCACGGACACCGGCTGGGTGGCGCCGGGGTCGTTGGGCCGGCCACGGAGCGTGAGGTAGCCGAAGTACGCCGCGGCCAGCAGCGCGAGCACCCCTACCGCCGCCGGGACGGCGACCCGCCTGGTCACCGGTCAGGCCAGGCGGCGGCGGGACGCGGCGAGCATCAACGAGCCGGCCGCGACCCCGAGCAGGCCGAGGGCCAGCAGCCCGGACCAGGTCCCGCCCGTGTTCGGCAGCAGCCCGGCAAGCGGCGCCAGCGCGGCGTGCTCGCCGGCGACCGCGCCAGTCGCGGGATGGCCGGGTCCGCCGGCGCTCTGGCCGGAGACGCCCGGGTTCTTCCCAGTGGCGCCGGCCCGTGGGTGCACGAGGGTCTCGGTGTGCCCGCCGAGGACATCCACCTCGACCGGCTGACCGGGCAGCAGGCCGGCCTTCAGCGCGTCCTGGGCGTGCCCGGCGACCCCGTGGCCGAGGTAGGTCTCACCCTGGTTGAGGTAGGCGCAGAGCGCGCTGGGCGGGGGACAGCCGGGTGGTACCTGGATCGCGGTGGGTTGGTCGACCCTCCCACCCTGGCCGCCCCCCTGGACTCCCAGCAGGAAGGAGCCCCGCCTCGCCGAGGGCCCGGCCGAGTCGGCCGTGCCCTGCGAGTGCAGTGCGTCCGCGGAGAGTGTGCAGCCGGTCGTCCCCGGCTGGGTCAGGCAGACGTCGGCGAGGTCGGACTCCGACGACGCGGTGGTCCGCCCGTGGCTGCGGTCGGTCTGCGCCTGGTTGGAGAGCACACCGGCGGCCACCGCCCCGTCGCAGGAGGCGGCCGCGTCGGTCTTGCTGCCGCCGAGGCAGATCCGGGCGATCCCGGACTGGCCCATGCCGTGGCCCGGGGTCGCGTAGGCGTCGGCGTAGAGCACCTGCAGGCACACCTGGCCGCTGCTGCCGTCGCAGAGCGGCTGCAGCGGGTTGCCGGCGTGCGACTCGTGGGGTCCGTCGGAGGAGGCGTGTGCGCCGAGGACCTCCTGCCCACCCAGCGCGAGCAGCGTCGCGTCGGAGTGGGTGCGGCCCCCGCGTCGTACCGCCGTCCGGTCATGACCGGCGTCGGCGACGTCCTGGCCACCGGCGGCGGCGTGCAGGCCCTGGCTCCCCGCGTGGTCCGGGCCCGACGGGTTCGTGGTCTCGTTCGGCGCGATGTCGCTGTCGTCGGAAGGCGTCTGCGACGGGCTGGCGCTCGGGGTGCTGGGCGAGCTCGACGTGCTGGGCAGGCCGGGCTGGGGCAGCCCGGTCGGCCCGGGCAGGCTCGGCACACCGGACAGGCCGCCGAGCTGCTGCTGGGTCTGGTCGAGCAGACTGCCGACCGGGGCGGTGGGATCCACGGTGCCGGCGAGCGCTGCTGCCGGGGTGAGCACGACGAGGGCGCCCGCGGCGATCCCCGCCGCGTACCCCCGGAGCGTCCTACGTCTCATCTGGGATCCCCACTCTCGAGCCAGGGCGTTGTTACCGCCGGGTACCCCAGGCACAACGAGGCTGCCCGGCGAAGGTCACGGTGTGTTCTGCGCCACGGCGTGTCGCGCATGCCCGGCCGTTCGGCAGGGCACAGATCCTGCGCAAGGCTTGAACGCAACCGATCCCGGGTGAGGCTTGAGGACATGACCGAGAACGTGGGCGAGAACCAGCAGGAGAACTACGAGGGCTACAGCGTCGACGACGAGGACCAGCTCCAGGAGGAGGACACCCTCGTCGATCGCGGCCTCGACGACAAGCTCGACGAGGGGTACTCCGCGCCGGAGAAGTGGTCCCCGGGCGAGGGGTACGGCAACACCCAGCTCGAGGAGGAGATGGGCGAGACCCTTGACCAGCGACTGCGCCAGGAGGAGCCCGAGCCCGACCCCTACGCCGAGGCCGCGGAGGAGGGCGAGCAGGTCGGCGGCGAGGTCGGCGGGGCTCGCGCCGGCCGGCTGGTCGCCGAGGACGAGGGCCTCGGCCCGGACGAGGAGAAGGACCTGGTCGCCGAGGACGTCGGCATCGACGGCGCCGGATCGAGCGCCGAGGAGGCTGCCGTCCACGTCGTCGACGAGGAGGAGTGACTACCCCGAGCGGCCGGCCATCTCCTCCGTCTCCTCGACCGGAACGCCCCGTTCCCCGGTGTCGGTGAGCCGGGCCTCCTCGGCCGCCCGGGCCTCGAGCTCGGCCCGGCGTTGGGCCTCCACCCGAGCCCGGTCCGCGTCGTACTTCTCCGGCGCCTCGACCAGGTGCGACGTACCGCCGGGGAGCCGGCCGAGCGCCGAGCGGGCGAAGATCTGCTGCTCGGTGGCCGTGCGCTCGGAGCGCCCCCGGCCGACGAAGCTGACCGCCCAGTGCAGCACCGCAGTGACCCGGTTCTTGAAGCCGGTGATGTAGAACAGGTGCACCGCCAGCCAGATCAGCCAGGCAGGGAAGCCGGTCAGCCGCACCTTGCCGCCGATGCGGGCCACCGCGCGGAACCGCGAGATGGTGGCCATGTCGCCCTTGTCGAAGTAGCGGAACGGACCCTGGCTCGGCTTGCCCGCCAGCCGGTTCTGGATCTCCTTGGCGGCGTACTTCGCACCCTGGATCGCGACCTGTGCGACGCCCGGCAGGTGGTTGAGGTCGATCATGTCCCCGACCACGAACACCTCCGGGTGCCCCGGGAGGGTCAGGTCGGGGTTGACCGAGATCCGCCCGGCCTTGTCCAGCTGCGCGCCGGTCTGCTCCGACAGCGTCTTGCCGAGCCCGCTGGCCTGCACACCGGCCGCCCACACCTTCGTGACCGCCTCGATGCGGCGACGGGTGCCGTCCTTGTCCTGCACCTCGAGGCCGTACTCGTCGACGTCGACGACCATGGCGCCGAGCTGCACCTCCACGCCGAGCTTTTCCAGGTCACGCTTAGCCTTGCGCCCGAGCTGGGCTCCGAACGGCGGCAGCACCTGCGGGGCGGCGTCGACGAGGATCACCCGCGCCTTGCGGGTGTTGATCCGGCGGAAGTCCTTCTTGAGCGTGCGCCGGGACAGCTCGGCGATCTGGCCGGCCATCTCCACCCCGGTCGGACCGGCGCCGATCACCACGAAGGTGAGCAGCCGCTCGATGTCGTGGTCGCTCTCGGCGATCTCGGCGAGCTCGAAGGCGCCGAAGATCCGGCCGCGCAGCTCGAGGGCGTCGTCGATGCTCTTCATGCCGGGGGCGTACTCGGCGAACTGGTCGTTGCCGAAGTAGGACTGGCCCGAGCCGGCGGCGACGACGATCGAGTCGTACGGCGTGGTGGTGGTCCGTTGCAGCACCCGCGAGCGAACCAGCCGCTTCTCGAGGTCGATGTCGAAGACCTCGCCGAGGATCACGCGCACGTTCTTCTGGCTGGCCAGCACCTCACGCGTCGGTGGGGCGATCTCGCCCTCGGACAGGATCCCGGTGGCGACCTGGTACAGCAGCGGCTGGAACAGGTGGTGGCTGGTCCGGGCGACCATGGTGATGTCGACCGGCGCGTCCTTGAGCGCCTTGGCCGCGAACAACCCGCCGAACCCGGAGCCGATCACGACCACCCGGTGCCTTCCGTCTGCCATCGCTCACCTTCTTCTGCTCGCGTCCGCTGCGCCGCTCGCTGTGCCACTCACTGGGAGAACCGCCCCACCGCGGGAACTGTTCCTGCAGGCTCCCGCGCGGTCAACGCGGGGCGAGGAGGACGGAGGCGACCTGCTCCAGGCGCGGCTCGGCGTAGTCGGGCGCCCCGGTGGCGTCGGTGTCGGCCACCACGCCGGTCTCCCAGAACAGCCGCAGCCCGTCGTCGCGGTCCTCGAGGGTGGCCAGCGTGTTGACGTACCACGGCCCGTGCGTGGTGTCCCAGGAGACCTCCGGCCGGCGCACCCTGGCGCTGCGCGACAGCCGGGCGGCGAGCGCACCCAGCCGGCGCCAGGTCATCGCCCGGGTCGGGCCGCGCATCGCGGCGGGCAGCCGGTTGCGGATCGGCGAGCAGACCGCCTGCAGGATCCGGGCCGGGGAGGCGGGCT
>DASSKA010000129.1:0-30275 GCA_035690905.1 Nocardioidaceae bacterium | reverse complement strand
AACGACAACCTGCGCAAGGGCGCCGCGCTCAACACCGTGCAGATCGCGGAGCTGCTCGCGGCTCGCTGAGCTGCATTCGCTTCAGCGCACGTCGGGTCCGGGCGGCTGCTCGACGTCGACGAACCGGGTGGTCACCCAGTGCGCGAGGACGTACGACGCGGCGGCGACCGCCGGGATCGCCAGGAACATCCACGCGGAGAAGATCACACCGGTGAGCCCGACCAGCACGATCACCGCGAGGACGCCCACCGCGAGGAAGCTGGTGCCGACCGGCTCACGGACGCCCAGCGCCTTGAGCAGGAGCGCCCCGACGGCGAGCATGCCGATGGCGATCGCGACGAGGTAGCCGAGCCCCGGGCCGCCACACGACGGGGTGCCGTTCATGGCCTCGCAGCCACGAAGGCCGCCGTAGGTGATGCCGGCGCCCAGCGCGCCGACGACGAGTCCGGTCAGCGCCGCGGCGACCGGGCCGGGGAGCGTCCTCCGTGCTCGCCGGCTCCTGCGGCGGCGCGGCTCCGACTCGGGCGCTGGTTCGGCGGCCGGCTGCCCGGCCGCTGGGGCGGGCTCGGGTTCGGCGTCCGGCTGCTCGACCGCTGGAGCCCGCTCCGGGTCGAGCGGAGGGCCGGCCGGCCCCGCCCGTCGTACCCCCTTGCGACGGAAGCCGGGCAGCTTGAGCTGCGGGAGCTCCAGGTTCGGCTCGCGCCGCTCGTCCGGCTCGTCGGGCATGGGCCGAGTGTGCCAGACGGAAAAAAGTGGTCACGAACACATCTTTGAAGATGAAGACGTGTCTTGCATGACCACTGTTCGCCATCGACCGACCGCGGCGGGACCGCCCAGTCAGGAACCGAGCTCCCAGAGCGTCGGCTCGGCCCAGGCGCCGACGATCGCGACGTCCGGGTCCTGCGCGCGGAGCCGGGCCCAGGACGCGGCCAGCCGCTGGAGCACGACGGTCATCGGGATCTGCGCAAGCACCGGAGGAAGGTCGGTCTCCAGGGACAGCGTCGAGACCGGGATCCGTTCTGCCGCAGCGGCCTCACCGATCGCGGCGACCAGCCCGTCCGGGTCGGAGTCCGGCTCGAGCAGCACGAGACCGTCCGCGGGTCCGAGGGGGACCGCCGACCCGTGCAGGAGGTACTCCGCATCGAAACCCTCGGCCAGCATCCGCGCAGCCTCGCGCAGCTTCAACGCGCCCTCGCGCGCGGTCACGCCCCACGGGCCCGCACCCACGACGGTCAACAGCCTCGCAGGCAACGGGATCGCCGCCTCCATGAGCAGCGCTCGCTCGACCTTCGGCACGGTGGCAGCAAGCGCGCGCCGGGTGTACGTCGTCGAGCCGAGCTCGTGGGCGAACAGCGTGAGCACCGCTAACGTGGCCGTGTAGCTGACCGTGTAGGTCTCCGACTCCTCCCGCGAGACCGTCTCGATCGCCTCAGGCCACGCGCCCACCCTCCCGGTGATGGTGACGAGAGGTGCTCCGGCCTGCAGCGCCCGGTCCCGGCTGCGTCGGGCGTAGGCGGTCTCGGCGGTGTGGGAGATGACGATCACGCCGTCACCGTCACGCAGCGGGAGGTCGCCCCGGCCGAAGGCGGCCGCCGGGCAGGCCAGTGCGTCCACCCCCGCGTCGTACAGCATCAAGGCGCCGAGCTCGGCGGCGTGCTGGCTGGTGCCGGTGCCGAGCACGATCACCCGCCGGCAGCCGCGCAGCCGGTCCGCGTGCGTCGCCACGTCGAGCTGCGCCAACCGTTGCAGCTCCTCCGGCTGCCGCCGGATCATCGCCTCGAGTCTGCTCATGCCGGGAGAGTACGGCGTCGAGACGGAATCGGGCTGTGCTCGGATGAAGCTCAGCCGGCGACCAGCTGCCCGTTCTCCACGTGGAAGTGCTGCGTCCTCGCCGCGCAGCCGATGGACGGAGTGACCAGCAGGCGCACGGTGACGGCCCGTCGCGGTGTGTCGGACACCGAGAACCGACACACCGCGTGCGGACCGGACGTCACGAACCAGAACCAGCCGCGCCGCTTGCCGACAACCTGGGTGCCGGTGCTGTGCCAGCCTCCGTGCGCGCGGCGGTACACGGTCAGCCGCACGGTGGCGGTGTCCTGCGCCGTCCTGGTCGCCGTCAGCACGGCCTTGGTGTCCTGGAGCACGCTCCGGGCGACGACCGTGGTCTGCGCCTGGCTGTCCGCCACGGCGGGCACGGTGGCTCCCGCGGCGAGCCCGGCCAGCGCCGTGCCTGCGACCAGCAGCCGCGCGCTCCGGGACCTGGCAGTGAACATCGGTGCCCCCTTTGCTCGGTCGGCTCATCGTCAGGACGCCTGGGGTGCGTGAAAGGTTGTCCCGCGGCGGCTGACCTGAAGCGGTCGGCCCGCTCCGTGTAGTCTCCGCACGATGATCGAGCTGAGAACCCCCGAAGAGATCGAGGCCATGCGCCCGGCCGGCCGCTTCGTCGCCGACGTGCTGGCCCGGCTGGCCGAGGCGGCCGACGTCGGGGTGAACCTGCTCGAGCTCGACGCGCTCGCCCACGAGATGATCCGGGAGCGTGGCGCCGACTCCTGCTACATCGACTACCACCCGTCGTTCGGGGCGATGCCGTTCGGCAAGGTGCTCTGCACGTCGGTCAACGACGCCGTGCTGCACGGGCTGCCGCACGACTACCGGCTCCGCGACGGTGACCTGCTCAGCCTGGACTTCGCCGCCGCCGTCGACGGATGGGTCTCCGACTCCGCGCTGAGTGTCATCGTGGGGAGCCCGCGGGAGGAGGACGTCCGGCTCGTCGAGGTCACGACCCAGGCCCTGGAGGCGGCCGTCGCGGCGACGCACGTCGGGCACCGGATCGGGGACATCTCGGCGGCGATCGCCGAGGTCGCCCTCGGGGCCGGGTACACGATCAACACCGACTTCGGCGGGCACGGTGTCGGCCGGACCATGCACGGCGACCCGCACGTGCCCAACAACGGCCGGCCCGGACGGGGCTACCCGCTCAAGCCGGGACTGGTGATCGCCATCGAGCCGTGGTTCCTGCAGGGCACCGACAAGATCTACACCGACCGGGACGGCTGGACGTTGCGCAGTGCGGACGGCTCCCGCGGAGCGCACATGGAGCACACCGTCGCGATCACCGACGACGGCCCGATCGTGCTCACCGCCAGAAGCTGAGGCTGCGCGCCTCCGCGCGGATCTGCAGGTAGGGTCCTGGCAACGAAGCCGGTCGGGAGCGAGGGGGCGCATGGTGCTGGATCCGGCACTTCTCGCCGCCCTCGTCGCGCTGCTGTCCGCGAGCGGGTTCGCGTTCTCGACGTCGCTGCAGCACCGGGTCGCCGGTGGTGCCCCGGAGTCGGTGCACAGCGCGGTGGGCATCCTGCAGTACGTCGTACGCCGGCCCGCCTGGCTGCTCGGCTCCGTGATCGGAGCGGTCGCGTTGTTCCTGCACGCCGTCGCCCTGAAGCTGGGCGCCATCGCCCTGGTGCAGCCGCTGATGCTGACCGGTGTGGTGCTCGCCGTGCTGGTGCGGGCCGGACTCGACCGCAGGCTGCCCGAACGGGCGGAGGTCGGCGCGGTGGTGATCATCTCCGCTGCGCTCGCGGTGTTCCTCGTGGTCGCCAACCCGAGGCCGAGCCAGGCAGCGCCCGACCAAGGGACCGCGGCCGTGATGGTGGTCGCGGGGGTCGTGGTCGCAGGCCTGATCACCCTGGCGGCCAGGGGAGTGCCGGGTCCGGGCGCGCGCGCCTCGCTGCTGGGAGTCGCGGCCGGCACCCTGTTCGGGCTGACCGGCGGCCTGCTGAAGCTGATCGGCGCGAGCGTGCAGTCCGAAGCCCTGGTGGCCAGCCTGCTGCGCTGGCCGCTGCTCGCGATGGTGGCCATCGGTGTCTGGGCGATCGCGATCAACCAGCGCGCCTACCAGATCGCGCCGCTCGCCAAGTCGATGCCGGTGCTGAACGTCGTCGATGTGCTGGTCGCGGTGCTCTTCGGCTTCGTGGTGTTCGGGGAGCGGCCCGCCCACGGGCTGCTCGCGCTGGTGGTCCAGGGTGCCGCACTGGTCTGCCTCACCTTCGGGCTGCGCAGGCTGGCGCAGCTCGAGGAGCCCGAGCCGGTCGCCATCAGCGTCTGACGTCGACGCGTCGAGCGCGGCGGCTCACCGTTCCACCACGCTGTCCAATCCCTTGGTGCACCTAGATTGCCGACGCCACCATCCTTCCACGACAACGGGCGACGCTCACTGCCCGAGGCCGCCCAGGTCGGGCATCACTCCGGTGGCGACGAGCAGCATCGGGATGGCCAGCAGGATCAGGCCGAGCACCAGGGGAGCGCCGAGCATCCCGAGGAACATCGCGCGTCTGCCCACGTCGTACCGTCGCGAGAACGAGCGGGCCAGCGTGGTGTAGCCGACGGCGCCGAGCAGGAAGAACAGCACATAGCCGAGGCCCCGCAGCGTGATCTGGTCCGGGCTGCCCACCAGCCCGGTCGCCATGCCGGCCGTCTCCACCACGTTGCCGAGTGAGTAGAGGCCGAGCAGCGCGGCGGCACCCCACGCCAGCACGGCCACTGCGCCGGGACGGATGCTTCCGGGAAGCCTGGTCACCGTCAGGACTGCCACGCTGGCACCGAGCAGCTTCAAGCCGAAGACGAACCAGTCCAGCACCGAGATCCCGGTCGCGTAGGCAGCCAGCGGCCCGCCGGTGAAGTGGTCGCTGAGCTCGAAGACCAGGTTGGCGGTCGCGAAGCCGAGGCACCAGACCGCCACCAGCCAGCCGACGGTGGTCACGGCCCGTCCCGGTCCGGCCAGGGCATCGCATTCGCGAGAGGGCATCGAAGTCATGCGTCCAGTCTGGACGGATATGCCTGATACGACGCTGAGAGCGACCAGGCTGCTTCGCGCCCTCCACTTCAGCGGCACTATGTCCGATAATGTCCGGGTGGGATCGGTACACGACGGGCCACCGTCGCGGGCGGAGGTGCGGATGGTGGCGCAGCCTGCGAGCGTGCCGGCGGCGCGGCGGTTCGTCAACGACGCGTTGGCCGACTGGGGCTGCGAGAGGCTCGCGGAGGACGTCGGCCTGTGCGTCAGCGAGCTGGCCACGAACGCCACCCTGCACAGCGGCAGCACCTACTTCCGGATCGAGCTGGAGCGGCGCTCCGGTGCCGTACACCTCGCCGTGGCCGACGCCGGGATGGGCTCGGTGGACGTCCTGGCGCGGCAGCCGGAGCTGAGTGGTCCCCTTCTCGATGAGCCGACCGCCGACCACGCCGCCGCCACCGGCCGCGGGATGTTCCTGGTCTCGGCGCTCGCCACCAGCTGGGGCATCGACGAGCTGTCCGCGGGGAAGCGGGTCTGGGCGGAGTTCGCTTCGGCTTCGTCCGGCTCCGACGGGGACGTTGCGAATCCTGGCACCGCGCACGTGACCCGCAGCGCGCAGCGCCACGACCCGGAGCCGGACCCGCAGAGCTGGGCGGTGGTGCGGTTCCGAGGATGCCCGGCGCCGCTGCTGGTCGTGCACGACGAGAACCTCGCGGAGTACACCCGGGAGCTGTACCTGATCGGCGACCGGATGGCCGACCCGACGTTCCGGGACCTCGCCGCCGAGCTGGCTGAGTACGTCGCCAGCCACGCCGCGAACTGGGACCCGGCCCGGATCATCGCCCGAGAGGCGATCCGAGATGGCCGCGAGCTGGTCGACATCGATGTGGTCGTCGGCCGGGACGTGCGCAGGGAGATCGGCCTGCTGCGCGCGCTGATCTCACGCGTGGAGTCGCTGTCCGGTGAGGGCACGCTGATGACCCTGCCCGCCCCGGAACCCGTTCAGCGGTTGCGGAACTGGCTGGAGGGCGAGTTCCTCGCCCAGGTCGAGGACGCTGCGGCACCGTTGCCGTACTCGGACTGGCTGGCCGGCGTACGGCGCTGACCACCCGCCTGGGCGGGCAGAACGAACTTGCGAATTCGTTGCTGCACGGTGCGGGAGGGCTCACGGGACGGGCACGCAGAAGGCCCCCGCCGGTTGCCCGGCGAGGGCCTCTGACCTGCGATTTCTGTGGGTCGGGCTGACAGGATTTGAACCTGCGGCCTCTTCGTCCCGAACGAAGCGCGCTACCAAACTGCGCCACAGCCCGAAAGCGACGCGAGTCTACCTGAGCGGGTCCTGCTCGGCGAAACCGACCAGGCTTCAGGACGCGGAGCGGGACGTGAGCGTGAGCAGCGTGGCCTCCGGGCGGCAGCAGAACCGGACCGGGGCGTACGGCGAGGTGCCCATCCCCGCGGACACGTGCAGCCACGTCGAGCCCGGGGCGCCGGCCGGGGCATGAGCCGGATGCCGGTGCAGACCGCTGGCCCTTCGGGTGTCCAGGTCGCAGTTGGTGACCAGTGCGCCGTAGCCGGGCAGCCGCAGCTGACCGCCGTGCGTGTGCCCGGCGAACACCGCGTCGTACCCGTCGCGGGCGAAGGCGTCCAGGACCCGGAGGTACGGCGCGTGGCTGACCGCGACCCGCACGTCGGCCTCGGGGTCGGCGGGTCCGGACACGGCGGCGAGGTCGTCGAACCCGAGGTGCGGGTCGTCCACGCCGGCGAAGGAGAACCGCAGCCCGCGCACGGTGAGCTCGCCGCGCTCGTTGTCGAGGCTCAGCCAGCCGCGCCTGGTCAGCCCGTCCAGCAGGCTGCCCCAGGGCAGCTGAGGAGCATGGGTGTTGCGGCGGCCGTCGTCGGGCAGCAGGTACCGAGCCGGGTTGCGCAGCGTCGGCGCGTAGTAGTCGTTGGAACCGAGCACGAAGACCCCGGGGGCGTCGAGCAGACCGTCCAGCGCGTCCAGCACGACCGGCACGGCGTCCGGGTGCGCCAGGTGGTCGCCGGTGCTGATGACCAGGTCCGGCTTGAGCTCGGCGAGGCTGCGCAGCCAGGCCTGCTTCAGCTGCTGTGCTGGAGTCAGGTGCAGGTCCGAGATGTGCAGCACGCGCACCGGTTCGCTGCCGGCCGGCAGGATCGGCAGGTTCGTCGTACGCAGGGCGAACCAGCGGACCTCGACGCCCGCGGCGTACCCAAGGCCGGCCGCCCCGGCGAGGGCGCCCAGACCGAGGACGCGGCCCAGGCGCGAGGAGGCGGTGGCGGGGGTGCGTGGCATGGGGCCAGCGTGCCACACGGCCAGAAGCCCACCGGCATGGAGCGGGCGGCCGCCGGAGGGGGACAATGTGCCCATGAGCGACCTCAAGGACCGTCTTCGTGCCGACCTGACCACCGCGATGAAGTCCCGCGACGAGCTGCGGTCCTCCACGCTGCGGATGCTGCTGGCCGCGATCACCACCGCCGAGGTCGCCGGCAAGCAGCCGCGCGAGCTCAGCGACGACGACGTGGTCGGCGTGCTCAGCACCGAGGCCAAGAAGCGGCGCGAGGCGGCCGAGGCGTTCGAGGGCGGCGGCCGTGCGGAGCAGGCGGCCAAGGAGCGGGCCGAGGCGGAGGTGATCGTCGAGTACCTGCCCGAGCAGCTCTCCGACGAGGAGATCAGCGCGCTGGTCGCCGGGACCATCGAGAGGCTGGGCGTCGGCGCGGAGGGCATGCGCGCGATGGGCAAGGTGATGGGCGCCCTGCAGCCGCAGGTCCGGGGTCGGGCCGAGGGCGGCTCGGTGGCGGCCGAGGTGCGGCGCCAGCTGGGCTGACCGGTTCGGCTAGGGCTTCGGCTTCCCGTTCCCGTTTCCGTTGCCGTTCCCACCGCCACCGCCGGGGCTGGGCGGCTGCGGGCCCGGCGAGTGGGTGGCGGGCGGCGGCGACGGGTTCGTCGGCGGGGGCGGCGGCACCGGGGTGCCGTTGGAGACGTAGATGGTCACCGTGGACCCGGTGCCCAGCTCGGTGCCCTCCGCCGGGTCGGTGTAGGCGACCGTGCCGGCGGCGTAGCTCGAGTTCACCGACGGGCCGATCACCGGGCTGAAGCCGGCGCGGCGCAGGATGTCCGCGGCCTTCTGGGGTGTCTGGCCGGCCACGGTCGGCAGGGTGATCATCTGCCCCTGGATGGTGCGCGGGTTGGGCCGGTGGAAGTGCTCGTTCGGCAGCATGTCCTCGATGGCCTTCATCGCCTGGCCCCAGATCGGTCCGGCGTTGGAGCTTCCGTGTGCCTGGGCGACGTACTGCCCGCCGATGGTCATCCCGTTGAGGCTCTTCCAGTGTCCCGCGGAGTTCACGCCGGCGAGCATCGCAGCGGCGGACATGTTCGGCGTGTAGCCGATGAACCACACCGAGCGGTTGTTCTCGCTGGTGCCGGTCTTGGCCGCCGAGGGCTGGTTGAGGCTGATGCCCACGTCGTACCCGAAGCCGCCGGGCTCCTGCACCCCGCGGAGCACGGAGTTGACAGCGTCCGCGACGTCCTCGCCGATGACCTGGTGGCACTGCTGGGGGTACTTCTTGACCACCTTGCCGGTGGAGTCGATGACCTCGGTCACGGGACGCGGGTTGCAGTACTCGCCCCGCGCCGGGAAGGTCGCGTACGCCGCGGCCATGCTCAGCGGGTTGGTGTCGGTGATGCCGAGGGTGAACGGCGGGTAGACCTGCGAGTCCGGCACCACCAGCCCCATCTCCCGAGCCAGGTGCACCGGCTCGCACAACCCGGTCCGCTCCTCGAGCTGGGCGAAGAAGGTGTTCACCGACAGCTGGGTTCCGGTGTAGAGGTTGAACGTGCCGGAGCCGGTGGAGTTGACCGGGCTCCAGACGTCCCCGCTCTTGATGTAGCCGTCGCAGCGCTTGTAGTTGCTGACCGGGATCGAGACCTGCGGCGGTGCGTTGATCGTGGTGTCCAGCGGGATGCCCTGGTCGATCGCCGCGGACAGCACGAACGCCTTGAAGGTGGAGCCCGCCTGGAAGCCGTTCGCGTCGCCGTACTTCTTGGGGACCACGTAGTTGAGGAAGGTCTGGCCCTTCCTCTTCTCCGCGCCCATCGGCCGTGACTGCGCCAGTGCCCGGACGTTCCCGGTGCCCGGCTGGACCATGGCGAGCGCGCCGATGGCGTGGTCGGTGGGGTACACGTGGTCGCGCACCGCGCGGGTCGCGGCCTTCTCGATCCGTGGCTTCAGCGTGGTCTTGATGGTGAGTCCGCCGCCGTTGATCTTCTGCAGTCGCGCCTGCGGGGTCTTGCCCATCGCGGGGTCGGCGAGCAGGTAGGCCCGCGCGTAGTCGCAGAACCACGGTGCGACAGAGGAGATGCAGCCGTTGCGTGCTGGGGTGACGTTCAGGCCGAGGCTGCTGTGCTCGGCCTTCTTGGCGGTCTCGGGGGAGATGACCTGCAGCTGCGCCATCCGGGCCAGCACCGTGTTGCGGCGCTGCCGGGCGACCTCGGGGTTGGTGGTCGGGTCGTAGTTGCTCGGGTTCTGCACCAGGCCGGCGAGCAGTGCCGCCTCCTTGAGGTTCAGGTCCGCGGCGTGCTTGGAGAAGTAGTGCCGGGCTGCGGCCTCGATGCCGTAGGCGCCGTCCCCGAAGTAAGCCAGGTTCAGGTAGCGCTGCAGGATCCAGTTCTTGGAGTACTTCCGCTCGAACGCCACGGCGTAGCGCAGCTCGAGCAGCTTGCGCTGGTAGGTGTCGGCGGTGGCGGCTTGGTACTGCGCCTTGGTCTTCGCCTGGTTGACCAGGGTCAGCTTGACCATCTGCTGGGTGATCGAGGAGCCACCCTGCACGATGCCGTTGCTGGCCTGGTTCTCCACGAACGCCCGCAGCGTGCCCTTCAGGTCGATGGCGCCGTGCTGGTAGAACCGGTAGTCCTCGATCGAGACGATCGCCTTGCGCATGATCGGCGCCATCTGCGCCAGCGTGACGTTGACCCGGTTCTGGTCGTAGAAGGTGGCGATCACCTTGCCGTTGGCGTCCAGCATCCGGCTGCGCTGGGCGAGCGGGGCGGTGGTCAGCTTCGCGGGTAGGTGGTCCATGGTCTTCGCGACGGTGCGCGCACCGAGCCCGAAGACCCCGGCGAAGGGGATCGCGAGGCCCGCTGCCAGCACGCCCGTCACGGCGGCGACCGCCACCATCACGGCCAGATGGGACAGCACGCTGCCGAACCCCAGCCGGTCGGTTCTCCGAGAAGCCATGTCGCAAGGGTACGGGAACGTCCCTAGGCGTCCTCTCCTACCGCATCCCGCGCCGCGTCGCGCGCATCTGGCGCCCCGGGCGCGTCGCGCCGTACCGCCCAGGGCTGGCCCGAAAGGACTACCGGGAAGCTACCCGGGTGCTACGGCCGGGCACACCGTGTGTCGCGTGGCCCTCTTCACGCCCCATCCGCCACCTGTCCGGGCCGGTGCGCCACCACTTGGCGGTTGTCCCTAGTTACTTGGGACTACAAGAAGTTCCTCCCTCTGTGTCTGTTTCGTTCCTTCTGAACTCTTTACCTTCGAACGTGGGGTTTGACTCTCCCCGCTGACGGACGCGGGGCGCCTTCTGGGAGGAAGCGATCATGACCTGGAACGAGGACTGGGCCGCACAGGCCCTGTGCAACAAAACTCGACCGGACGACCTGTTCGTGCGTGGTGCGGCACAGAACCGCGCCAAGATGCTGTGCGCGGGCTGCCCGGTGCGCACCGAGTGTCTGGCCGAGGCCCTGGACAACGGGATCGAGTGGGGCGTCTGGGGTGGAATGACCGAGCGGGAGCGCCGGGCGCTGCTCCGCAAGCGGCCGAACGTCACCTCATGGCGCCGGCTCCTCGAGACCGCGAAGGCCGACCACGTGGCCGGCACCGCCGCCTCGGACCTGGCCGCCGTCACCGCCTGACCCCGGCGCCTTCAGCGCGGGCTGCCCAACAGCTCGCCGACCAGCCGCAGGCCGTCCAGGTCATGCACGTCGGTGGGCAGCGCGGGGAGCACCCGGGTCGGCACGTGCGGGTGAGCGGCGGTGAACCGCTGCGCCAGCCGAGTCTCCCTTGCCACGATGCGGACCCGCTCGGCGTGCAGCCGCAGCAGGCCCGCGGTGAGTGCGGCGGTCGCGGTGCCGTTGCGCTTGCGTGCCCGGTCCAGCCGCTCGGCGGCGGCGGTCGCCTCATCGGCGGACAGCCCGCCCGGCGGCAGCTGGCCGGCGCGGTTGACCACCAGCCCGGACAGCGGCATCCGCTCCTCCTCGAGGCGCTCGACGAAGTAGGCAGCCTCCCGGATCGCGTCCGTCTCCGGAGCGGCCACCACCAGGAAGGACGTGCCGGACGCCTGGAGCAGCTCGAAGGTCTTCTGGGCGCGCTGACGGAAGCCGCCGAACAGCGTGTCGAAGGCGGCCACGAAGGTCTGCATGTCGCGCAGCACCTGGGCACCCAGGATCTTGGTCATCGCGTTCGTCACCACTCCCAGTCCCGCCGTCATCAGCTTGGCCGGTCCGCGCGCGGGAGCCAGCAGCAGCCGGATGAACCGGCCGTCGAGGAAGCTGGACAGCCGCTCTGGCGCGTCCAGGAAGTCCAGCGCCGACCGCGACGGAGGGGTGTCGACCACGATCAGGTCCCACCGGCCGCTGCGCTGGGCGTCGCGGTGCAGCTGGCCCAGCTTCTCCATCGCCATGTACTCCTGCGTGCCGGCGAACGAGCTCGACAGCGCCTGGTAGAACGGGTTGGCCAGGATCTGGGCTGCCTTCTCCGGGCTGGCCTGGCTCACGACCACCTCGTCGAAGGTGCGCTTCATGTCCAGCATCATCGCGTCGAGCGATCCGCCGTTCGTGGCGTGCGCGCCCGGCACCGGCCGGGGGGTGTTGTCCAGCGCCTCGATGCCCATCGACTGCGCCAGCCGGCGGGCCGGGTCGATGGTCAGCACCACCACCCGGCGGCCGCGCTCGGCCGCGCGCAGCGCCAGCGCCGCGGACGTGGTGGTCTTGCCGACCCCGCCGGAGCCGCAGCAGACCACGATCCGGGTCGCCGGGTCGTCGAGCAGCGCGTCGACGTCGAGCACCGGCGCGGGCTCGGCGCGGCCGGCCAGCCGTCCGTGGCGCGCTCGGGTCCGGCTGCTCATCTCACGCCCTGTTCGCACAGCTCGGCGGCCAGCTCGTAGAGCCCCCCGAGGTCGACGCCGTCCGGCAGCCGGGGCAGGTCGAGCACCGGCACGTCCAGCTTGTCGATGTGCCGGCGCTGCTCGTCCTCGAGCGCCCGTCGCTGGGCGTGCTCGTGCGCCTCGGTCAGCAGCCCGTCGAGCAGCGCCGGCTCCGGATCGACGCCGACCGAGGTCAGGTCGTCGCCGATGTCCGCGCGGGGCAGCCGGCCGGCGAGCGCCTCGGCGCGGGCGGTGTCGTCGAGCTGGTTGCTGCGCAGCAGGTTCACCAGCACCGCGCCGACCGGCAGCTTGGCATGCTGCAGGCCCTCGATGCCGTCGGCGGTCTCCTGCACCGGCATCTCCTCGAGCACGGTGACCAGGTGCACGGCGGTGCGCGGCGAGCGCAGCAGGGTCATCACGGTGTCGGCCTGGCTGCGGATCGGCCCGACCTTCGCCAGCCCGGACAGCTCGCTGTTCACGTTCAGGAAGGGCAGGATCCTGCCCGTCGGCGGCGCGTCGAGCACCACCGCGTCGTACTGCCGCGCGTTGCGGCTGCGCCGGTTGCGGTGCACCGCCTCGTAGACCTTGCCGGTCAGCAGCACGTCGCGCACGCCGGGCGCGATGGTGGTCGCGAAGTCGATCACCCCGAAGCGGTCGAGCGCCTTGCCGGCGCGTCCGAGCCGGTAGTACATCGCGAGGTACTCCAGCAGCGCGGACTCCGGGTCGATCGCGAGGGCGTAGAGGTCCCCGCCGTCGCTGGGTCCGCTGGCGATCCTGGTCTCCTCGTAGGGCAGCGGGGCCACGTCGAACAGGCGGGCGATGCCCTGCCGGCCCTCCACCTCGCACAGCAGCACGCTCTTGCCGGCCGACGCGATGGCCAGCGCCAGCGCGGCCGCGACCGTGGTCTTCCCGGTCCCGCCCTTGCCGGTCACGACGTGCAGCCGGATGCCGGCCCAGTCGATCTCTGCTGTCGGAGACGCCACGCGCCCGAGCCTAGCCCGGCCGCTGCCGGAGCCTTGCCCGGCCGCTGCCGGAGCCTGGCCCGGCGGGCGGAGTGCCGACGTGACTAGGATCGCATCCGTTGCGCGTAGAGCATCACGGTCGGACGAGGAGGTTGTTCGGTGGACAAGGTGGTGGGCAGTGCCGCGGAGGCGGTGGCCGACATCGCGTCGGGGTCGACGATCGCGGTGGGTGGCTTCGGCCTGTGCGGGATCCCGTCGGTGCTGATCGAGGCCCTGCTGGAGCAGGGCGCCGACGAGCTGGAGGCGATCTCGAACAACTGCGGTGTCGACGAGTGGGGGCTGGGTCGGCTGCTGTCCGCCAAGCGCATCCGCCGGATGGTCTCGTCGTACGTCGGAGAGAACAAGGAGTTCGCGCGGCAGTACCTGCACGGCGAGCTCGAGGTGGAGCTGACCCCGCAGGGCACGCTGGCCGAGCGGATGCGGGCCGGTGGGTGCGGGATCCCGGCGTTCTTCACCGCGACCGGGGTCGGCACGCAGGTCGCCGAGGGCGGGCTGCCGTGGAGGTACGACGACGCGGGGAACGTGACGGTCTCCTCCCCCGCGAAGGAGGTGCGCACCTTCACCACCGCCGAGGGCGACAAGGAGTTCGTGCTGGAGCAGGCGCTGGTGGCCGACTTCGGGCTGGTGCGGGCGTGGAAGGGTGACCGGCACGGGAACCTGGTGTTCCGGGACTCGGCGCGCAACTTCAACCCGATGGCCGCGATGTGCGGACGGGTCACTGTCGCCGAGGTCGAGCAGCTCGTGGATCCGGGAGAGCTGGACCCGAACGAGGTGCACACGCCCGGGGTGTTCGTGCAGCGGGTGGTGGCGCTGACCCCGGAGCAGGCGGCGGAGAAGCGGATCGAGAAGAGGACGGTGCGAGAGCGCAGTGGTGGTTGAGGAGCGGACGAAGTGAGCGTCTCGAAACCACTGACCGAGGAGATCTGACATGAGCTGGACGCGTGAGGAGATGGCGGCGCGGGCCGCCTCGGAGCTGACCGACGGGTCTTACGTCAACCTGGGCATCGGGTTGCCGACCATGGTCCCGAACTACGTCCCCGAGGGCGTGGAGCTGGTGCTGCAGAGCGAGAACGGCATCCTCGGGGTCGGGCCCTACCCATACGACGGGGAGGAGGACGCCGACCTGATCAACGCCGGCAAGGAGACCGTGACCCTGCGCAAGGGAGCGTCGTTCTTCGACTCCGCGACGTCGTTCGGGATGATCCGCGGCGGCAAGATCGACGCCGCCATCCTGGGCGCGATGCAGGTCTCGGCCTCCGGCGACATCGCGAACTGGACCATCCCCGGGAAGATGATCAAGGGCATGGGCGGCGCGATGGACCTGGTGCACGGCGCCAAGCGGGTCATCGTGCTGATGGAGCACGTGGCCAAGGACGGGTCGTACAAGATCGTCAACGAGTGCTCGCTGCCCTACACCGGCAAGGGCGTCGTGCAGCGGATCATCACCGACCTGTGCGTGATCGACGTGACCCCGGAGGGGCTCCGGCTCGTCGAGCTCGCGCCGGGGGTCACCGAGGACGAGGTCCGGGAGAAGACCGAGCCCAAGCTGATCTGAGTGGTCGTCCCCGCCTCGCTCGCGGGGGCCATTGCCCTCGCGGGGGCCTTTACCCTCGCGGGGGCCTTTACCAGGGCGGTTTCCAGGTCCTAGCGCAACGCCTCGATGTTGGAGGTGTTGCGGGATGCCGCATGGTGTTGAGGTTCTGGGTGGGGTCCGGGAGAAGGTCTGGGCGGGGGTCCGGGCGGGGGTGCATCTGCGTGAGGCTGCGGAGTCGGCCGGTGTGTCGTACGACGCGGCGCGGCTGTGGCTTCGAGACTGCGGAGGTGTGATTCCGCCATCTTCACGGGCCGGCCGAGCCGGCTGCGCCTATCGACGGCTTACCGTCACCGACCGGGAGACGATTGGGCTGATGCTGGCTGCCGGGCACACCCAGTGCCAGGTCGCCGAGGCGATCGGGGTGCACAAGTCCACGATCAGCCGGGAGGTCCGCCGGCACGCCAGCCGCAAGGGCAGCTACCGGCCGTTGACGGCGCAGGCCCGCGCCGAGGCCACCGCCCGGACCGCGCATGCACGGCCGCGGAAGCTGTCCCGACCCGGACGGCTGCGGCGCTATGTCGTGGCCGGTCTGGAGGCCAAGTGGTCGCCTCAGGAGATCTCCTACCGGTTGCGTCGGGACCATCCAGATGATCCGGTGATGCGTGTGAGCGCGGAGACCATCTACCAGTCGCTGTTCGTGCAGGCCCGCGGGTCGCTGAAGCGGGAGCTGACCGCCTACCTGCGGACCCAGCGGACCCGGCGGCACTCCCAGACCCGCCGGGTCGAGGCCGCCGCGTGCGGACGGGGACGTCTGGCCGGGACGATCTCGATCCGTGAGCGTCCAGCCGAGGCCGAGGACCGGGCGGTGCCCGGGCACTGGGAAGGCGACCTGATCATCGGCGCCAACAACGCCTCCGCGATCGGGACCCTGGTGGAACGGTCCACCCGGTTCGTGATGCTGATCCACCTGCCCCGACGACGTACCGCCGAGGAGTTCTACCAGGCATTGACCCCGACCATCGCCGCGCTGCCCGACCAGCTGCGCCGGTCGTTGACCTGGGACAACGGTAAGGAGATGGGCATGCACCACCGGATCTCGATGGAGGCCGACATGCCGATCTACTTCGCCGACCCCCACAGCCCCTGGCAACGCGGCTCCAACGAGAACACCAACGGGCTGCTCCGCCAGTACTTCCCCAAAGGCACCAGCCTGCGCCGCCACACCCCCGACGACCTCGCCGCCGTCGCCCGCGAACTCAACGGCCGACCCCGCAAGACCCTGGACTGGCGCACCCCAGCCGAGGCCCTCAACGACATACTGGGACAGCCATACGAAACAACGGTGTTGCGCTAGCGCCTAGAGGCCAAGCAGGGTGCCATGGTAAAGGGACGCTCTCCATGGTGAATTCACCATGGGCAGCAGGACCTTTCCGTGGGAAGTTGGTACGACGAGCTCGGCTGGGGCCCAAACCCGAGCCCCCTTCAGGCAGCGCGCCGAGCCCCCTTCAGGCAGCGCGCCGCAGCATCCGCCAGATCCGAAGTGCGGTGTGAGTCGGCCGGTCGTAGTCGGTCCAGATGATCCGCACCATCCCGAAGCGCGTGATCTCGCGGAGCAGGTCCTCGCGCTTCTTCTCCTCGAACACGACCTCGCCAGGCTCCTGGCCCGGCTTGAGCAGTCGGCCGTACTTGATCTTCCCGTCGAACTCCCCGAGCAGCCTGTGCTCGGGCCAGCCGTAGTCCGAGATGCCCACGAGGGTTCCGTGCTCGTCGTACACCTTGTACTGCAGGTCGGGCGCGGGGATGTGGTGGGCGTAGCACAGGTGCCGCCCTCGCGACTCCCCTGCGGACTCTGCGCGTCCGTCGGCCATCCGCACGGGGATGACCAGCCGCCGTGCTTCCGGCCAGCGCTTCATGGGATCGAAGGTTGCGTCCAGCTCGTCCCTCGTCCGGTCGCTGTCCTTCGAGTGGAGCAGGGAGTCGAGCACGACCAACCCACCTTCAGCGGTGGTCATGGTGGCAGTCTCGAGCGCTGCGCGGGCAGGCTTCATGACCAGGATTCCGTTGCGTTCGCGGAGATCGTCCTGACACGTCAGGCCCTCGTGGTGCACCACCCCTGCCTCGATCCGGCCGGCACCGCCGTCCAGGCGAGTCACGTGTACGAGGCTCAGGTCGACGTTCCAGACGGTGAGCCCGTGCTCCAGCGCAGCGCTCACATGGCTGAGGGCAACCCGGCCGCCGAGCTTGCGGGCGACCGCGTGCGCGCGGCACAGGTGTTGCGCGACCGGATCGACGGCTTCCCACAGATCGGGGTAGGTGTACGCCCCGGGGCGGACCCTCACCCACTGCCCGCCCTTGAGGGCGCGGGCGATCGCCTTGGCGTCATAACCGGCCTGCATGGCTTGCTTGCGAGTGAAGAAGCCGTCTGCCTGTGCGATGACACGAAGCGGGTCCATGCCGACACCGTCGGGGTTGCGCTGGCCTAGCGCCACGGGGAACTTCCGAATGGTGGAAACGCGAGGCGCATCCGGTGCTGTGGACGGCTTCTGGCGGGTCGGACCATGTCGGACAGCTGGCCCGCGACGAGTGGCTATCCCGTCGTACGACGGCAAGCGGCTGCCCGTCGTATCCCTCGCCGCTCCTTCCCGGCGAACTCCCCATGGAAGAGGGCAGCTTCCCATGGTGAATTCACCATGGGAGGCGGGCTCTTACCATGGGACCCTGGTAAAGGCCCGGGACGCGTGGGCCACCCCTGAACAAGTCGCTCAGAGGTCGGGGTGGCGGGTGGCGATCCGGTAGTAGCCGCTGTGGAACACCAGCGGCTCCCCGCCGGGGGCGGCGTAGGAGTCGATCTCCCCGAAGAACACCACGTGGTCCCCGGCGTCGACCCGCTGCGTCGTACGGCACTCGAAGGACGCGACCGCGCCTTCGAGCACCGGCATCGAGCCGGGCGCCAGCCGGACCCCCTCGAACTTGTCGGTGCCGGAGGTGGAGAACTGCCGGGACAGGTGGTGCTGGTCGGAGGCGAGCACGTTGACCGCGAACCGCTCGGCGCGGTCGAACGCCGGCATCGACGGTGAGCTCTTCGCGGCCGCCCACAAGACGATCGGCGGGTTCAGCGACACCGCGGTGAAGGAGTTCGCGGTCATCCCCCACCGGTTGCCCTCGGCGTCCTCGGTGGTGACCACGGTGACCCCGGTGGCGTACTGGCCCAGCGCCCGCCGCAGGTCGTGCGGGTCGAACCGGGCCCGCTCTGCGGCCAGCATCTCGTCCAGGAACACCCGCGCGTCCTCGGCGGAGAACCACCACGGGCTGAACAACCGGGCGTCGTCGAAGCCGGCGGCGATGCGGGCGGCCACCGACGGGTGCTCTGCCGCGGCGTCGACGACCTGCCGCTGGTGCGGTGACGCCGGCTGCAGCCAGGAGTTGGTCCACGCGGTCGCCCACTGCCCCCAGCCGCGCCAGAAGTTGGCGAAGGTGCGCTCCATCCAGTCCCGGTCGAACGGACCGTCGTGCGCGGTGATCGCCTCCAGGTAGAAGGACGCGGACTTGATCGCGTTGTTGGATCCCTGGCTGGTGAGCGGGTCGTTGAGCACCACCACGTCGGCCATCCCGAGCACCGGTGTCCCTGAGGGCAGCACGCCCACCGGGTGCCGGACCGCCGGGGTGATCCGGCCGCGCAGCATCGAGCCCTCGTCCATCAGACCCCAACCGTCGCGCAGCCGCAGCCACTCGTCGGCGAAGTGCTCCGACAGCACGCTCTCCAGCCGAGCCAGGTGGTCCTCCTCGGTGTGTACGTCGTCCCAGCAGTCCAGCGGCCCGCCGGGCACGCCTTCGACCACGACGATGTCGCAGGGCCCCTCGACGGTCAGCGCCGGGCAGGTGAAGCACTCGCCGACGCCCTCCAGGCTGTGGTAGCGGAGTGTCGGCCCGGCCGGGTCCGGCGCCACGCCGCGCAGGTAGGTCAGCGCCGCCACCCGCTGGGGCGAGGAGTACGGCGAACGGGCCGGATCGACCTCGAACAGCGACGACAGCCCCCCGCGTCCCGTGCAGACCACCACCAGGTCGTGGTCCCCGGCCAGGTCGTCCAGGTCGTCCGCCTCCGCGGAACGGACCACCACCTTGCCGCCGAGCCCCTCGATCGCTTCGAGCAGCAGCGGCAGCCGCAGCCGCTGGTCGATGGACCGGGCCGGGGTGTCCAGCCGGGTCGCGAACCCCGTCGACGAGCCGTCGGTCCGGTCGGTCCGGTAGGCCATCCGCTCGATCTTCGGCGCGGGGGGCAGCAGGTCGGTGATCCCCAGCGCGTTCTCGATCTCGAGCGCGGACTCGAACGTGATCTGGCTCGACATCACCGATCCGTGCCGGATCTCCTCGGCGGTCCGGTCGGAGACCAGCGTGACGCCGTACCCCTGCTTCAGCAGGCCCAGCGACAGCGCGGTCCCGGCCGGGCCGGCACCCACGATCGCGACCCGGCGCGCGGATGGTCTGTCCATGAGCACAGACTCTCACCCCGCGCCACGGGGCGCGTCAGGCCCGCGGTTCGCGGGACAGCAGCGGCAGCCGGGCCCGGACCGCGAAACCGCCGCCCTGCCGGGGACCCGCTTCCAGGTGACCGCCGTGCATGTCGACCCGCTCCCGCATCGCGGCGAGGCCCCGGCCGGTGCCCGGCATCTGCTCCCAGGTGCGGTCCGCTCCGAACCCGTCGTCGAGGATCTCGACCACCAGGTCACCGCCGATCAACCGCACGGAGACGTGCACCTCGGCGGCCGCGCCGGCGTGCTTGCGCACGTTGAACAGCGCCTCCTGCACGATCCGGTACGCCGTCAGCCCGGTTCCGGCGGAGACGGTGGACGTCTGCTCAGCGATGTCCGCGGTGACCCGCATGCCGCTCTCCCTGGCCTGTTCGACCAGCGAGCGCACGTCCTCCAGGTCGGGCTGGGCCACCGCCTCCTGCTCGGTTGCGGCGGGTCCACCGCCCTCCAGGGCCTGGCGGGCCTCGGCCAGGTCCGCCTTCAGAGCCGCCTCCCGCTCCAGCCGCTCGGCACCGGTGCGCACCTCCATGGCGTAGGCCCGCTGCGCCTTGACCATCGACCCGAGCGCCCAGGCCGCCACAAGCAGCAGGATGGCGGTGCTGAACCACAAGAAGACCTGTTGAGCGGGCAGGCCCTCACCAGCTACCCAGACCGCCGGGCCGGCGACCGCGAGGACCAGGCTCGCCACCAGGGCGACCCGGGCGGTGGCGGTGCTCTCGTAGGCGGCCACCGCGTAGACCGCGAACGGCATCGCGACCTGCCCCCAGGTCGGGGTGTCGATCAGCGCCAGCTGCAGCGCCGTGGCGGCGGTGACGGTGTAGAAGCACCCGGCCGGCTGCACTCGACGCATCAGCAGCGGCACGATCTCGATGAAGCTGAGCAGCGTCGCGAACCTGGGCACCGAGGTGAACGGGAACACCAGCACCGGAAGCAGCAGCACGGTCGTGAGCACGGCGTCGTAGGCCCGCGACCTCCCGCCGGACAGCGGGCGGGGCAGGGCTGGTACATCGATCCGGTCGGTCATCCCAGCGGCACCTGCTCACCTCGTAGCGCGGAGAGAACCGTGGGCCACGCCTCGGAGATCGGGTCGATCACCCCGAAGTGCTCGATCCCCGGCAGCTCGCGCAGGTCCACGAACGGGTGCCGCGCGGCCAGCCCGCGGCTGTTCGCGACCGGGACGATGGTGTCCTCGCAGCCGTGCACGACCACGACCTGGCAGTCCGGTCGGTCCTGCAACCGGGTGGCCGGGTCGGCGGCGTCGTACCGGTCCGGCACGTCCTCCGGGCCCCCGCCGAGCAGCTCGACGGTCGCGTCGTCGCCAAGCCGGTCGCGGGCGGCGGCGCGCAGGTCGCCGACCGGTGCCAGACCGACCACCCGGGTCAGGTCGAGGCCCTCGCCGGCCAGCCACAGCGCGAGGTGCCCGCCGGCGGAGTGGCCGGCCACCACGACGTCGCCGTCGGTGGGCAGGCCGATCCCGCTCAGCAGGCCGGGCAGCGCGGACATCACCGTGCGCACGTCGTCGAAGGTCTGCGGCCAGCCGCCCGCGCCGCCGACGCGGCGGTACTCCGGCACCGCGACGGTCAGCCCCTCGGCGACCAGCGCGTTGGCCAGTGGTCGCGCGTGCATCCGGTCCCACTCCTGGCGCCAGAACCCTCCGTGCAGGAGTACGACGAGGGGCCCGACGGCGTGGCCCTGTGACGGGTGGAACACGTCGATGACGCCGTCGGCATGGTCGGCGTACCGGACCACGGCATCGGGCCCGTCCGACGTACGCGTGAGCACCTCCCGAGGATCCACCCGCACCAGGCTATAGGGACGACCGGGGCTAGGCTCCCGGGCATGACCAAATGGGAATACTTCACGGCGCCGGTGCTGGTGCACTCGACCAAGCAGATCCTCGACAACTTCGGCGAGGACGGCTGGGAGCTGGTGCAGATCGTGCCCGGCATGAACCCCGAGAACCTGGTCGCCTACTTCAAGCGGCCCCGTTCGTGAGCCCGGTCATGAACGCCGAGGGATCGACCCCGGAGGAGCGGCTGGCGTCGCTGGGGCTGGAGGTGCCGGAGGTGGCCGCGCCGGTGGCGGCGTACGTGCCCGCGGTGCGCTCCGGCAGCTACGTCTACACCTCCGGTCAGCTGCCTTCGCGCAGCGGCGAGCTGATCGCGAAGGGGAAGGTCGGCGGCGAGGTGAGCGCCGAGCAGGCCACCGAGTGCGCGCGGCAGTGCGCGCTGAACGCGATCGCCGCGGTCAAGGCGGAGGTCGGCGACCTGTCCGCGGTGAAGCGGGTGGTGAAGGTCGTCGCGTTCGTGTCCTCCACCACCGACTTCACCGGCCAGCCGGGCGTGGCCAACGGCGCCTCGGAGCTGCTCGGCGCGGTGTTCGGCGACGCCGGCACGCACGCCCGCTCGGCCGTCGGTGTGCCGGTGCTGCCGCTGGACGCGCCCGTCGAGGTCGAGCTGCTCGTCGAGGTCTGAGCCGATGGACCCGACCCGGCGGCTGCCGCAGAGCCTGGCCGAGCACGCCCGGGCGTTCGCCACCGGGTCGACCGAGCCGGTGCAGCCGCGGCACGCCTCGACCGTGGTGCTGCTGCGGGACGGGGACGGGTCGGCCGGGTCCCTGCAGGTGTACTTCCTGCGCCGGCACGTGGACATGGCCTTCGCCGCCGGGATGTGCGTGTTTCCCGGAGGCGGAGTCGACCCGCGCGACTTCGACGAGGCGGCGGCCTGGGTCGGGCCGTCGTCGGAGCAGTGGGCCGCCCTGATGGGCGTGCCCGTGGAGCTGGCGCGGGCGCTGGTCTGCGCGGCGGTGCGGGAGACCTTCGAGGAGTCCGGGGTGCTGCTCGCCGGCCCCGACGAGCAGGCGCTGGTCGAGGACACCACCGGAGCGGACTGGGAACGCGACCGGGTGGCGCTGGAGACCCGTGAGCTGTCCTTCACCGAGTTCCTGTCCCGGCGTGGGCTGGTGCTGCGCACCGACCTGCTGCGGCTGTGGGGCTCGTGGGTGACGCCGGTGTTCGAGCCGCGGCGGTTCGACGCCCGGTTCTTCGTGGCGCAGATGCCGGCCGGGCAGGTCACCCGCGACGTCTCCACCGAGTCCGACAAGGTGCTGTGGCTGTCGCTGCGTGAGGCGGTCACCGCCGTCGAGGGCGGCGCGATGATGATGCTCCCTCCGACGTACTGCACCTGCCTGGAGCTGTTCGACTTCGGCTCCGCCGAGGATGCGCTGGCCGCGGCCGCGGAGCGCCCCGGCGAGCCGGTGCGGCCGGAGGCGGTCCTCGACGCGGAGGGCGCCTACCTGAGCCTGCCCGACCACCTGGCCACGCTCGGCGAGCGCATCCGGGCGCGGATCCGGTCGTGACCGGCTGGTCCGGCGGCCGGTTCGGAGAGCGCGGTCGCTGCGTGCTCGCCCCGAACGCCGACATCATGACGCTGGACGGCACGAACACCTGGGTGCTGCGCGAGCCCGGGGCCCGGCGCAGCGTGGTGGTCGACCCCGGGCCGCTGATCGCCGCGCACCTCGATGCCATCGCCGACCAGGCCGGCGAGGTCGGCGTCGTGCTCCTCACGCACGGCCACCTCGACCACTCCGAGGCCGCCCGGGCGTTCGCCGAGCGGGTCGGCTGCGGGGTACGCGCGCTGGACCCGGCACACCGGCTCGGCTCGGAGGGCCTGGTCGACGGGGACGTGGTCGCGGTGGACGGCCTGGAGGTCGCCGTGGTGGCCACCCCCGGGCACACCTCGGACTCGCTGTCGTTCCTGCTGCCGGCCGAGGGGGCGGTGCTCACCGGGGACACGGTGCTCGGCAGGGGTACGACGGTGGTGGCGCACCCGGACGGGAAGCTCGGCGCCTACCTCGAATCGCTGCAGCGGCTGCACGCGCTCGCCGAGGCTCGGGAGGTGTCGGCCGTCTGGCCGGGACACGGACCGGTGCTCCCGGACGCGCTGGCCGTCCTCGACCACTACCTGGCGCACCGCGCCGAGCGGCTCGAGCAGGTCCGGAGCGCGCTGTCCGCGATGAGCGCGGAGGAGCGGTCCGGGCCGGAGCTGGCGCGGCGGGTCGTCGAGAAGGTGTACGTCGACGTGGATCCCGTGCTGTGGGGGGCGGCCGAGCTGTCCGTGCGGGCCCAGCTCGACTACCTGCTGTCGACGTCCTAGCGGGCCCGGCGGGACAGCCGCTCCATGTCCATGATGACGACCGAGCGCGGCTCGAGACGCAGCCAGCCGCGGGAGGCGAAGTCGGCCAGCGCCTTGTTCACCGTCTCCCGGGAGGCGCCGACCAGCTGGGCGAGCTCCTCCTGGGTCAGGTCGTGGTGCACGTGCACCCCGTCGTCGGCGGTGCGCCCGAACCGGTCGGCGAGCTCGAGGAGCGCCTTGGCGACCCGGCCCGGAACGTCGGAGAAGACCAGGTCGGCGACCACGTCGTTGGCCCGGCGCAGCCGGGCGGCGAGCTGCGCGAGCAGGCCGCGGGCCACGCTCGGGCGGCCGTCCAGCCAGCGCAGCAGGTCCTCGTGGGACAGGGACATGAAGGTGCAGTCGGTGACCGCGGTGACCGTCGCCGAACGTGGCCCCGGGTCGAACAGCGACAGCTCGCCGAACATCTGGCCGGGACCCAGGATCGCGAGCAGGTTCTCCCGGCCGTCCGAGGACGTGCGGCCGAGCTTGATCTTGCCCTCGGTGACGACGTACAGCTTGTCGCCGGCGTCCCCCTCGTGGAACAGCACCTCGCCGCGGCGCAGCTTGGTCTCCGACATCGAGGCCCGCAGGGCCCCGGCGGCCTCGTCGTCGAGCGCGCTGAAGAGCGGGGCCTGACGCAGCACGTCGTTGTCCACTGTGGGGTTCCTCCTTGTACTGCCCTCGACCGCGGTGGGTTCGACCGTGGTGGGTCCGACGCCGGCCTGCCCGGCGGTGCTTCATGTCACAGTCTGTCGTATCCGGGTGCTGTTGCGCCAAAACCCGCTCCGCGGGGCGCGATTCGGGGCCCGACGGCGGCGGACGAGGCGGTACGACGGGCCCCGTAGGCTGTGCTCGTGCCTGATACCTCGCTGGTGCGCCGGGCCCGGAAGATCAACCGCGTGCTCGCCGAGACCTACCCCGATGCCAAGTGCGAGCTCGACTTCGACAACGCCTTCGAGCTGCTGGTGGTCACCGTGCTGTCCGCGCAGACCACCGACAAGCGGGTGAACGCGGTCCGGCCCACCCTGTTCGCGGCCTACCCGGACGCGGTGGCGATGGCCGCCGCCGACCGGGCCAAGCTGGAGCAGATCATCCAGCCGACCGGGTTCTTCCGCGCGAAGACCGACACGCTGCTCAAGCTCTCGCAGGCGCTGGTGGACCGGTTCGACGGTGAGGTGCCGCCACGTCTGGTGGACCTGGTCACCCTGCCCGGGGTCGGCCGCAAGACCGCGAACGTCGTGCTGGGCAACGCGTTCGACGTCCCGGGCATCACCGTGGACACCCACTTCGCCCGGCTGTCCGGCCGGTTCGGGTGGACCACCGAGACCGACCCGGTGAAGATCGAGCACGCCGTCGGTGCGCTGTTCCCCAAGCGGGACTGGACGATGCTGTCCCACCACCTGATCTGGCACGGGCGGCGGATCTGCCACGCCCGCAAGCCGGCCTGCGGTGCCTGCCCGGTCGCCAAGTGGTGCCCGTCGTACGGCACCGGCCCGACCGATCCGGTGGAGGCGGCCAAGCTGGTCCGCACCGAAGGGCGCGCATGAACCTCCCCAGGCGGGGGGCGGTGCTCGTCTCGGTGCTCGCGTGCGTCGTACTCCTGACGTCGTGCGGCGGGCAGACCGCCGCGACCCCGCACCAGCAGCAGGCGCAGGCCCAGGTCGACGTGAACACCGCGGCGTTGCGCGCGATCAAGCAGCGCGCGGGCGTCGAGGCGTGTCCCACCCCCAAGGGGCACGGCCCGGTCCGTGACGGCATGCCGGCGGTGACGCTGCCGTGCCTGGGCGGCGGGAACCCGGTCGACCTCGCGAAGCTGCGCGGCCCGCTGGTGGTGAACCTGTTCGCCCAGTGGTGCGGCCCGTGCCGCGCCGAGCTGCCGTACTACCAGAAGCTGCACGAGCAGGCGCGGGGGAAGGTCGCCGTGCTGGGCATCGACTACCAGGACACCCAGCCGGCCGGCGCGCTGCAGCTGGCCAAGACGACCGGCGTCACCTACCCGCTGCTTGCCGACCCGACGGCGCAGCTGAGGGCGCCGTTCCGGGTCCGCGGGCTGCCCGGTGTGGTGCTCGTCGACGCGCACGGCCGGGTGGTCCACGAGGAGCTCACCGAGGTCGGCTCCTACCAGCAGCTGCGGGCGATGGTGCAGCGCTACCTGCACGTCGCGCTGTGAGCGTGACCGTCCGCGATGCTGGGTAGGCTCTTCGGGTGCCAGACACCTCCTCGCTGCAGCCGCCGGACCGTTCGGGGCACCCGCCGCTGCCGGAGTGGCTGGAGCCGGTACGACGGGGGGCGGCGTCGATCACGGCCGAGGAGCTGACCCGGTTCGTCCCGCCGGAGGACGAGGACACCCGGCAGGGTGCGGTGCTGATGCTGTTCGGCCACGGGCCGGCGGGACCCGACCTGCTGCTGACCGAACGGGCCCACGACATGCGCTCCCACCCCGGCCAGGTGTCCTTCCCCGGCGGTTCCGTGGACCACGTCGACGGGTCCGCGCAGGCCACCGCGCTGCGCGAGGCGGAGGAGGAGACCGGGCTCGACCCTGACGGGGTGGAGATCTTCGCGACGCTGCCGGAGCTGTGGCTGCCGCCGAGCAACTTCGCGGTCACCCCGGTGCTCGCCTGGTGGCGGGACGAGAGCCCGGTCGGGGTGGTGGACCCGCGGGAGGTGCATGCCGTCTACCGCGTGCCGATCGAGGAGCTGCTCGACCCGCGGCACCGCATCTCGGTGCGGCACCCGTCCGGGTTCGTGGGCCCGGGCTTCCTCATCGGGGAGAGCAAGGACCTGATCCTGTGGGGGTTCACGGCCGGGATCATCTCCCGGCTGTTCGACTTCGTGGGCTGGACGCAGCCCTGGGACACCGCGGCGACCCGGGACATCCCGGGTCATATGCTGGCCGGGCCTGGCCGTGCGGCCGCGCCGCCGAATCCGAACGCGAACCACCTTCGGGAGCAGTGAGGGCCTGCATGAACGTCTTGGACTGGGTGCTCGTTGTCCTCGTGCTCGCCTACGCGGTGTCCGGCTACTGGCAGGGCTTCATCTCCGGTGCGTTCGCGACCGCGGGGCTGCTGCTCGGCGGGCTGTTCGGCATCTGGCTGGCTCCTCAGGTGCTCGGGAACGCCGCCCCGTCGATCTGGGTGTCGCTGGGCGCCCTGTTCGTCGTACTCGCCTGCGCCTCCATCGGCCAGGCGGTGCTGCAGTACGCCGGGGCCCGGATCCGCAACCGGATCCGGTGGCAGCCGGTGCGTGCCCTCGACGCCGTGGGTGGGGCCGCGCTGAGCATGGCGGCGGTGCTCGTGGTCGCCTGGGCGCTGGGGGTCGCGGTCAGCGGGGCCAGCCTGCCGATCGTCAGCAACCAGGTGCGCTCCTCGGTGGTGCTGTCGAAGGTGAACGGCGTGATGCCGCACCGCGCCGTGGAGGCGCTCAACGCCTTCAACGACGTGGTCGGGTCGAGCTTCTTCCCGCGCTACCTCGAGCCGTTCGCGCCCGAGCGGATCGTCCGGGTCGCCCCGCCGTCGAGCCGGATCTCCCGCGACCCGGACGTGGCGCGGGCCCAGGCCAGCGTCGTCAAGATCCGCGGGGAGAACTCCTGCAACCACGGGGTGGAGGGCAGCGGCTTTCTCTACGCCCCGGACCGGGTGATGACCAACGCGCACGTGGTGGCCGGGGTGACCCATCCGAGCGTGCTGGTCGGTGACCAGACGGTCGCCGGGACGGTCGTCTACTACAACCCCGACGTGGACATCGCGGTTCTCGAGGTCAACGGCGTGCACGCGCCGTACCTCCACTTCACCAAGCACGGGCACTCCCGCGAGGTGGCGGCGGTGCTCGGCTACCCCGAGGACGGGCCGTACGACGTGGAGCCGGCCCGGATCCGCAGCGAGCAGCGGCTGCGCAGCCCGGACATCTACGGCAACGGCGCGGTGATCCGCTCGGTGTACTCCCTGCGGGCGCTGGTCCGCCCCGGAAACTCCGGCGGGCCGCTGGTGTCGTCGGCCGGCCGGGTGATGGGCGTGGTGTTCGCGGCGTCGGTGACCAACCACGACACCGGCTACGCGCTCACCGCCGATCAGGTCTCGCAGGGTGCGGCCGCCGGGCTGAGCAGCAACCACCAGGTGTCCACCGGCGGCTGCGCGTGAGCCTCGTCAGAGGGTGCGGAGCCAGGACAGCAGCAGGCTGTTGAAGTGCCCGGGCTGCTCCTCGTGCGGGAAGTGGCCGGCACCGGCGACCTCCTCGGACCGGAACGGGCCGGTGACGTGCGCGCCCGAGCGGAGCCCGATCTCCGGGCCGGACAGAGCCGGGTCCGCCGAACCGGTGACCAGCAGCACCGGCTGGGTCACCGGCGCGCGCATCGCCCGGTCGAATTGCCGGCCGTCGGCGCGCACCCGGGACCGGAACAGCCATCGGTCGTACTCCAGCGCGCAGTGCGGAGCCGGCCACAGCCCGAAGGCCGCGGCGTACGTCGACAGGGCCTCGACGTCGGGGAAGCCGGAGCCCGGATCGCTCCACGCGCGCAGGTGCGCGCCGAGGAACCTTCCGGACGGGTCGGCCAGCCGGCGCTCGGGAAGCATCGGAGTCTGCATCGCGAGCAGGTGGCGCAGAGCGCTGAGCGACCCACGCCGCCGGCCCCGGGTGGCGGGTCCGGGGAGCATCCCGCGCAGGGCGCTCAGCGGATGAGGCGCCGCCACCGCACACAGCGCAGCCACCTCCCGCCGGTGCAGGACCGAGGTGGCCCATCCGACGTACCCGCCCCAGCCGTGCCCGACCAGCACCGCGCTGCGCTCGCCGAGCGCCTTGATCACGCCGCTGACGTCCTGGGCAAGCGTGACCGGGTCGTAGCCGCGCGGGGTCTTGTCGGAGCCGCCGTAGCCGCGCAGATCCATCGCGGCAGCCCGGAACCCGGCGCCGGCGAGCACCGGCAGCTGGGCCCGCCAGGCCCACCAGAACTCGGGGAAACCGTGCAGCAGCAGCACCAACGGCCGAGGACCCGGGCCGGCGGCGAGGTCGGCCTGCGCGACGTGGAAGCGAGCGCCGTTCGCGGCGACGTACCGGTGCTGCCAGGGACCCGGGACCTCGACGACGTCGGCGACGGCCCGTGGCCGGGCCACGGCCTACTTCCGCTTGAGGATCTGGCTGGTCTCCTGGGCCTGGTGGATGGCCCGCTCGGGCGGCCTGACCCGGCGCACCATGCGGATACCGATCAGCCCCAGCAGACCGGCGAAGCCCAGGTAGCCGCCGAACACGATGAGGAAGCAGTAGGCCAGCGCCAGGCCGCTGAAGTTGATGAGCAGCGCGATGGCGATCGACAGCATCACCAGGCCGAGCAGCGCGAAGAACGCCGCCCCGGCGAACATGCCGGCACCGGTGCCGCCTGCCTTGATGCTCACCTTCAGCTCGGACTTGGCCAGCGCGATCTCGTTGTGGACGAGGCTCGAGATGTCCCGGCTGGCGTCCGCGATCAGCCGACCGATCGTGGGCTCGTCGTCGATCGGCGTGAGCGTGTGCTTCGAGCGTCCCTGCTCGTCGATCTGCGGCGCTTGTGTGCTCATGGTGCCTCTCCTGTGCCCGTGCGGCGGTGGGCCAAACCCGGCGGTGGGCCAACCCCGGTCCCGGCCTCACCCTATCGACCGGCGGGTCTGGGAAGAGCGGGCGCAGGTACGACGAGGGGGCTGCCGACGCTCCCAGGCGCCGGCAGCCCCCTCGCTCACTCAGGAAGGCTCAGTCCTCCGGTTTGGCGGTCTTCAGGTTCTCCGTGATCAGGTCCATCACCGACGAGTCGGCAAGGGTGGTTGAGTCGCCCGGCGGCCGGTTCTCCGCGACGTCGCGCAGCAGCCGGCGCATGATCTTGCCCGAGCGGGTCTTCGGCAGCTCGGGCACCACCATGATCGACTTGGGCTTGGCGATCGGGCCGATCTCCTTGGCGACGTGGTCGCGGAGCTCCTTGACCACGCCCTCACCGCCGTCGCCCGCGCTCTCCCGGAGGATCACGAAGGCGTTGACGGCCTGGCCGGTGTCCGGGTCGTTGGCGCCGACCACGGCCGCCTCGGCGACCTTCGGGTGGGACACCAGCGCGGACTCGATCTCGGTGGTGGACAGCCGGTGCCCGGCGACGTTCATCACGTCGTCGACGCGACCGAGCAGCCAGACGTCACCGTCCTCGTCGAGCTTCGCGCCGTCCCCGGCGAAGTACAGCCCCGGGAACCGCGACCAGTAGGTGTCCAGGTACCGCTGGTCGTCGCCCCAGATGGTGCGCAGCATCGCCGGCCACGGCTCGGTGAGGACCAGGTAGCCGCCCGACCCCTTCTCCACGGCCTTCCCGGCGTCGTCGACCACCAGCGCCGAGATGCCCGGCACCGGTGTCATCGCCGAGCCGGGCTTGCCGGACGTGACCCCGGGCAGCGGGCTGATCATGATCATCCCGGTCTCGGTCTGCCACCAGGTGTCCACCACCGGGCAGCGGCCGCCGCCGATGGTCTCGCGGTACCAGATGTAGGCCTCCGGGTTGATCGGCTCGCCGACCGACCCGATGACCCGCAGCGAGGACATGTCGAACTTCTGCGGGATCTCCGCCCCCCACTTCATGAAGGTGCGGATCGCGGTGGGAGCGCAGTAGAGGATGTTCACCTTGTACTTCTCGATGATCTCCCACCAGCGGCCCTTGTGCGGGGTGTCCGGGGTGCCTTCGTACATCACCGACGTCGTCCCGTTCACCAACGGGCCGTAGACGATGTAGGAGTGGCCGGTGACCCAGCCGATGTCGGCCGCCGTCCAGAACACGTCCTGGTCCGCCTTGAGGTCGAACACCGACCAGTGCGTGTACGCCGTGCCCACCAGGTAGCCGGCCGTGGTGTGCAGGATGCCCTTCGGCTTCCCGGTCGTGCCGGAGGTGTACATCACGTAGAGCGGGTGCTCGCTGTCGAACGCCTCGGGGGTGTGGTCGGCGCTGGCCTTCCCGACCGAGTCGTGCCACCACAGGTCTCGGCCGTCCTCCCACGCGACCTCCTGCCCCGTACGCCTCACCACCAGCACGTTGCGCACGCTCGGGCACTTCTGCAGCGCCTCGTCGACGGC
>DASSKA010000128.1:0-12608 GCA_035690905.1 Nocardioidaceae bacterium | reverse complement strand
GGAAGTCGTAAGCAGCCCGTCATCGGCACGCCCGGGCTTACGCTATGCGCGGCAGACATCCCAGGTTCTTCAGTGTCAAGCGGCGCCGGGCATGTGGTGGCTCCAGGCGGTTGCTTCGTCGTAGGTGGTGTGGGTCTTCAGGCAGCCGTGCAGGATGCCGACGAGGCGGTTTGCGACCTGGCGCAGCGCGGCCTGGTGGCCGATGTTGCGGGCGCGGAGTTGCCGGTAGTAGGCGGTGGCGCCGGGTGATCCGCGCAGCGAGCAGAACGCCCACTGCTGCAGCGCGTCGCCGAGTCGGCGGTTGCGGGCGTAGCGGGCGAGCACGATCTTCTTCTTGCCTGAGGCCTTGGTGATCGGGGCGGTGCCGGCGTAGCTCTTGCGGGCCTTGGCGTCGGTGTAGCGGTGCGGGTCGTCGCCGAACTCGCCGAGTACCCGGGCGGCGAGGACCACGCCGAGGCCGGGCTGGCTGGCGTAGATCTCAGCGTCCGGGTGCTGCCCAAAATGGGAGTCCACCACCGCCCCGATCTGCTGGATCTGGGCGTTCAGTGCCTGCACGACGCTGGCCTGGCTGGCCACGATCGCGGCGTAGGCCGACTGCACCGCCGGTGAGCGGCGTAGTTCTTCGGCGCGCAGGACCTGACGAATCTCGCTTGCTCTGGCCTCGACGTTGCGCCGGTTCGCGCGCCGCAGCGCCGCGGCGATCCGTGCCTTGGTCAACCGGGCGGCGCGGTCCGGGTCGGGCGCGGCGACCAGCAGCTCGAGCGCGTCCGGGGCATCCAGATCGGGAAACGCTCGTAGCGCGGCGGGAAAGAAGTCCCGCAGCGCCGCCCGCAGCCGCAGCACGTGCCGGCTGCGTTCCCAGACCAGGCTCTGGTGGGTGCGGGCCACCAGCTTGATCGCCTCGGCCTCTTCGGAGTCACCGGCCAGCGGACGATGGTGGGCCCGGTCGAGGCGGACGATCTCGGCCAACAGGTGCGCGTCGGCGGCATCGGACTTCGCCCCGGAGGTGGAGTGCCGTTCCCGGTAGCGGGTCACCGACATCGGGTTGATCGCGTACACCTCATAGCCCGCCGCGACCAGGGCGGCGACCCACGGGCCGCGGTCGGTCTCGATGCCGACCTTCACCATCGCCTGCAGCTGGTCGGCCTCAAGCTCCTCCAGGTCCTCGCCCAGGTGTTCGGCGACCAGCGCGTGCAGCCCGGCGATGCCCTCGATGCCCTCGGGCAACCGCCGGCGCGTCAACAGGCGGCCGTCGTCGTCGGCCAGCTCGATGTCGTGATGGTCCTCGGCCCAGTCATCTCCGATGAACAGCAACCGCCCCTCACTTTCCTGCTCGACTTCTCCTGGTTCAGCAGCGCGGAGGAGGACAACCGGCGATCTAATGGTCAAGTGCTCACCACACCCGGGGGCACGACATCCCAGCAGCGGTTCTCGCCTCCTCACGACCAGCGGGCGCACGGTCTGCCGCGAGACCTATACAGGGGTCAGATCCGCTGAGTGCTGACCCGCCGGCCGCTACCGGAACCCAGCCTGCCGAAACAGGCCGGCAAAAGCCATTAGATCCGCCGGCTGGCGCACCGGGCGGGGCTGAGGATGCGGGCCGCGGGGGTCACCATGGACCTCGCGCCGGTGCTCGACCTGGACGGCCGGCCGGGGCCGAGCGCCACCAACCCCGACGGCACCCGCTCGTTCAGCCCGCACCGACGGGTGGCCACCCGCGCCGGGCTGGCGTTCGCGGCGGGGCTGCGGAGCGCCGGGGTGGTCCCGGTGGTCAAGCACTTCCCCGGCCTCGGGGGTGCGACCGCGAACACCGACGTGGCGCCGGCGGCGACCAAGCCCTGGTCCCGGCTCCGGCACCGCGGCCTGCTGCCGTTCGTGGCCGCGGTGCGGGCCGGCATCCCGGCCGTGATGGTCGCCAACGCCACCGTGCCCGGGCTGAGCGGCACGCCGGCGTCGCTGTCCCGGGCGGTGGTCTCGCGGGTGCTGCGGCACCGGCTGGGCTTCACCGGGCTGGTGATCACCGACTCGCTGTCCGCGGTCGCGGTCAGCGACGCCGGGATCGGTGTGCCGCGGGCGAGCGTGCAGGCGCTGCGGGTCGGCGCGGACATGGTGCTGTTCGGTGCGGCACCGGACCAGGTCGGTGCGCTGACCCGTCGTACCGTGCAAGCGGTGGTGAACGCCGTACGCGCGGGACACCTGGCCCGGCACCGGCTGCGGGACGCGGCACTGCACGTGCTGCGGGTCAAGCACGTCGATCTGTGCGCCGGAGCCGTCCGGTGAGGGGTCCGCAGCAGGCAGCGGTCGTCGTCCGTGGCCTGTGCGTCGTGCGCGGCGGCCGCACCGTGCTCACCGACGCCTGCTTCGAGGTCCAGCCCGCGCAGGTGACCGGGCTGCTCGGCCCGTCCGGCGGCGGCAAGACCACGCTGATGCGCTCGATCGTGGGCGTCCAGCTCGGGGTGTCCGGTGAGGTGAGCGTGCTCGGCAGGCCGGCCGGCTCAGCGGAGCTGCGCGCCACGATCGGCTACGTCACCCAGGCTCCGAGCGTCTACGGCGACCTGACCGTCGCGGAGAACCTCCGGTTCTTCGCGCGGGTGCTCGGGGTGTCCGACCGCGAGGTGGGCCGGTGCGTGGAAGCCGTCGACGTGGGCGACCACCGCGCCGACCTCGTCTCCCGGCTCTCCGGCGGCGAGCAGTCGCGGGTCTCGCTGGCGGTGGCGCTGCTCGGGCGGCCGCGGCTGCTGGTGCTCGACGAGCCGACCGTGGGTCTCGACCCGGTGCTGCGCCGCGACCTGTGGGGCATCTTCCACGCCCTCGCCGGCGAGGGCGTGACCGTGCTGGTGTCCAGCCACGTGATGGACGAGGCGGAGCGCTGCGACCGGCTGCTCCTGCTGCGCGAGGGGATGCTGATTGCCGACGACACCCCGGCCAAGCTGCTGGCCCGGACCGGTGCCCCGGACATGGAGGGCGCCTTCCTGGCGCTCGTGGAAGGGAGGGCTCGGTGAGCAGCCGGATCACGCTGGCCGTCGCCGCGCGCGTGCTGCGGCAGCTGCGTCACGACCCCCGGACCTGCGCGATGCTGCTGGTGGTTCCGGCGCTGATCCTGACCCTGCTGTGGTGGATGTTCCGCGACCAGGACGTCGGCTTCACCCGGCTCGGGCCGCCGCTGCTGGCGCTGATCCCGTTCATCGTGATGTTCCTGGTCACCTCGGTGACCACGCTGCGCGAGCGCTCCTCCGGCACGCTGGAACGGCTGCTGGCGATGCCGACCGGCAAGGGCGACCTGCTGGCCGGCTACGCGCTCGCGTTCGGGGCGGTGGCGGCGGTCCAGTCGACCGCCACGGTCGTGCTGTGCGTGTGGGGCCTCGGCCTGGACGTGACCGGTCCGGTGTGGATGCTGGTGGTGGTCGCGGTGGCCGACGCGGTGCTCGGCACCGCACTCGGGCTCTACGTCTCCGCGTTCGCGCGCACCGAGTTCCAGGCGGTGCAGTTCATGCCGGCGATCGTGATCCCGCAGATCCTGCTGTGCGGCCTGTTCGTCGCGCGAGAGCAGCTGCCGACCGCGCTCGGCTGGATCTCCGACGTGCTCCCGCTCTCCTACGCCGTGGACGCGATGAGCGGGGTCACTAGCAGCGGCACCGGTTCCCTCGCCGGGGTGGACGCCTCGGTGTGGGGCGACCTGGCCGTGGTGGTCGCGTTCACGGTGGTCGCCCTGGTGCTGGGTGCCGCCACGTTGCGGCGCCGTACGGCGTAGCCTTTGCGGGAGGTTCGCACCACAGGAGGGACACCACGTGCTACGGCAACCGCTGCTGCTGCTCTCGCGCAGCAACCGGGTCAAGACCCTGGTCAGCACGATGCCGGTCTCGAGCGGCATCGTCGCCCGCTACGTGCCCGGCGAGGACACCGGCAGCGCGGTGGAGGCCTCCGGCCAGCTCATCGACTCCGGCCTGCACGTGACCCTGGACTTCCTGGGCGAGGACACCCTGGACCAGGAACAGGCGGAGGCCATCGTCACGGCGTACCTCGACGTGCTCTCCGCGTTGTCCGACCAGGGCCTGGCCCGCAACGCCGAGGTCTCGGTGAAGCTGACCGCGGTCGGCCTGATGCTGGGCGCCGACGGCCCGAAGGTCGCCCTGGAGAACGCGCGCACCATCTGCCACGCCGCTCGCAACGCCGGCACCATGGTCACCCTGGACATGGAGGACCACACCACCACCGATGTCACCCTGGAGACCCTGCAGGAGCTGCGCAAGGACTTCCCCGAGACCGGCGGTGTGCTGCAGGCCTACCTGCACCGCACCGAGGGGGACTGCCGCGACCTCGCCTACGAGGGCTCCCGGGTCCGGCTCTGCAAGGGCGCCTACAAGCAGCCGGAGTCGGTGGCCTTCCAGGACAAGGCCGAGGTCGACAAGTCCTACGTGCGCTGCCTGAAGATCCTGATGGCCGGTCAGGGCTACCCGATGGTCGCCTCGCACGACCCGCGGATGGTCGACATCGCCGGTGCGCTGGCGACCCGCAACGGGCGGATCCAGGGGTCCTACGAGTTCCAGATGCTCTACGGGATCCGGCCAGACGAGCAGCGCCGGCTCGCCGAGTCCGGGGAGAAGGTCCGGGTCTACATCCCCTACGGGCTCGAGTGGTACGGCTACCTGATGAGACGCCTGGCCGAGCGACCGTCGAACCTGACATTCTTCCTTCGGTCGCTGATCTCCAAGAAGTAGCCGGGTCGCGCTCACGCGGCCCCGGGAAGGAGGGGCCATGACGCGGGTCGCCGTGCTCGGCGGGGGCGTGATGGGGGAGACGCTGCTGTCCGGGCTGATCCGGGCCGGCAGGCGGGTCGACGACCTGGTCGTCGGCGAGCGGCGGTCGGAGCGGGCCGCCGAGCTGCGTGAGCGGTACGGCGTGGAGACCGTCCCCAGTGCAGAGGCGGCCAAGCGAGCCGACACGCTGGCGCTGGTCGTGAAGCCGCAGGACATGGCCGACCTGCTCAACGAGATCGCCTCCGTCGTACGCCCCGAGCAGCTGGTGGTGTCGCTGGCCGCCGGGATCACCACCGCCTTCCTGGAGGCCCGGCTGCCCGCCGGCATCCCGGTGGTCCGGGTGATGCCCAACACTCCCGCGCTCGTCGACGAGGGGATGGCCGCGATCTCGCGCGGCTCGCACTGCGACGAGTCGCACCTGGAGGAGGCCGAGTCGCTGATGGCCTCCACGGGCCGGGTGATCCAGGTGCCGGAGCGGCAGCAGGACGCGGTGACCGCGATCTCCGGGTCCGGGCCGGCGTACTTGTTCTTCGTCGTGGAGGCGATGATCGAGGCCGGCGTGCACCTCGGCCTTCCGCGCGGCACCGCGTCGGAGCTGGTCGTGCAGACCGTGGTCGGTTCGGCGAAACTGCTGCGCGAGACCGGCGAGCATCCCGTGGTGCTTCGGGAGAGGGTGACGTCGCCCGGCGGGACCACCGCCGCCGCGATCCGGGAGCTGGAGGACCACAAGGTGCGCGCGGCGTTCCTCACCGCTCTCGAGGCTGCCCGGGACCGCTCCCGGGCGCTCGCGGAGGACCAGGTCTGACGTCCTGGGGCAAAGCTCTTGTCGCCGGGCGGGCGTTCTTGGCAGACTGTTCGAGCGCCCCAGACTCCGGCGTGGACACCAGTAGAGGTGAAACGGCGGGGGGCGACGTGGGCACACACACACTCGATGCGGCCGAGACCGCGGTGCTGCCGCGTTCGGTGCTGGCTGCGGGACGGGCCCGGCAGTTCGTCGACGAGCATCTGTGCGCCGAGCACGCGCGGTCCGCGCTGAGCGCGGCCACGCTCGCGGCCAGCGAGATGGTCACCGAGGCGGTGCTCACCGGGGACGGCGAGATCGACCTCAACCTGAGCTGCCAGGCGACCACGGTGACCCTGGCGGTGACCTTCCCGACCGACGGCGCCGAGCACGACGAGCGGCTGCGCCTCGTCGACGACGTGGCCGCCCGGATCATCGAGGGGATCAGCCGAGGGTCCGGCGCCGGCGTCGTCGAGGGCCGGCGGCGCATCTGGTGCACCATCCCCACCGGGTACGTGCCCGTGCCGGCGTCCTTGAGCCGCCGCTGACGGTGATAGGTTCGCTCGGGTGGCCGGTCCCGCTTGTGTCGTGTACGACCCGACGCTGACCGACTACGACTTCGGTGTGGCCCACCCGATGTCCCCCATCCGCGTGGACCTGACCGTCAGGCTGGCCGAGGCGCTGGACGTGGTCGGGGGCAACGGCCGCGGGCTACGCCGCATCGACGCCCCGGTGGCTTCGGACGACCTGCTGGCCACGGTGCACACCCCCGCCTACATCGACGCGATCCAGCTGGCCAGCAGCAACCCGGCGCTCGCCGACGAGCGTCTGGGCCTCGGCAGCGAGGACAACCCCGTCTTCCCCGGCATGCACCGCGCCTCGGCGCACATCGTCGGCGCCTCCGTCGAGGCGGCCCGCGCGGTGTGGTGCGGAGACGTGGTGCACGCGGCCAACATCGCCGGCGGGCTGCACCACGCGATGCCGGAGCGGACCAGCGGGTTCTGCGTGTACAACGACGTGGCGGTCGCGATCCGTTGGCTGCTCGACCAGGGCGCGCGCAAGGTGGCGTACGTCGACGTGGACGTCCACCACGGCGACGGGGTGGAGTCGATCTTCTACGACGACCCGCGCGTGCTGACCATCAGCCTGCACGAGACCGGCCAGATGCTGTTTCCCGGCACCGGCTTCCCGCGGGACACCGGGGGCCCGGACGCGCCGGGTTCTGCGGTGAACGTGGCGCTGCCACCGGGGACCGGTGACGCCGGCTGGCTGCGCGCCTTCCACGCGGTGGTGCCTCCGCTGGTGCGTGAGTTCGCACCCGACATCCTGGTCACCCAGGGTGGCTGCGACTCGCACATCGAGGATCCGCTGGCGCACCTGATGCTGACCGTGGACGGCCAGCGCGCGGCCTTCCTCGCGCTGCACGACCTCGCCCACGAGGTCTGCGGCGGCAAGTGGCTGGTGACCGGGGGCGGTGGCTACGCGGTCGTCGACGTGGTGCCACGCACCTGGACCCACCTGCTGTCGATCGTCGGCGGCGCTCCTCTCGCGCCGGAGACCGAGACGCCGGAGGAGTGGCGCGAGCACGTGCGCGCCCACCTCGGGCGCACCCCGCCGTTCCGGCTCACCGACGGCAGGAGCCCGGAGTACCGCGACTGGTCCGAGGGCTACGATCCGTCGAGCTGGCTGGACCGGGCGGTGCACGCCACCCGGGAGGCGTGCTTCCCGCTGAATGGTCTGGACTACCTGCCCTGATGCACGCCCGTCACCCGTAGCGATCTTGATCAGATGTCCGCGATGCGACACGCTGGCCGGTAGGTTAAAAATGGTACAAATATTCACCCCTTCCTCAGCCGTCACTCTAGGCTCTATCCTCACGAGAGCACATACGTATGGTCTCCGGTGGGGAAGCCGGAGGGCGGATGTGCGGCGAAAGTGCGGTGCATCATGGCCTCATCCAGCTCCGGGGACATCTCGGAGGCGAAGTTCTTGACCGTGGCGGAGGTAGCCACGGTGATGCGCGTGTCGAAGATGACTGTCTACCGGCTCGTGCACTCCGGTGAGCTGCCCGCGGTCAGGGTCGGTCGCTCCTTCCGGGTCCCGGAGGACGCGGTCAACGAGTACCTGCGGCGCAGCTTCTTCCAGACCGGCTGACCGGTCGCCCTGCCCGGCCGTCTGGCCGGTGCGAAGCACGTACGACGGTGGCGGATCCCTGCTGGGGGGCCGCCACCGTCGTCGTGTCCGAGGGGTGTCGGCCCGTCCGTCGTACGACGCTCCGCGACCGCTTCCCCGGCCCCCGCGGGCACCTCACACGAAGAACCTGCACCTCACACGGTTCACGCCTCGTGTGAGGTGATGGTTTCTCACGCGAACATGGGAACCCTGGGTCACCTGGGAGCGGCGGGGGTCAGAACTGCATGAAGTCGACCGCGGTGACCCAGCGACCGTAGCGGTCGGGGTAGGAGCCGATCCCGATCCGGTGCGCGTGCGGGGAGAGCAGCACCTCCCGGTGCTCGGGAGAGTGCATCCACAGGTGCACCAGCCGGCGCGGCGTGATCGCGCCCCGGCCGAGCGTCTCACCGGCGTAGTAGGCGTCGCACTTGTAGAGGATCCGCAGCATCGACTGGTGCAAGAAGACCTCATTGAGGGCGAGGTGCTTGCCCCACCGCTCGGCGACCCGGTCCGTGCAGGAGGCGTACCTCAGTCGGTGCAGCCCGTGCTGGTGCCGCCTCCGGTTGATCCAGAACTGCACCCGGCGCTCGTAGGTGCTCCGGGCCATCGCCGGCGAGCCCTGGTAGGAGCTCACGGCAGCGGCCGCCGGTGCCACGGCACCGGCCATCGAGGTGGTGCCCAGCGCGGTGAGCGTGGTCAGCAGCACGGCGGCCAGGGGGCCGCAGATCAGGCGCCGGCCGGGACGGCGGGCGCGCTCAATACGTTCAGCGTCCATCGCTAAGGCCCCTCCCAAGGCCTCAGGCGGTTCGCGGCGAACCTGGGCCCCATCATGCCGTGAGTAGTGGGACATGTGTGAACATTGGGCAAATTGGTGGAGGTCTGGACGGGTCCGTGGCTCGAGCCTGGTTCGTCCTGCAGGGGCAGCGGCGGTTAGGCTTCTCCCTGGCGTGTGCGCGACCGCGCGCGTCGGACGATCGCGAAAGGTCCATCTGTGGGTTCTGTCATCAAGAAGCGCCGGAAGCGCATGGCGAAGAAGAAGCACCGCAAGCTGCTGAAGAAGACGCGCATCCAGCGCCGCCGACAGGGCAAGTAGCAGTCGTTCCCGACGGGGATGGCAGGACACCGTGGGCCGCGTAGTCGTGGTGACCGGGGTCTCCCGGGACCCCGGTAGCCGGATCGCGCGCCTGCTCGCCGCCGACCCGGCGGTCGACCGGGTGGTCGGTGTCGACGTCGTGCCTCCACGTGGCGACCCCGGCCAGGTCCGGTTCGTACGGGCCGACATCCGCAACCCGGTGATCGCCAAGGTCATCGAGCGCGAGCACGTCGACACCGTCGTGCACCTCGGGCTGGTGGCCACGGCCACCGAGGTCGGCGTCCGCTCCTCGATGAAGGAGCTCAACGTCATCGGCACCATGCAGCTGCTCGCCGCCTGCCAGAAGGCACCGGGCGTCGAGCGGCTGGTGATCCGCTCCTCGACGGCGGTGTACGGCGCCTCCAGCCGGGACCCGGCGATGTTCTCCGAGGAGATGACCGCCAAGCGCACCCCGCGCTCCGGCTTCGGCAAGGATGCCGTCGAGGTGGAGGGTTACGTCCGCGGCTTCGCCCGGCGCCGGCCGGACGTCACGGTGACCATGCTGCGCACCGCCAGCGTGGTCGGCCCGACCGTGCGCACGCCGCTCACCGAGTACCTCCGGCTGCCGGTGATCGTGACCGTGCTCGGCTTCGACCCCCGGCTGCAGCTGCTGCACGAGGACGACCTGCTGGCCGCGGTCCGGCACGCGGCGCTGTCCGGGGTGCACGGCACCTTCAACGTCGCCGGAGACGGGATCGTGATGCTCTCCCAGGCGGCGCGTCGGCTCGGCCGGCCCACGGTGCCGGTGCCCGCGCCGGCGCTCGGCACGGTCACCTCCCTGCTGCGCCGCGTGGGCGGCGACTTCCCGACCGACCAGGCGGCGTTCCTGACCTACGGGCGCGGCGTGGACACCGCCCGGATGCGAGAGGTGCTGGGCTTCGAGCCGGAGCACACCACCGGGTCGGCGCTCGCCGACTTCGCGCGCTCGGCGCCCACCGGGTTGGCCTCGGCCGACCGCGTGGAGGTGGTCGGCGAGGCACTGCTGGCCGTCCTCGGGACGCGCCGTGGCTGAGCCGCAGCGGATACCCCGCGAGCAGGACCGGCCGGGCCCGGAGGCAGTCGGGCAGGAGGCGGCCGGCGCGCCGGAGCCGGTGGACTGGCTGGAGCTGCTGAGCACCGCCGCCGAGGAGGTCTTCGGCCCGGACTGGGAGCCGCGGCTGGCCGAGCTGCTCGCGTTCGTGCGCCGCCGGCTGACCGGCGACTACACCGTGGACGAGTACGGCTTCGACCGCGAGCTCACCGAGCGGTTCTTCCTCACCGCTGCCCGGCCGCTGGTGCACCGGTGGTTCCGGGTGGAGGTGTACGGCGCGGAGAACCTGCCCGCCGACGGGGGTGCCCTCGTGGTCTCCAACCACTCCGGCGCACTCCCGGTCGACGGCATGGTGACCGGGGCGGTGATCCACGAGCACGTCGGCCGCCACCTCCGGCCGCTCGGCGCCGACCTGGTGTTCCGGCTGCCGTTCATCGGCCGGCTGGCCCGGCAGAGCGGGGCGACGCTGGCCTGCCCGGACGACGCGGAGCGGATGCTGGCCGGTGGCGAGCTGGTCGGCGTCTGGCCGGAGGGCTTCAAGGGCATCGGCAAGCCGTTCTCCGAGCGCTACAAGCTGCAGCGGTTCGGCCGCGGAGGGTTCGTCTCCGCGGCGCTGCGCACCGGGGTGCCGATCGTGCCCTGCTCGGTGGTGGGCGCCGAGGAGATCTACCCGCTGATCGGGAACCTGCCGTCGCTGGCCCGGCTGCTCGGCATCCCCTACGTGCCGATCACGCCTTTCTTCCCGCTGCTCGGCCCGCTCGGCCTGATCCCGCTGCCGTCCAAGTGGCTGATCGAGTTCGGCGAGCCGATCCGCACCGACTCCTACGAACCCGGCGCCGCCGACGACCCGATGCTGGTGTTCAACGTGACCGACCAGGTCCGGGAGACCATCCAGCAGACGCTGTACTCGTTGCTGGTCCGCCGCCCGTCGGTCTTCGGCTGAGGATCGACGATCAGGGCAGCAGCTGGCCGGGGTCGGGCAGCAGCGTGGTCGCCGTGCCGGTCAGCCCGTCCACCGTCCCGGTCAGCCCGCCGTCGTCGCTGGAGGTCGGGGTCGGGTCGGGCAGCAGCGTGGGCAGCGTGCCCGTCAGCGGTGTGCTCTGCTGGTCCGGCGAGGGCGTCGACGCATCCGGCGTCTGGACGGTGACGGAGCCGCCGCCGGACGTCGCCTTCGGCTTTGCGGGTACGGCGGAGCCGGCTCCCGCCGCCGGCCCGTCGTCGTGGGAGCCCTCCGAGACCACCACGGGGTGGCTGTTGTCCAACGGCGCGGACCCGGCCTTCTGCAGCGCCTGCTGCACCTCTGCCCGGACCAGCAACAGCTGCGGGACCTTCAGGGCCGGCAGGTCGGCCGCGCAGGTGGCACACAGGCTGGACGCCTGGGCGTCCAGGTCGCGCAGCGTGACCGCGGCCGCGGCGAACGCCGGCCGGCTGGAGTCGGGGGCCTGGCGGACCATCGCCTCGAGCCGCTGCAGGCTGTGGGCAGCGAAGAGCCGGACCGTGCTCACCGAGGAGCGGTCGCCGCCGGAGCGGAACGAGCCGAGCAGCAGCTGCGCACCCTCGCGGGCCTCGGTGCGGAAGTCGGTGAGGGTGCCCGAGACCTCGGTGTCGCTGACCGGAGCCCGGCCGAGCAGGCCGGAGACCTCGACCAGCCGGTCCCCGGCCTGGCCGAGCAGGGTCCGGCCCTTGCCCGCGGGTGAGGAGGCGATCTCGGCCTGGGCGCGCTCGATGCCGCGCTTGATCGGGTAGAGCGCCTGGCCGGGCAGCGCGTCCTGCGCGGCGGTCGCCACGCTCGCCGTACCTCCGATGAGCAGAACAGCAGCGGCGGCCGCGACCAGCTTGCGCTCTCGGGCGCCCTTCTGGCGCGGTGGGACCCGCAGCTTCTGCATCTCCGGGCCGAAGAGGCTTTCCGCCTCCTCCATCAGCCGCTCCCGCAGGGCGGCGACGTGCTCGGGCCGGGGCTCGACCGGCTCCACCGAGCGCAGCGCCGTCGCGACGCCGACCAGCGCCTCCAGCTCACCGCTCCGCGAGCCGCTCCGCGAGCCGCTCCGTGAGCCGGTCCGTGAGCCGCTCCGCGAGCCGGCCCCCGAGCCGATCTCCGTGCTGGTCCTCGAGGCGCCGACGGGCGGCCGCCCGTCGAGGGCGGCGGCCAGCTCCTCCGCGCGCCTGCGCCCCGGGAGGGCGAAGCGCCCGGTGCGGGGCCCGGGGAACGGTGCCCGAGAGGGCGGGGTCATCGCGGTCGTCCTGTCTGGTGCGAGGTGCTCGGTGCCGAGCGACCGTGCAGTGCCGTCCGGGCCGTCGGTGACCCGGACACCGGGGACAACGAGCCGGGGCGGGCGAAGGTTACGGCGGCCGGCCTCATCGCAGACCCTCCGGGAGCAGCTTGGCCAGGTTGCGGACCCCGCGCAGCTGCAGCTGCTTGACGGCGCCCTCGCTGCGGTCGAGCATCCGGGCGGTCTCGGCGATCGAGAAACCCTGCAGGAAGCGCAGGATCAGGCACTCCTGCTGCTCGTCGGGCAGCTCGCCGAGCGCCTGCAGCAGCGCCTCGTTGGTGAGCGCGTCCAGCACGACGCGCTCCGGCCCCTCCGTGGCGCCGTCGTGGGCGGACATGTCCTCGGTGGCGTACTCCAGCCGGGTCCGGCCCGCCTTGTAGTGGTCGGCGGTCAGGTTGCGGGCGATCGTCATCAGCCACGCCCCGAAGTCCTTGCCCTGCCACCGGAAGGTGCTCATGCTGCGCAG
>DASSKA010000127.1:0-30867 GCA_035690905.1 Nocardioidaceae bacterium | reverse complement strand
GAGCTGCGCGAGCTGGTGGACCTGGCCGAGGCGAGCAGCGTGATCGAGTCCGGCGAGCGGGAGATGATCCACTCCGTCTTCGAGCTCGGCGACACCATCGTCCGCGAGGTGATGGTGCCGCGCACCGACGTGGTGTTCATCGAGCGGAACAAGACGCTGCGCCAGGCCATGTCGCTCGCGCTGCGCAGCGGCTTCTCCCGGATCCCGGTGATCGGCGAGAACCTCGACGACATCGTCGGCTTCGCCTACCTCAAGGACCTCACCCGCCGGGTCTTCGACCGGCACGAGGCCGAGCAGACCGAGAAGGTCGAGTCGGTGATGCGCCCGGTTCTCTACGTCCCCGACTCCAAGCCGGTCGACGAGCTGCTGCGCGAGATGCAGGCCGGCCGCAAGCACGTCGCGGTGGTCGTCGACGAGTACGGCGGCACGGCCGGCCTGGTCACCATCGAGGACGTGCTCGAGGAGATCGTCGGCGAGATCACCGACGAGTACGACGAGGCGCAGATCGAGGTCGAGCACCTCGCGGACGGGTCCGCGCGGGTGAGCTCGCGATTCCCGGTCGACGACCTGGACGAGGTGTGCGGGGTGTCCGTCGAGGACGCCGACGTGGACACCGTCGGCGGGCTGATGGCCAAGCACCTGGGAAGGGTGCCGATCCCCGGGTCGGTGGTGGAGGCACATGGGCTGCGTTTCGAGGCCGAGGGACCGGCCGGGCGCCGCAACCGGATCGCCACCGTGCTGATCTGTCCGGTCGAACCGGCCGGCGAGGTCTCCGGCGAGGACACCTATCCTGACTCCCATGCCGGCTGACCTCACCGACCCCGAGGACCGCAAGCTCCTCACCCTCGCCCGGTCCACCCGGGCCCGCACCCAGGCCGCGGAGGGCGCCTGCGTCCGCGACACCGACGGCCGCACCTACGCGGGCGCGAGCGTGCGGCTGCCCTCCCTGCAGCTGTCCGCGGTCGGCGTCGCGGTGGCGATGGCGGCCTCGAGCGCAGCGCAGGGGCTCGAGGCGGTGGTGGTGCTGACCGACGCACCGGTCCTGGCCGAGGGGGACCTGTCCGTCGTACGCGACTTTGCCGGCGGGGGTGTCCCGGTGCACCTGGCGGCACCCGACGGCACGGTGGTGGCCTCCCTGACCTCGTGAGCCCGCCGGCCAACCCTGTAGTGACCAAAGGCGCGCGGGCCGATAGGTTTGGGTGTGTGAGGGATGTCGTGGGCTGGGGCGCGCACGAGGCGGCGGTAGGCCGCCTGCAGCAGTCGTACGACGCGATCCCTGCCGGGACCCCTGTGCGGCTGGCCAAGCGCACCTCCAACCTGTTCCGCCCCCGGGCCGGCACCGATGCTCCGGGGCTGGACGTGTCCGGCCTGACCGGGGTGATCGCGGTCGACCCGGTCGAGCAGACCGCGCAGGTGCAGGGCATGTGCACCTACGAGGACCTGGTCGACGTCACCCTGCCGCGCGGCTTCATCCCGCTGGTCGTGCCGCAGCTGCGCAGCATCACCCTCGGCGGCGCGGTCACCGGCCTGGGCATCGAGTCCACGTCGTTCCGCAGCGGCCTGCCGCACGAGTCGGTGCTGGAGATGGACGTGCTCACCGGCGCGGGGGAGGTGGTCACCACCCGTCCCGGAGACGACCTGTTCGACACCTTCCCCAACTCCTACGGCAGCCTGGGCTACGCCACCCGGCTGAAGATCGAGCTGGAGCCGGTGCCCGGCTTCGTGGACCTGCGGCACGTCCGGTTCGCCGACCTCGACGAGCTCGCCGAGGCGGTGGAGGCGATCGTCGAGCGCCGCGAGTGGGAGGGCACCCGCGTCGACGGGCTGGACGGGGTGGTGTTCGCCCCCGGCGAGGCGTACCTGACGCTGGCGACGTGGGTGGAGCGGCCGGGGGGCCCGACCAGCGACTACACCGGCATGGACCTGTACTTCCGGTCCCTGCAGCAGCGCAGCACCGACTCGCTGACGACGTACGACTACCTGTGGCGCTGGGACACCGACTGGTTCTGGTGCTCCGGCGCGTTCGGGCTGCACGACCCGCGGGTGCGCCGGCTGTGGCCACGCCGGTGGCGGCGCAGCGACGTCTACCACAAGCTGGTCGGCCTGGAGAACAGGTACGGCGTGGTGGCCCGCATCGACCGGGCTCGCGGCAAGCCAGCCCGCGAACGGGTCATCCAGGACGTCGAAGTGCCCGTCCGTCGTACTCCCGACTTCCTGCGCTGGTTCGACCAGCAGGTCGGCATGCGCCCGGTGTGGCTGTGCCCGCTGCGGCTGCGCGAGCCGGACGGGCCGGGCAGCACGCGCACCTGGCCGTCGTACCCCCTGGATGCCGGCACCACCTACGTCAACGTCGGCTTCTGGGGCACGGTGCCGATCGCGCCCGGCTCGCAGGACGGCGACCAGAACCGCGCGGTGGAGGCGAGGGTGCACGAGCTCGGCGGTCACAAGTCGCTGTACTCCGACGCCTACTACGACCGCGAGACGTTCGCCCGGCTCTACAACCTCGACCACCAGACGAAGGTGAAGCAGACCTACGACCCCGACGACCGGCTCACGGGGCTCTACGAGAAGGCGGTGAACCGTCGATGACGACGACCCAGGACAGGACCGGCCGCATCACCGTCGGTGAGGCGGTCGAGCGGCTGCTCGCGGGCGGCATGCCGTTCCGCTTCGAGGCGTACGACGGGAGCGCCGCCGGCCCGGCCGGCTCCCGGATCACGCTGCGCCTGCTGAACGAGCGCGGACTCAGCTACCTGCTGACCGCGCCGGGCGACCTGGGCATGGCCCGCGCCTACGTCTCCGGTGACCTCGAGGTGGAGGGCATCCACCCCGGCGACCCCTACGAGGCGATGGTGGAGCTGCAGAACAACCTGCGGTTCAAGATGCCCTCGCCGGCCGAGGCGTTCGCGCTCGTGCGCGGGCTCGGGTTCTCCCACCTCAAGCCGCCGCCGCCCCCGCCGCAGGAGGCGCTGCCCAGGTGGCGGCGGCTGCTGGAGGGCTTGCGGCACTCCAAGACCCGCGACGCCGATGCGATCCACCACCACTACGACGTGTCGAACCGGTTCTACGAGATGGTGCTCGGTCCGTCGATGACCTACACCTGCGCCTGCTTCCCGCGCGAGGACGCGACGTTGGAGGAGGCGCAGGCCAACAAGTACGACCTGGTCGCCCGCAAGCTGGACCTCAAGCCCGGCATGCGGCTGCTGGACATCGGCAGCGGCTGGGGCGGCATGGTGCGGCACGCCGCCAAGGAGTACGGCGTCAAGGTGCTCGGCGTGACGTTGTCCAAGGAGCAGGCCTCCTGGGCCCAGGAGGCGATCAAGCGCGACCGGCTCGACGACGTGGCCGAGGTCCGGTTCGGCGACTACCGCGACATCGCGGAGACCGGCTTCGACGCGCTGAGCTCCATCGGTCTCACCGAGCACATCGGGGTGGGCAACTACCCGTCGTACTTCTCCTGGATCCGCGACAAGCTGGTGCCGGGTGGGCGGGTGCTCAACCACTGCATCACCCGCGCCGACAACCGGTCCCGCGACACCGGGGCGTTCATCGACCGGTACGTGTTCCCCGACGGAGAGCTGACCGGGTCCGGCACGATCATCTCGGTGATGCAGGACGTCGGCCTCGAGGTGCGGCACGAGGAGAACCTGCGCGAGCACTACGCGATGACGCTGAAGGGCTGGTGCGAGAACCTCGTCGAGAACTGGGACGAGTGCGTCCGCGAGGTCGGCGAGGGCACCGCGAAGGTGTGGGGGCTCTACATGGCCGGGTCCCGGCTGTCCTTCGAGCGCAACGAGATCCAGCTGCACCAGGTGCTCGGCGTCAAGACCGACGAGCAGGGCCGCGCGAGCTTCCCGCTGCGGCCCACGTGGCTCGGCTGAGGGCATCGCCGGCGCGCGGCGTCGGTTCGGCCGGGCTGGTGCTCGGTGGGGCGGCGCTGTTCGGGACCGTGGGCACCGCGGAGGTGCTCGGCCCGGTGGTGCCGGCCGCCGGGCTGGGCGCCGGCCGGCTGCTGGTGGCCGCCGCGCTGCTGCTTGCCCTCGCGGTCGCCGGCGGCCACGCCGCCGCGCTCCCCGGCTGCCTGCGGTCCGCATCGACCTGGTGGGCCGGGCTCGGCCAGGCGTGCTTCAACGTGTGCTTCCTGGCCGCGATGCTGCAGGCCGGGGTCGCCGTGGGAACCCTGGTCGCGATCGGCGCGACGCCGATCATCACCGGGCTGCTCACCCGCCAGGTGAGTCGGCGTTGGCTGGTGGCCACCGGGGTGGCGGTGGCCGGGCTGGTGCTGCTGGTCGGTGGCCAGGCGGTCGGGCGGTCGGTGCTCCAGCCGTCGGTGCTGGGCATCGGGCTGGCCCTCGGTGCGTCGGCCAGCTATGCGACGTACATCATCGCGGGCAACGCCGCTGTCGCGCGCGGGCTGCCGACCACGCCGTACCTCGCGGCCACCTTCGGGGTCTCGGCGGTGCTCACCCTGCCGCTGCTGGCGTTCGGGGACACGGACTGGATGGCGCGGGCGTCGGCGTGGCTGCTGGTCGGCTACCTTGCGGTGGTGCCGACCGTGGTCGCCTACAGCCTCTTCAACCGCGGGCTGCGCGGGGTGCGGTCGGCGACCGCGTCCACGCTGGGCCTGCTGGAGCCGGTGGTCGCCGCGCTGCTGGCGACGCTGGTGCTCGGCGAGCGGCTGTCCGCGGTCGCCGTCGCGGGGGCGGCGCTGATCCTGGTCGGGCTGGTCCTGATCGTCCGGTCCTCGGCGGGGATGACAGAATCGCCGGGTGTCCGAGCCATTCCGTAGCGGCTTCGCGTCCTTCGTGGGCCGGCCCAACGCCGGGAAGTCCACGCTGACCAACGCGCTGGTGGGCAGCAAGGTGGCGATCACCTCCTCGCGGCCGCAGACCACGCGGACCGTGGTGCGCGGCATCGTGCACCGGCCCGACGCCCAGCTGATCCTGGTCGACACCCCGGGGCTGCACCGGCCGCGGACCCTGCTCGGCGAGCGGCTCAACGACCTGGTCACCACCACGTGGGCGGAGGTGGACGTGGTCGCGGTGTGCTTCCCGTCCGACCAGAAGGTCGGCCCCGGCGACCGGTTCCTGGTCGGTGAGCTGGCCAAGGTCCGTCGTACGACGAAGGTGGCGGTCGCCACCAAGACCGACCTGGCGTCGGCGGACCGGCTCGCCGAGCACCTGCTGGACATCGACCGGCTCGGACAGCAGGCAGGCATCGAGTGGGCGGAGATCGTGCCGGTGTCCGCACTCGCCGGCGACCAGGTCGGGCTGCTGGCCGACCTGCTGGTGTCGCGGCTGCCGGAGGGCCCGACGCTGTACCCGGACGGGGAGCTCACCGACGCGCCGGAGGAGGTGATCGTCGCCGAGCTGATCCGGGAAGCCGCCCTGGAAGGCGTGCGCGACGAGCTGCCGCACTCGATCGCGGTGGTCGTCGAGGAGATGGGGCTGCGCGAGGACCGGCCGGCCGACAAGCCGCTGCTGGACGTGCACGCGAACCTGTTCGTGGAGCGCAGCTCGCAGAAGGGGATCGTGATCGGGCACCAGGGCAGCCGGCTGCGCACGGTGGGCACCGCGGCGCGTGCGCAGATCGAAGCGATGCTCGGCACGCCGGTCTACCTCGACCTGCACGTCAAGGTCGCCAAGGACTGGCAGCGCGACCCCAAGCAGCTGCGCCGCCTCGGGTTCTAGTCGGGGGCCCAGCAGAAGCCGTAGTGCTGGCCGGCCTGCCACTGCTGGCGGGTCGGCCACTCCCAGCCGTAGCTGTACCGCAGCGAGTAGCCGGCCTGCGCCCGGGCCCGGTCCTTGCAGATGCCGTTGCCTTCGGCGCGGACGGTGTGCCGGCCCGGGTACTTCTCGCCCGAGAACCGGATGGTCGACACCGCGCGCCAGCTGTGGTGCCGGGCGCAGATCACCCGCTCGAAGTGCGGGCTCCCTGGCGCAGCGGTCCCGCACAGCCCGTAGCTGCCCAAGGCGGCGGAGCCGTCGAGGAGGCCGTGCAGCCGGCGGGGTCTCGGCAGCGGGTACAGGTGGCCGGAGTGGCCGAACGCGATCACGTCGCAGCGGAACCAGCGCGCGCCGGCCGCGGCCTGCTCCGGCGAAGGCACGAACCAGACCACGTTGAAGCGGCTCAGGTGCCGGTCGGTGCGGCTGCCGCCGAGGTAGTGCGCCATCCGGCGCGGGCAGGCCCGGGACATCTGCGCCCGCGCCGCGTCGGAGTCGACCCCGGCGCGGGTATGCAGCCGGCCCACGAAGATGGTCTGCGTGGTGTGCCGCTTCCCGCAGAGGTACGGGTGGTCGTTGTTGGCCGACTGGGCGAGCTCGTCGAAGCTCAGCCGGTAGCAGGCGCCCTCCGGGGGCGACGGCGGTGGCGCCGGCTCGCTGGGCGCGTTGCTGGGCGAGGGCGTCGGCGAGGCCGTCGCGACGTCGGGGTGCGCGGCCGTCGACGAGGTCTTCGAGGTGGCCCGCGGCGCGCTGTCGGGGGTGCATGCCGACGCGACGACCACGAGCGCGGTCATCAGCCACGCCAGGCGTACGACGGAGCGGGCCAGCACCGGCCTCCTCCCGACATGACGGCCCCCGGTCTGCGGCATCGTAGCGCCGCCCGGGGCCGGCCCGGCCGACCGGCCCCGTCCGTCGTACGGCCGGCGGAGCGTCTCACTCTGTGGGGCCCTCTGTCGCATGTCCCGCATGGTCGGAGCTAGCATGGGGTGGTCATGAGCGCGTGCAGCTTTCTCCTTCGCTGCCGCAGCGAGGTCCACTGACAGCCGGACCCCCTCGCTGCGGAGTTCGGCGTTGCTCCGGCGCACACCCGAGACCGGAGGCAGCGAAACCCATGACCAGCAATCCGAACCGCCAGCAGCCCAATCGTCAGCAGCCCAATCGTCAGCAGCCCAGCGGGATGCCCTACCAGCGCTACCGCGCGTTCCCGCCGATCGACCTGCCGGACCGCACCTGGCCGACGAGGACGGTCACCGTGCCGCCGCGCTGGCTCTCCACCGACCTGCGCGACGGCAACCAGGCGCTGATCGACCCGATGACGCCGGCGCGCAAGCACACCATGTTCGACCTGCTGGTGCGGATGGGCTACAAGGAGATCGAGGTCGGCTTCCCGTCGGCGAGCCAGACCGACTACGACTTCGTCCGTCAGCTCATCGAGCAGGACAAGATCCCCGACGACGTGACCATCTCGGTGCTCACCCAGGCGCGTGAGGACCTGATCGAGCGGACCGTGCAGTCGCTGGTCGGCGCCACTCGCGCCAACGTGCACCTCTACAACGCCACCGCGCCGCTGTTCCGCCGGGTCGTGTTCGGCGTCGACAAGGACGAGTGCCGCAGCATCGCCGTGCGCGGCACGGAGATCGTGATGAAGTACGCCGAAGAGCTGCTCGGCGCGACCGAGTTCGGGTACCAGTACTCCCCGGAGATCTTCACCGGCACCGAGCTCGAGTTCGCCGTCGACGTGTGCGAGGCGGTCTCCGACGTGTGGCAGCCCGGCCCGGACCGGGAGATCATCCTGAACCTGCCGGCGACCGTGGAGATGTCCACGCCCAACGTGTACGCCGACCAGATCGAGTGGTTCAGCCGGCAGCTGACCCGGCGCGAGCACAGCGTGGTCTCCCTGCACCCGCACAACGACCGGGGTACGGCGGTGGCGGCCACCGAGCTGGCGATGATGGCCGGGGCCGACCGGGTCGAGGGCTGCCTGTTCGGGCACGGCGAGCGCACCGGGAACGTGGACCTGGTGACGCTGGGCATGAACCTGTTCAGCCAGGGCATCGATCCGCAGGTCGACTTCTCCGACATCGACGAGGTTCGCCGTACCGTCGAGTACTGCACGCAGCTGCCGGTGCACCCCCGTCACCCCTATGCGGGAGACCTCGTCTACACCGCCTTCTCCGGCTCGCACCAGGACGCCATCAAGAAGGGGCTCGAGTCGCTGGAGCGGGACGCCGCCGCGGCCGGTGTGCCGGTGGGCGAGTTCCCGTGGGAGGCGCCGTACCTGCCCATCGACCCCAAGGACGTCGGCCGCTCCTACGAGGCCGTGATCCGGGTGAACAGCCAGTCCGGCAAGGGCGGCGTCGCCTACATCATGAAGGCCGAGCACAAGCTGGACCTGCCGCGGCGGCTGCAGATCGAGTTCAGCCGTGCGGTGCAGCGGCGCACCGACGACGAGGGCGGCGAGATGGCCCCGGAGCAGATCTGGGGAGCGTTCCGCGGCGAGTACCTCGACCGGGAGTCGCCGCTGAAGCTCAACTCGGTGCACACCTCGTCGGCGGCGGGGGAGAAGGACGCGCTGACGGTCAACGTGTACGTCGACGGGGAGCCACGGGCGCTGTCCGGGACCGGTAACGGGCCGATCGAGGCGTTCGTCAACGCACTCAACGAGATGGTGGCCACCGAGCAGGCCGCGGGGAACCCGGTGTACGCGGAGCGCGGTGACGTGCGGGTGCTCGACTACCACGAGCACGCGCTGTCCTCCGGAGGCGACGCGATCGCCGCGGCGTACGTCGAGTGCACGGTCGGCGACCAGGTGCTCTGGGGCGTCGGGCTGGACGCGAACATCGTGACCGCGTCGCTGCGGGCGGTGATCTCGGCGGTGAACCGGGCAGGGGACGCGCGGGCCGCTGCGGGCTGACCCGTGTCGTTCGGCTGAGACGGCGCGACGTGCACGCGCCGGACCGGCTCGCGAATGCCCTGGTTTCGCGGGGTCGGGGCACGTGCGGCTGTAGCATCCGACCTTCAAGGTCAACAGGGAGCCAACGTGCGTGTCGATGCGCTGCTGCACCTGTACCCGCCGGCCCATTGCGGCGGTGCGGACCTGATGCTGCACGCCATGTTCCGGGCGCTCGTCGAACGCGACCACCGGGTCCACGTGTGGCTCACCCATCCCAGCGGGCAGGGAACGCAGTACGCGCTCGACGGCGTTGTCGTCCATCCGACGGGATCCAGCGCGCCCGACTGGGGGACGGCCGATGTGATCGTCTCGCACCTCCACAACGTGGGTGCCGCAGCCACGATCGCGGAGAGCAACCGCCAGCCGTTCGTCAACGTCGTGCACGGAACGCGCCCGTACTCCAGGAAGCAGCTGGACAAGCCGGCCGCGCTGCTGGTCTACAACAGCGAGTGGGTGGCCGCTGAGCTCGGGCATCGCGGCAACAGCATCGTGATCAGGCCTCCGGTGTGCGCATCGGAGTACAAGACCCGCTCGGGCTCGAAGGTGTGCCTGGTCAACCTGAGCCCGGCCAAGGGCGGTCATCTGTTCTGGACTCTTGCCGAGGCGATGCCCGACGTGCGGTTCCTGGGCGTGCACGGTTCCTACGGCGAGCAGATCGTGCGGGCGCTGCCGAACGTGGAGCTGCGAGAGCACGGCACCGACATGCGCGCGGTCTACCGGTCCAGCCGCCTGGTGCTGATGCCCTCTCGTTACGAGTCGTGGGGTCGGGTCGGCGTCGAGGCGATGGCCTCGGGGATCCCGGTGCTCGCGCACCCGACCCCGGGCCTGCGGGAGTCGCTCGGCGAGGCGGGAATCTACCTCGACCGCGACGACCCGGCGGCCTGGATCACCGCGATCCGAGAGCTCCTCGAGGAGCCTGCACGCTGGCGAGCTGCCTCTCGGAAGGCGCGTGCTCGCTCCGCACAGCTCGACCCCGCCGAGGACCTGGCCCGGTGGTGCTCGGCGATCGAGGCGCTGTCCAGGAGCTGAAGGTGTGACGGTCGGCACGTCGTCGATTCGGGTGTTTCGACCGGTTTCCGGTAACCTGGTGGCACAGCTCGTCGAGCTCTCGCCGCGAGTTGACCGCATGTCGTAGCCGTGACAGTGCTCCGTGCGTAGCCGGCCGAGGCCTTCGGATTCCCGGCTGTCGGCGAGACACCAACACAGATAGCGATCTTGACTTGTCCTCATTCCCAGACCTGGGCGTGCCCGCCCGTCTGTCCAACGTGCTGGCCGGCTTCGGCATCGACACCCCGACGCCCATCCAGGCCGCCACGCTTCCCGATGCCCTCGCGGGCCGCGACGTCCTCGGCCGGGGCCGCACCGGCTCCGGCAAGACCTATGCCTTCGCGCTTCCCCTGGTCGCCCGGCTCACGGACGGCCCCAGGGTCCGCTCCAAGGCGCCGCGCGCACTCATCCTCGCGCCCACGCGCGAGCTGGTCAGCCAGATCGACGCGGCGCTGGCGCCGCTGGCGCGGGCGGCCGGCCTCTCCACCCGAACCGTGTTCGGTGGCGTGGGTCAGAACCCGCAGGTGACCGCGCTGAAGCGTGGCGTCGACATCATCGTGGCCTGTCCCGGGCGGCTGGAGGACCTGATCGGGCAGGGTCACTGCACCCTCGCCGACGTCGAGATCACGGTGCTCGACGAGGCCGACCACATGGCCGACCTGGGCTTCCTGCCCGCCGTACGCCGGCTGCTCGCGCAAACCCCCACGGGTGGACAACGGCTGCTCTTCTCGGCCACGCTCGACCGGGCGATCGACTCGCTGGTGCGCCAGTTCCTGACCGACCCGGTCACGCACGAAGCCGACTCGGCGCATTCGCCGGTGCAGGCGATGACCCACCACGTGCTGCACGTCGAGCGCGCGCATCGACTGCCGATCCTGGTCGACCTGACCAGCGCGCCAGGCCGAACCGTGGTGTTCACCCGGACCAAGCGCGGCGCCAAGACCCTGGCCCGCCAGCTCAACAGCAGCGGCGTGCCGACGGTCGAGCTGCACGGCAACCTCGGGCAGACCGCCCGCACCCGCAACCTCGAAGCCTTCCAGAGCGGCGACGCGTCCGCGCTGGTCGCCACCGACATCGCGGCGCGAGGAATCCACGTCGATGACGTGACCCTGGTCGTGCACGCCGACCCGCCCAGCGAGCACAAGGCCTACCTGCACCGCTCGGGCCGCACTGCCCGGGCCGGGAACGCCGGCATCGTCGTCACCCTGATGACCAGCGAGCAGGTCCGCGACGTCCGTGCGCTCACCCGGGCGGCCGGGATCGCGCCGACGACGACCCGTATCCAGGGCACCAGCCACCCGGTGCTGGCCGAGCTGGCTCCGGGCGAGCGGGTGCTGTCCGGGTCTCTTTCCGCCGCCGCCCCGACTGGCTCGGCGCAGAAGAGCTCGGCGCAGAAGAGCTCGGCGCAGAAGAGCTCGCCGAACGGGCGCAGCCGTCGGCGGCGCGGCCAGAATCGTCGGACCGGCGGCTCCCAGCCCGACGCCACCAGGCCAGCGAGCTCGACGCGTCGCCGTGGTCACGGCGCCGCCGCGTTCAGCTCGGGCCGTCGCTGACTCAGGGACGACGCGTCGCCACTGTGTGGGTCAGGGCCGCCACCTGGCGGTAAGGGTCACGCCGGCCGGCTTCCGCCTCTGCGGCGACGAGGAGGTCAAGATCCTCCGGCGGCGGCTGCTTCTCCCAGTGGTCCGTGAACAGCCGCACGCCGTACCACTCCCCGACGCGGGCGCCGGCCGCCTCGAGGGCTGTGCGTACGGCGTCGGGGCGGTCGGCGCGGGCGCCGGCGACGCCGAGCCGGTTGGTGTAGTGGGTGGCGTCGAAGCCGCCGAGGGCCTCGCGCCACTGCCCGGTCATGCCGGCACGCATCGCGATACCCGCCTGGTTGCGGGTGAGGAGCGAGACCAGCCCACCGGGACGGGCGAGGCGCACCAGCGCGGCGGTGGCAGCGTGCAGGTCCGGCAGGTACATCAGCACGCCGTGGCAGCACACGACGTCCCACTCTTCGTCCCGCACGGTGAAGAGATCACCCTGGTGCCAGCTCAGCCGCTGGCGGACCTCGACCGGCTCGGCCTCGGTGCTGGCCCGCGCGCGTTCGAGGAGCCGCAACGACGGGTCCACGCCGGTGACCTGGTAGCCCTGCCTTGCCAGCCGGATCGCCTGGGTGCCTTGTCCGCAGCCGACGTCGAGCACCCGGCTCTCCCGTTGCGACACGTGCTGGGCCAGCTGCCGGGCCACCAGCTCCTGCCGCACGACGTCGCGAACCGAGCCGAGATGCCCGATCCAGCGGTCCACGACCGGACCGAAGGTGTTGTCGCTGGCCATGCTGCGAACCGTAGCCGGAGGCGCGGACACTCGGTGGCCGGCGCGTGCAGGTCGATCCAGTGCGCCGCCAGCACCAGTCGCCGGCACTCCACCTCGAGCAGGTCGGCGTGAGCTGTCGCCAGCTCCGCGCATGCGGCGTCGGCGTCCAACCCGCTGACCCACTCGGTGTCGACCATGAAGAAGCTCGAGGGCCCGGCACCGACATAAGATCCCTGCGAGAGGGCTCTCTCCACAACAAGCTGACGGCAACACGGACAGCGAGCCGGCCGCCCGTCGTCGACTGCAAGACTTGAGACGTGACCGGACGACCTCCTCCCATCGAGCCGGCGCCTGACGGCCGGGTCGTGGTGCTGGACGGCGGGATGTCCAACGCTCTGGAGAACCGCGGGCATGACCTCTCCGACGCGCTCTGGACCGCGCGGTTGCTGAGGGACGCACCCGAGGAGATCGCTGCCGTGCACCGCAGCTACTACGAGGCGGGTGCCCGCGTCGCGACCACGGCCAGCTACCAGGCCAGCATCACCGGCTTCCGGGCCGAAGGCCTGGAAAGCAACGAGGCGGAGCGGCTGATCCGACGCAGCGTCACCCTCGCCCGCGACGTGCGCGACAGCATGGCCGAGGACGGTACGACGCGGTGGGTGGCTGCCTCGGTCGGGCCGTACGGCGCGGTGCTCGCCGACGGTTCGGAGTACCGCGGCCGTTACGGGCTCTCTCGAGACGAGCTCCGGGACTTCCATGGCCCCAGACTGGAGCTGCTGGCCGAGGCCGGCCCGGACCTGTTCGCGGTCGAGACCATCCCTGATGCCGACGAGGCGGAGGTGCTGGTCGAGCTGCTGGACCAGCTCGACCTGCCAGCATGGTTCTCGTTCTCCGCTGCCGGACTGCAGACCCGAGCCGCCCAGCCGCTGCGGGAGGCGTTCGCCGTCGCGGCCTCGGCGGGCAACGTGGTCGCAGTCGGGGTCAACTGCTGCGCGCCCGGCGACGTGCTCGACGCGGTGCGGCTCGCGGTAGAGGTCACCGGAAGACCCGCCGTGGCGTACCCGAACAGCGGCGAGGGCTGGGACGCTGCCGGGAGGACCTGGGTGGGCGGCTCGGCGTACGACGTCGGCCTGGTCCCGGACTGGGTGCGGGCCGGTGCGTCGTACGTCGGTGGCTGCTGCCGCGTCGGGCCGGACACCATCGCCGCCGTTACCGACATCGTGTCGATGACGCGACCCATGCGTCGCGGTTGACGCACCGAGGCCGGTAAGGCTCAGCGGGGGTGGCGGCCCATCACGGCAAGCAGACGCTCCTGGCGAGTGGCATCGGACGGCTCTGGTACGGCGGACGCGAACCCGCCCCCGTCGATCCTGGTGGGTCCGAAGAAGCCGCGAGTGACCACTCGACGGGCTGGGCCGGCGGTCAGGAGGGACTCGGCTGCCAGCGGCGGTGCCGGGTGACGCCCGCTCCTGCGTCGCGGATCAGCTCCAGCCGCGGCTTCGGCCCGTCGGTGCGGCCGGTCTGCGGCTTGCGACGCCCGGCCCGCCAAGGCATCGGCCACGGCGCGGCTGGTCCGTCGTACTCCTGCTCGATGGCGGCGTGCAGCGTCCAGCTCGGGTCGTACAGGTGCACCCGGCCGAGCGCGCACAGGTCCGCGCGGCCGGCGAGCAGGATCGAGTTCACGTCGTCGTACGACGAGATGACACCGACCGCGATGGTGGGTACGTCGACGCGGTTGCGGATCGCGTCGGCGAACGGGGTCTGGTAGGAGCGGCCGAACGCGGGCCGTTCCGCCGACGTGACCTGGCCGGTGGACACGTCGATCGCGGCGGCACCGGCGTCCGCGAACGCCTGCGCGACGGCCAGCGTGTCCTCGAGGGTCTGCCCGCCCTCGACCCAGTCGGTTGCCGAGATGCGCACCGTCATCGGCCGGTCGGACGGCCACACCCCGCGCATCGCGTGGAAAACCTCGAGCGGGTACCGCAGCCGGTTCTCGACCGTGCCTCCGTAGGAATCGGTGCGCCGGTTGGTGATCGGGGAGAGGAAGCCGGACAGCAGGTACCCGTGCGCGCAGTGCAGCTCGAGCAGGTCGAAGCCGGCCTCGGCGCCCCGTTGTGCGGCGGAGACGAACTCGTCGCGGATCGCGTCCAGCTCGGCGCGGGTGAGCTCGCGGGGGACCTGGTTGAGCCCGGGCTGGTAGGGCACCGGGGAGGCGGCGGCGACCTCCCAGTTCCCGGACTCCAGCGGCTGGTCGATGCCCTCCCACATCAGCTTGGTGGAGCCCTTCGCGCCGGAGTGGCCGAGCTGCAGGCCGATCCTCGCCGACGACCGCTCGTGCACGAAGTCCACGATGCGCCGCCAGCCTTCGCGCTGCTCGTCGTTCCAGAGGCCGGTGCACCCGGGCGTGATCCGGCCCTCAGGGGAGACGCACACCATCTCGGTCATCACCAGGCCGGCGCCTCCGAGCGCCTTGCCGCCGAGGTGCACCAGGTGGAAGTCGTTGGGCAGGCCGTCCTCGGCGACGTACATGTCCATCGGCGAGACCACCACGCGGTTGTGCAGTGGCATGGTGCTGCCGTCGGGGCAGCGCAGCGAGAACGGCTGGAACATCGGCGGCCGCACGTCGCCGTCCCCGTGCCCGTGGGCCTGCTCGTGGTCGGCGAACCAGCGGTCCAGCCGGGTCACGAACTCGGGGTCGCGCACCCGAAGGTTGTCGTAGGTGACTCGGCGGCTACGGGTCATGATGTTGAACCCGAACTGCAACGGCTCCTGGTCGACGTACTGCCCGAGGTTCTCGAACCACTCCAGGCTGGCCTGGGCGGCCCGCTGGGTGGAGGCGACCACCGCCTTGCGCTCGGTCTCGTAGGCCTTGAGCGCGGCGTCCACCGAGGTCTCCTCGTGCAGGCAGGCGGCCAGCGCGAGCGCGTCCTCCATGGCCAGCTTGGTGCCGGAGCCGATCGAGAAGTGCGCGGTGTGCGCGGCGTCGCCGAGGAGCACGACGTTGTCGTGCACCCACTGCTCGTTGCGGACCGTGGTGAAGCTGATCCAGCGGGAGTTGTTGGCCAGCACCTCGTGCCCGTCGAGCACGTCGGCGAACAGCTCGCGCACCTTGGCGATCGAGGCCTCGTCGGACTCGCCGGGGGCGAGCGGTGGGTCGGTGAACCCGGCCGCCTCCCAGACGGCGGAGGTCATCTCCACGATGAACGTGCTGCCTCCTCCGTCGTACGGATAGCCATGGATCTGCATCACGCCGTACGGCGTCTGGGCGATGTAGAACTTGAACGCGTCGAAGACCTTGTCGGTGCCGAGCCACATGTACCGGCAGTCGCGCACGTCGAGGCTGGGCCGGAAGGTGTCGGCGTACGTCGCACGCACCGTCGAGTTGAGCCCGTCACAGGCGACAACGAGGTCGAAGTCGCGGGACAGGTCGGCAACGTCCGGGGCGTCGGTGGAGAACCGGAGGTCCACGCCGAGGTCGGCGCACCGCGCCTGCAGGATCTGCAGCAACCGCTTGCGCGACATCGCCGCGAACCCGTGCCCGCCGCTGGTGACCACCTCGCCCTTGACGTGCACGTCGATGTCGTCCCAGAGCGCGAACTCGGCCTGCATCGCGGCGTACACCTGCGGGTCGGCGTGCTCGATGCCGCCGAGCGTCTCGTCGGAGAACACCACCCCGAAGCCGAACGTGTCGTCGGCGGCGTTGCGCTCCCAGACGGTGATCTCGTGCCGCTGCCCGGTCTGCCCGGTCTGCCCGGCCGTCTGCAGCGCCAGCTGCTGGGCGAGCGCGGAGAAGTACAGGCCGCCCGGGCCGCCGCCGATCACCGCGATACGCATGCGGCTACTGTATTGGGTTCGTGACGGTCGTTGTCAAGACGCGATAGAGCCAGCAGGCAGGCCTCGGTGTGGGCGACCGCGGCCGCTTGGTCGGGGAAGTCCAGGCGCATCCGCCGGGCCTCCACGAGCGCAGCGTCGAGGCGGCCGTCGACCACCAGGTCTCCGAGCCGCGTGAACGCGCGCAGGTAGGCGTCGGAGGGTCGGGTCTCCATCCCGCTACTGGCCGATCCGGCCGTCGACCCGCTCCCGCAGCAGGTCGGCGTGGCCGCAGTGGCGGGCGTACTCCTCGATCATGTGCACCAGGATGTCGCGCAGCGGGTAGCCGGACTTGCCGGGCGTGCTCAGGTCGGGTGTGCGGTCGACGTACTCCTCGGCGAAGCTGACCTCGGTCCGCCAGGTCCGCCAGGCCTCCTCGACGACCTGCGGGTCGGCCACTGCCCCGTCGAAGTCCCCGTCGGGATCCTCGTCCGTCCAGAAGTAGGGCGGGGCGTCGAGGCTGTTCATCTCCCGGCGGAACCAGTTCCGCTCCACGTCGGCCATGTGGCGTACCAGGCCGAGCAGCGACATCGTGGACGGCGGCACCGAGCGGCGGGCCAGCTGCTCGGCGTCGAGATCGGCGCACTTCATCTCCAGCGTGAGCCGGTAGCGGCGCAGGTAGTCGAGCAGGATGCCGCGCTCGTCCGTGGCGTCCTCGGCCCCGGTCTCGCGTGGGTCCTCCTCGGTGTCGACCCACATGTCGCGGTAGCCGGTGGACTTCATCCATCGGGTGGGGAGGTTCTCGTCGGGCTGGCTCGTCATGCCAGGATGATTCCGCGACGCGACTACCGGCCGCCACCGGTTTCCGCAGCCCGTGTCGCCGAGCTCGGCCACAAAGTGGAACCGAACGCATGCGACACGCCGGCGGACCATGCGGATCGGTCCATCCTGTCCGGCTAGGCCGCCCCGGGCGGTCGCGCAGACGGCGAGGTGGCATAGCGCTTTCTTGACGGGCGTTGGCATGGCGCAATAGCGTCGCCGTATGTTCGGGCTCAGCCAGGCGCAGCAGGAGTACGTCGACCGGGTGCGCGACCTCGCCACGACCAAGCTCGTCGACGTACCCCACGCCGAGGGCACCGTGAACCGGCCGCTGCTGCGCGAGCTCGGCCGGCTCGGCCTGCTGCGCGGGCTGTTCGGCGGCGCCCCGGACCAGCCGCCCCGCGACGCCGCGGCGATGCAGCTGTGCCTGCTCCGCGAGACCCTGGCCAGCGTGAGCACCGAGGCGGAGACCGCGCTCGCGCTGCAGGGGCTGGGCAGCTACCCGATCCTGCAGGCCGGCCGCTCGGAGGCGGTGGAGCGCTGGATCCCCGGCGTGGTCACCGGCGAGACGGTCGCCGCGTTCGCGCTGTCGGAGCCGAACGCCGGCTCGGACGCCGCGGCGCTGGCGCTGGAGGCCCGGCCGGACCCGGCCGGCGGCTGGCGGCTGTTCGGGGAGAAGACCTGGATCTCCAATGCACCCGAGGCCGACGTGTACTCGGTCTTCGCGCGCACCACCGAGGACACCCGGGCCAAGGGGGTGACCGGGTTCGTGGTGCCCGGCGACGCCGAGGGGCTGTCCGGGGAGCACCTGGACCTGCTCGCGCCGCACGCCATCGGCCGGCTGGTCTTCGACGGGGTCCGGGTCACCGAGGACGACGTGCTCGGCGAGGTGGACCACGGCTTCGCGGTGGCCATGCGCACCCTCGACCTGTTCCGGCCCAGCGTCGGCGCCTTCGCGGTCGGGATGGCCCAGGCCGCGCTCGACGTCGCGGTCGGCTGGTCGTGCGAACGGGAGGCGTTCGGCGCTCCGCTGCACGCGCAGCAGTCCGTCGAGCACACCCTGGGGGAGATGGAGACCCGGGTCCGGGCTGCCCGGCTGCTGGTGCGGGCCGCCGCGGCGTCGTACGACGAAGGCGCGCCGCCGCGCGAGGTGACCACGGCCGCTGCCGCGGCGAAGCTGTTCGCGACCGAGACCGCGCAGTGGGTCGTCGACCAGGCGGTGCAGATCCACGGCGCCCGCGCCCTGCAGCGCGGACACCTGCTCGAGCACCTCTATCGTGAGGTGCGCGCGCCGCGCATCTACGAGGGCGCCTCGGAGGTGCAGCGAACGATCATCGGCCGGGCGCTGGTGCGCGGCCACCAGGAAGGGACCCGGGCGGCTGCCCAGGAAGGAACCCAGTGAGCAGATACCGGGCCTCCGCACCGATCACCGACGACTGGTTGCACTTCGACTTCGCGGTCGCCGACAGGGTGGCCACGGTGACCCTGAACCGGCCCGAGAAGCTGAACCCGCTGACGTTCGAGAGCTACGCCGACCTGCGTGACCTGCTGCACGAGCTGCCCTACCGCGGCGACACCAACGTGCTGGTGATCCGCGGGCAGGGCAAGGGCTTCTGCGGCGGCGGGGACGTCAACGAGATCATCGGCGAGCTGATCAAGATGAACGCCCGCGACCTGATGGGGTTCACCAAGATGACCGGCGACGTGATCAAGGCGATGCGCGAGTGCCCGATCCCGATCATCTCCGGCATCCAGGGCATCGCCGCGGGTGCCGGTTCCGTGGTCGCGCTGGCGTCCGACTTCCGGGTGGTTGCCCGGTCGGGGAGGTTCGCGTTCTTGTTCACCAAGGTGGGGCTGTCCGGAGGGGACATGGGCGCGGCCTACCTGCTGCCGCGCGTCGTCGGCGCCGGCCGCGCCACCTCGCTGCTGATGCTCGGCGACACCATCGATGCCGAGACCGCCGACCGGTACGGCCTGGTCAGCGAGCTGGTCGAGGACGAGGATCTTGACGAGGCGGTACGGCGGTTGGCCCGGCGTCTCGCGGACGGGCCTACGCTCGGTTATGCGCAGACGAAGTCGCTGATCACCCGGGAGCTGGACATGTCCCTGGGAGCGGCGATGGAGCTGGACGCGATGACCCAGGCGCTGCTGATGACCACCGAGGACCACGCCGAGTTCCACGCCGCGTTCAACGAGAAACGACCACCCGAATGGAAGGGCCGATGAACCCTCTGGACTTCCTCGCCGTCGACGACCTGCTCTCGACGGAGGAGCGCGACATGCGCGACACGGTCCGCGAGTTCGCCCGGGCCGAGCTCGCCCCCTACGTCGCGGACTGGTACGAGCAGGGCTCGCTGCCCGAGGACCTTGGCCCTCGGTTCGGCAAGCTGGGCCTGCTCGGGATGCACCTGGAGGGGTACGGCTGCGCCGGGACCAGCGCGGTCGCCTACGGGGTGGCCTGCCGCGAGCTGGAGGCGGTCGACTCGGGGCTGCGCAGCTTCGTGTCGGTGCAGGGCTCGCTGGCCATGTTCGCCGTACACCGCTGGGGGAGTGAGGCGCAGAAGCAGCAGTGGCTGCCGGCCATGGCCACCGGCGAGAAGCTCGGCTGCTTCGGGCTGACCGAGTCCGACGCCGGCTCCGACCCCGGCTCGATGCGCACCCGCGCCCGTCTCTCCGGAGGCGAGTGGGTGCTGAACGGCTCGAAGATGTGGATCACCAACGGCACGCTCGCCGACATGGCGGTGGTCTGGGCCCGGGTCGACGACCCGGACGGCCCGGACGACGGGCGGATCCGCGGGTTCGTCGTACCCACCGACACCCCCGGCTTCACGGCCACCAAGATCGGCCGGAAGCTGTCGCTGCGCGCGTCGGTGACCGCCGAGCTGTCCTTCGACGACGTCCGGCTGCCCGAGAACGCGGTGTTCCCGGAGGTGCGCGGGCTGAAGGGGCCGCTGACCTGTCTCAACGAGGCGCGCTACGGGATCCTGTGGGGCGCGGTGGGCGCGGCGCGTGCCTGCTACGAGGAGGCGCTGCGCTACACGATGGAGCGCACCCAGTTCGGCAAGCCGCTGGCGTCTTTCCAGCTCACCCAGCGCAAGCTCGCCGACATGGTGGTCGCGGTGAACAACGCCTCGCTGGCGGCGTTGCAGATCGGCCGGCTCAAGGACGCCGGCACGCTCGAGCCGGCGCAGGTGTCCTACGGCAAGCTCGCCAACGTGCGCGCCGCGCTCGAGGTGGCGCGGACCGCGCGCGGCATGCTCGGCGGCGCCGGGATCACGCTGGACCACACGGTGATGCGGCACATGAGCAACCTGGAGACGGTGATCACCTACGAGGGCACCGAGGAGATGCACGCGCTGTCCCTCGGCCAGGCGCTCACCGGCATCGCGGCGTTCCGGTGACCGCATCGGGGCGGGTGGCGATGGTCACCGGGGCGTCCAAGGGCATCGGGCGTACGACGGCGGAGTGGCTGTCGCGGGCCGGCTACCGGGTCGTGCTCTGCGCCCGCGACGAGGCTCTGCTCAAGCAGGTGGCCTCCTCGCTCGAGGGTGATTCGCTGGTCGTGCCCTGCGACGTGACCGATCCCTCCGCCGTACTCTCCGCGTTCGAGGCCGCCGAGAACGCCTGGGGCGCGGTCGACGTACTCGTCGTGAACGCCGGTGCGGGCGCGTCCTCGCCGCTGGCCGAGACCAGCGACGAGGAGTGGCTGCGGATGCTCGACCTGAACCTGACCGCGCCGTTCCGGTGCATCCGTCGGGCGGTCCCGGGGATGGTCTCGCGTGGCTGGGGCCGGATCGTGGTGGTCGCCTCGGTGGCCGCGAAGCAGGGCGAGGCCCGGATCGCGGCGTACTCCGCGAGCAAGCACGGCGTGCTCGGCCTGGTCCGCTCCGCGGCGGCCGAGCTCGCCCGGACCGGGGTGACCGTGAACGCGGTGTGCCCCGGGTACGTCGACACGCCGATGACCGACGACTCCGTCGCGCAGATCGCCGCGCGCACCGGCCGTTCCCTGGCCGAGGCGCGGTCCGTGCTCGAGCGGCAGCAGCCGATCCGCCGGCTGGTCACCACCGACGAGGTGGCGCAGGCGGTGCTGCTGTGCGTGGAGAACGCGGCCGTCAACGGGCAGGGCCTCAACGTCGACGGCGGAGCGGTCCAGTCATGAAACGGGTCAACCCTCCGTCGCTGGCGCGGCCCTCCGGGTTCAGCCATGCCGTGGTGGCGACCGGGACGACCGTGCACCTGGCCGGCCAGACCGCGCTGGACGCCTCCGGCCGGATGGTCGGCGACGGGGTCGTGGCGCAGTTCGAGCAGGCGCTGTCCAACCTGCTCACCGCGCTCGATGCCGCGGGCGGCTCGCCGGAGCACCTGGTGGCGCTGACGGTGTACATCGTCGACATGGACGACTACCGGGCTCACGCCCGAGAGATCGGCGCAGTGTGGAAGCGGCTGGTCGGGTCGGAGTACCCAGCCATGGCCGGCATCGGCGTCTCCCGCCTCTGGGACGCGGACGCGCTCGTCGAGGTGCAGGGCACGGCCGTCCTCCCCAGTTGAGTGGTCGCTCGCTGAGTGTTGAGTGGTCACTCGCTGAGTGTTGAGTGGTCGCTCGCAAAGTGTTGAGTGGTCGCTCGCTGAGTGTTGAGTGGTCGCTCGTGGCTCACTGATGCGGCGCGTACGGCGCGCAACCGGACATGACCAGCATCGCGTGTACGTCGGAGGGGCTGAACCGGTCCGCGGCATCGGCGAGGTGCTCGCTGAACCCGCTCCCGGGCCGGGTCGACGTCGCGACGCCCATGCTGAAGCCGATCATGCTGCGCACCACCTTGCGCAGCATGACCGGGTGGCCGTGGAGGGTGCTGAGGTAGAAGGTGTCCTGCAGGTAGGTGAGCTGCTCGTGCCGGCCGTCCGGGGTGATCTCCGCGTCCCAGCCGATCTGGTGGTGCGGGGCCGCGGAGCCAGGAGAAGTCGTGTTGCCCGGCACCACGGTCACACCATGTGCCCGGATCGGCTGCCCGGTGGCCGTGTAGAGCCGGGACGTGGGAAATGTTCCGTCTCGACGAGCCATCACGATGTTGACCTCTTCCGCCCGGGCGGTGTGCACCATGCGCGCGATGACGCGGTAGACCGATGCCGGAACGGTTTTGAGCGTCACCACCACCACAGGGGAGCACGTCGCCCCCCACGGGCTACCCACCGTCAACGGCTTCCCGTGCGGTCCGCGGACGGTGTAGTAGCCGGGCGCGCCCGGAATCACCGGGTCCGCGGATGCGGCGCCGGCCGTGATCCCGAAGAGGGAGGTCAGCCCGATGATTGCTGGGAGCGGCAGCACCCCGAGGCCGATGGTGACCGCGGTCCAGGTGATCCGCTGCCTCCTGGTGCGCACGAGGAAGCGGGGAGGCTCGCCCGGTGCACGGTCGGTTGGCAGCCAGCGCCTCAGCAGATCCGTGATCGCCCGTGCGAACTCGGCGGTGTCCGCCCCGAGCACGTTGTCGACGAGGACCGGCGTGCCCTGTTGCGACGGGTTCACCGGCTGGAGCTGCAGTATCGCGACGGTGCGGCGGCCTCGTGCGGTGCGCTGCCACGCTGCCGAGTCCAACGACGAAAGAGGGATGTCGACGACATCACCCCGGGTCGGCACGGCGATCAGCCGATCGGGCAACAGGACGAGCGTTGCCCGCGGTTGTCGCCGGCGGGTCCTGCCGTTCGGTCGCTGCTCCGAGACCCAGATCCACCCGATGGTCACGGCGAGCGCGGCGGGATACGCGGCACGTCCACGGTTCACGCGGCGCCGCGCCGATCGACGTACCAGCGGGTAGAGGACGACGACAGCAACGAGGGGCGCACCGGCCACCTCTGCCAGGCCCGCCGCGTCCATGGGCGTCCCCCTCTCCGCCCCCACACGCTACGCGCGACGCTTGGCGACCGCAGGGAAACGCGACAGCCCGGGTGACCACTCGACGGACCGCGGAGCGCCCGCCGCACTCCCCATGGAAAAGGGAACCCGTCCATGGTGAATTCACCACGGGGAGCGTCCCTTTACCAGGGTGCCATGGAAAAGTGGCAGGGCGGGAGCGCCGGGTGAACGCTGCGCGAGCGCCGGTTCAACTGGGGATCGGGGCGGGGCTAGGAGCGGGGGAGCGGGAGCGGGAGGCGAGGGCGGCGATCGCGAAGGCCTCGGCTGCGTTCGCGATGGCCATCCGACGGTACCGTTCCGACACCACGGCCAGCCCGACCATGCTCAGCGCGTGCAGGACGTCCAACGTCGGACCGGTCGCGAACCGGCCGGCCGGCGCCGACCGGGGGAACAGCGCCTGGACGACCGAGCGCGCGCCGAGGACCTGGCACATCACCAGCTCCTCCTCGTCGGGCTTGCGGCGTACGACGAGGGTGACCAGCTGTTCCGGGACCAGCAGCTCGACCGCGCCCGCGGCGAGCCGGATGACCCGCAGCCCGATCACCGGGCCCACCGCCCCACGGCCAGCCCGGCCAGCGCAGCCACCCCGGCGCCGGCGAGCGCCAGCGCGCCATGGTGCTGGGAGGCCCACACCTGCTTGCTGGTCGGCGTCGCCTTGTCGTCGAACACCCCGTGCGCACCGTAGTCCTTCTTGCCGGCGCCATCGGCCGGCTGCCACAGGTTGGTGGCCTGGTCGGGGTCGCGCGGCTTGTCGGTCTGCTGGGACTTGAAGCCGGTCTTGGCGAGGTACCGGTCCAGCAACCCCGGCGCGACCGCGTTCGCGAGCAAGGTGCCGGCCGTGCTGCCGCCCACCCAGTACTCCCGCCGCTTCGGGTGGTCGGCGGCGAACAGCACCGCGCCGGCGGCCACCTCGGGCTGGTAGATCGGCGGCACCGGCTGCGGATGGTTCGGCAGCCGGGACAGCACCCAGGAGAACTGGGGCGTGTTCACCGCCGGCATCTGCACCATCGTCACGTGCACGTTGGAGCCGTCGTGCAGCAGCTCGCAGCGCAGCGCCTCGTGGAAGCCCTGGGTGGCGTGCTTGGCGCCGCAGTACGCCGACTGCAGCGGGATGCCGCGGTAGGCCAGTGCGGACCCGACCTGGACGATGGTCCCGCGGTCGCGCTCCTGCATCCGCTTCAGCGCGGTCATGGTGCCGTAGACGAAGCCGAGGTAGGTGACCTCGGTGACCCGCTTGAACTCCTCGGGCTCGATCTCCGAGAACGGCGCGAAGACGGAGGTGAACGCGACGTTGACCCACACGTCGATCGGGCCGAGCGCCGACTCGACGGTCTCGGCGGCCTGCTCGACCTGCTTGTGGTCGGACACGTCGGTGGGCACGATGATCGCCTCGCCGCCCGCGCGGCGGATCTCCTCGGCGGCTCCTTCCAGTCCTGCCTGCCCCCTGGCCAGGAGCGCGACCCGGTCCCCGCGGGCGCCGAAGGCCACCGCCGAGGCGCGGCCGATCCCCCCGCTCGCGCCGGTGACGACGACGACACGTCCGTTGCTGCTCACGTGATTCCCTCCTCGTGTTCGCGAACTTGCTCAGCTCGTGGTCGGCCACGGGTTCGCCAGCCGGCAGGCGGTCTCGAGGAGCATCGCGTGCACGAACGCCTGCGGTAGGTTGCCGCGCAGCTGGCGCTGCACCACGTCGAACTCCTCGGTCAGCAGCCCCGGCGATCCGGTGGCGGCCCGGTTCCGCTCGAACCACCGGAACGCCTCGGCGTCCTCGCCCTGCTGGTGCAGGCCGAGCGCCATCTGGAAGCCGCACAGCAGGAACGCGCCCTCGGCCTTGTTGAGCGGCCTCTCGTCCTGCCGGAACCGGTAGAGGTAGAGGTCGCTGCCGAGGTCGGAGCGTACGGCGTCCAGGGTGGCAAGGCTGCGCGGGTCGTCGGCCGGGACGGCTCCGCGCACCGCGGACATCAGCAGGGACGCGTCCACCCGCTCGTCGGAGGGGCTGCGCTGCCAGCGCCCCGACTCGTGCAGGCTGTCCTGGCTGACCTGGCTGACCAGCGAGTCGGCCAGCGCGTTCCACTGGCCGCCCTGCCTGGTCGGCGCCACCTGGGCCATCTGGCGCAGCCCGGCGGCGCAGATCAGCCGGGACTGCGACCACACGTCGTCGTACAGCTCCCAGATCCCGGCCTCCGGCTCGCCGCGGCGCTTCTCGATGGCCGCCACCGCCGCCTCGGCGGCGCGCCACTGCTCGTTGTCGAGACGGTCCAGCCGGGCGGCGGCGGCCATCATCAGCAGCGCCTCCCCGAACGCGTCGAGCTGGAACTGCCGCATGACCTGGTTGCCGATCCGCACGTCGGAGCCGGGGTAGCCGGGCAGGTCCAGCTCGGTCTGGTCGGGGATGTTCTGCCCGCCGACGGTGTAGGCCGGCTTGAGGTTCGGGCCGTCCTCCAGCAGCCGCTGGGAGACGAACCCCACCGCACCGTCCAGCAGGTCGGTCACCCCGGCCACGGCGGCGGCCTGGCCGGCGTAGCACTGGTCGCGGATCCAGGAGTACCGGTAGTCGTAGTTGCGGCCCGCCTCGGCCCGCTCGGGCAGCGACGTGGTGGCCGCGGCGACCATCCCGCCGCCGGTGCTGGTCAACCCGGCCAGCACGGCGACCGCCTGCCGGGCGTCGCGGGTGGCCACGTCGGTCTCCACCTCCGGCACCCGGAGCCGCCAGCCCTCCTCGGTCTCCGACCAGAGCACCTCCGGTCGCGGCGGGTCGCCCTCGATCGGGCCGTCGGCGATCTCGAGCACCAGGTCGTGGGTCTGGCCCTCCTGCAGCTCCAGGTGGGTGACCAGCGCGCCCTGCGTGTGTACGGCGTCGGGGGCGCCCGTCCAGCGCAGCCGGACCGGACCGCTGTGCGCGCTCCAGACGCCGCCATCGTTGGACAGCCGGGTCATCTTGTTCTTCCCGAAGCCGGCGCGCGCGTCGAGCACGACGCGGATCCGGGCCGGCCCGTCGATGGCCTGGATGCGGCGCAGCGCGACGGCGCGGTGCTGGTCGGCGGGCAGCGCCAGCGCCTCCCGGCACTCCACGATGCCGTCGTTGGTGACCCAGCGGCTGCGCCAGATCAGCGTGCCCTCCTCGTAGTGGCCGCCCCACACGTAGCCGCTCGACTCCGGGGTGACGGCGTACACGCCGGCGCCGCCGACGAGGGTGGAGAACACCGCCTCGCTGTCCCAGCGGGGCAGGCACATCCACACGTAGTCGCCGCGCGGGCCCACGACGATGCCTCGCTCCCCGTCGGCGAGCAGGGCGTACTCCCGCAGCACGTGCTGCGGGAACGTGGGCGTGGTAGGCGAGGACACGCCCCACTCCTACCCGGTGCGGGTGCCTTTATTCCGCCAGCAGAGCGCGGGCGTGGTCTGCGGCCGGGCCGCGCAGCGAGGCGTCCAGCGCCTCGAACAGATCGCCGGCCTCCACGCCGATCCAGTCCTTCGGCAGGTGCTCGAGCGGCAGGCCCGGATCGAGGTAGGGAAGCCGTCGCCAGCTGGTCAGCATCGGGACGTAGGTGCCGAACGCCTCACCGGGGTCCGAGGCTGTCGAGGAGGCCCGGTCCCGCACCGGTGCGTAACGGTCCCGGAACTCGCCGTACAGCCGCTCCAGCTGGTCGAGGTCCCACCACTCGCGGACCCGGCCCCGCGCGTCGCCGGATCCGAGGTAGTCGCCGCGGAAGAACTCGGTGTAGCGCAGCAGCCCGAGCCGGTCCAGCGCGCGGGCCACCTCGTCGTACAGCGTTCCCGGCGCGACCCACACGCCCGGCGCGGCGGTGCCGAAGCCGAGCCGGGTCAGCTGCGAGCGCAGCGCGTGCCGCTTCTCCCGTTCGGACTCCGGCACCGAGAAGACCAGCACCAGCCAGCCGTCGGCGCTGGTGGCGCGCGGTCGCGCGAAGATCCGCACGTCGCCCTCCTCGAGGATCTCCAGGGTGGCGGGGGACAGCGCGTAGCCGGCGCGACCGTCCACCCGGACGCTGCGCAGCACGTCGCGCCGCTTCAGCCGCGACACCGAGGAGCGCACCGCGGCACCGTCGACGCCGAGCTCGCCCATCATCCGCACCAGCGCGGCCACCGACAGCCAGTCGTCCCGGTCCCGGGCGTAGAGCCCGTAGAGCGTGGTGATCAGCTGCCGCGGCGGAACTTCCGGATCGCTCACCCGGGTGCTGCTCATGCGTTGTCGCGGAGCCGGAACCGCTGCAGCTTGCCGGTCGCGGTGCGGGGCAGCTCGGTCACGAACTCGACGAGGCGCGGGTACTTGTACGGCGCGATCTGCTGCTTGGTGAAGTCCTGGATCTCCTTGACCTTGGCGTCGTCGCCGGCCACGCCCGCGTGGAGCACGACGTACGCCTTCACCAGCATCCCGCGGGCCTCGTCCGGGACGCCGATGACCCCGCACTCCGCCACGTCCGGGTGCCGCAGCACGCCCTCCTCGACCTCGGGGGCGGCGATATTGTAGCCGGAGGAGACGATCATGTCGTCGCTGCGGGCCTGGTACCAGAAGTAGCCGTCGTCGTCGCGGGTGAACGTGTCGCCGGTGACGTTCCAGCCGTCGTGGACGTAGACCTGCTGCCGGGCGTCGGCGAGGTAGCGGCAGCCGGTGGGGCCCTTCACCGCCAGCCGTCCGGGCACTCCGGCGGGCGCCTCGTTGCCGTCCTCGTCGAGGACGGTGGCCACGAAACCGGGCACCGCCTTGCCGGTGGAGCCGGGGCGGATGTCGTCGCCGGCGGCGGAGATGAAGATGTGCAGCATCTCCGTGGAGCCGATCCCGTCCACGATCGCCACCCCGGTGGCGTCTTTGAACGCGTGCCAGGTGCCGGCGGGAAGGTGCTCGCCGGCCGACACCGCCGCGCGCAGCGTCTTGAGCTGGCTCATGTCGGAGGAGGCCAGCATCGCCTTGTAGGCGGTCGGCGCGGTGAAGCAGATGGTCGCGCCGTAGCGGGCGATCAGCCCGGCCAGCTCGGCCGGCGGCGCCTTCTCCAGCAGCAGCGTGGACGCTCCGGCGCGCAGCGGGAAGACCAGCGCGCCGCCCAGGCCGAAGGTGAACGCGAACGGCGGGGTACCGGTGAACACGTCGCCGGGCTGCGGTTGCAGCAGGTGCTTGGAGAACGTGTCCGCGATCGCGAGCACGTCGCGGTGGAAGTGCATCGTCGCCTTCGGGCGGCCCGTCGTACCGGAGGTGAAAGCGAGCAGCGCCACGTCGTCGGCGGCGGTGTCCACCGCGGCGAAGGTGTCGGGGTGCTTGGCCGCGCGGGCGGCCAGGTCGTCGGCGCCGGGCCCGCCGTAGGCCACCATGGGCGCGTCGATGCCGGCGGCCTCCAGGTCGTCGAGGAACCGGTGGTCGCACAGCGTCGCCGAGATGCCCGCGATCTCGTTGATGGTGGCCAGCTCGCCGGCGCGCAGCAGCGGCATGGTGGACACCACCACCGCGCCGGCCTTCAGGGCCCCGAACCAGGCTGCGGCCATCCACTGGTTGTTCGGGCCACGCAGCAGCACCCGGTTGCCGGGCACGATGCCGAGCTCGTCGGCCAGCACGTGCGCGACCTGGTTGGACGCCGTGACCAGGTCGGCGTAGGTCCAGGTGTCGTGGTCGGGGGCATGCAGGCAGGGCCGGTCCGCGCCGTGCTCGGCGGCCACGGCGTCGAGCAGCGCGGTGGCGCAGTTCAGCCGGTCCGGGTAGGCCACGCCGGGGACGTCCAGCAGCTCCGGCCACTGGTCGGCTGGCGGGAGGTTGTCACGGCAGAAGGTGTCCACGTGTCCGGAGGGCAGCATGCCGCCACGCTATTGCCTGTCTGTTACGACAGTCAATGATCCGACATGTCGCGGAGGAGTCGCATCCGCTCGATCCGGTGCGGCGAGCCCGCGCGCAGCGGCTCGGTCTCGCCGGTGGCCACGAATCCGTAGCGCTCGTAGAGCCGGCGGGCCGCGTCGTTGCCGAGGGTGACGTCGAGGTGGCAGCGTAGTCCGCGCTCGCCGGCCCAGAGCACCACCGCGTCGAGCAGCCGCCGGCCGAGCCCCTGCCCGCGCCAGGCCGGGTCCACCCACATCGCCACCACGTGCAGCCAGCCCGGCAGGTCGCTGTATCCCGCGGCCATGCCCACGGCGCTGCCCTCGTGGAGTGCCAGAACCGCGGGCCCCTCGCCGCCCAGCCGGCCGCGCCAGTCGGCCTCGGTGAAGCCCGCTTCGCGGTCGTACGTCGAACCGAACGCGGTCGGGCTGTCCCGCAGCGCGCGCAGCCGGATCTCCGCCCACAGCTGCCAATCGTTTCCTCCGACGAGCCGGACGTCGACCTCGCTCACTCCGGCGGCTCCGCGATACACGCTGTGCCGACCCGGACGAAGCCGACCCGCTCGTAGACGCGCGCCACCGCGTCGTCCTGGGCGGAGAGGAACACCGTCTCCACGCCGCGGGCGCGGGCGTCCTCGACCAGGGCCGCGGTGATCGCCGCGCCGATGCCCCGCTTCCGGGCCCGTGGCAGGACGGCGATACCGGCCAGCTCGCTGACCCGGCCGCGCGGGTTGTGCGAGCCACCGCCCAGCGGCTGGCCCTGCTCGTCGAACGCGCCGGCGGTGGCGAGCAGACCCTCGTGCATCAGGGCGGGGCGAATCCCGGGGGAGGTGTCCTCGACCTCGTCGGTGCCGCTGAAGCCCGCGTGGATCGCGCCCTCCACCGAGCCCAGCCGCTCGGACTCGCTGTCCAGCAGCTCGACGAGCCAGCCGTCGCCGGACCGGGGCACGTCGAGGGGCTCGCCGAGCACGAGCAGCGGGCAGCGGTGCACGTCCAGTCCGGCGGCCTGGGCCGCGTCCAGCAGGGTCGGCGTGGTCTCGTGCACCCATTCCAGCGTCTCGGGTGCCCCGGCCGATCGTTGCGCCCGTCGTACCTCCTCCACGTCTGCGGCCGTGAACTGCTGCTCGCCCCAGAGGCGGGGGCGGGCGTAGTACGGCCAGCCCTGCGGGTCACGGCGCAGGAACAGCGTGAACGGGCCGATCTCCTCGGCGGTCGCCAGCGGCCGCGGCGCGGCGTCGTAGTAGGTCTCCAGGACGGTCAGCACGTCGGGCGTCATCACCGGGCGAACGATGCCATCCCCGGCCCGGCCCGGCATCAGCTTTTTCACGTTCACATGGGGAACTGTCACCTCACACGGTTCGTGGAGCATGTGAGGCGGAGGTTCCTCATGTTCACATGGGAAACCGTCAGGCGTCGTAGTGGGCGCGGACGGCGTCCACGGCGTCGGCGACCACCTCTTCGAGCGGCGGTGACACGTCCACCACCGCACCGGCCTCGTCGTCCTGCAGCGGCTCGAGGGTGTCGAACTGGCTCTGTAGCAGCGAGGTGGGCATGAAGTGCTTGGTGCGGTGCGCCATCCGCTTCTCGAGCACGTCGAACGGGGCGTGCAGGTGCACGAAGAACACCTCGGGCGCGCCCGCCCTCAGCAGGTCCCGGTAGCTGCGCCGCAGCGCCGAGCAGGTCACCACCACCGACTCGCCCTTCTTGGCGTGCCTGTCGATCTCGTCGGCCAGCGCCTTCAGCCAGGGCTGCCGGTCCTCGTCCGTGAGCGGGATCCCCGACGACATCTTCTCGATGTTCGCCTCGGGGTGGAAGCTGTCGCCCTCCAGGAAGGCCACGCCCAGCTCGGCGGCCAGCCGCTCGCCGACGGCGGTCTTGCCGGTGGCGGACACTCCCATCACCACCACGAGCATCGGCTCCGGACTCGGCACGGGCACCTCGGTTCGTCGGCGGACAGCGGTTCTGGGCCGAGGCTATCGGACCCGTAACTCGCGTCCTGCCTCGTCGTTGGTGATGAGAACGTGTTCTAGAAGGAGCCGCCTCATGCGCCGTCGTACTCCCAAGGTCATCCTGGTCGCGGCGCTGGCCGTCGCGACCGCGGTCCCCGCCGGGGCCGGCACCGCTTCGGCGCAGGCCGGGACAGCACCGCGGAGCCAGGACCCGTACGGTGCGGTCTGGAACATCCTGCCGCCCGGCCAGTCCGGCACCATCACGGCCACGGACCTCGCGACGGTGATCGCCGGCGACCCGAACCGGGTGGCGGTGGACGGCAAGAACGCGCCGCCGAACTTCGCCAACCAGCTGGAGATGTACGACGCGCTGACCCGGCAGCGGCCGGGCACGATCACCCGGGCCGACATCGAGCGGCTGTACAAGCCGGAGGGCTTCACCCCCGCGCACGTCACGAAGCAGGAGACCCCCGAGCAGGGCGTGACCATCTCCTGGGACGGCTACGGGGTGCCCTACATCAAGGGCACCACCTACGACGGGGT
>DASSKA010000126.1:0-5601 GCA_035690905.1 Nocardioidaceae bacterium | reverse complement strand
GCGTACTGCACGCACATCGCCAGCGTGTAGGCGTGCGGCGAGTAGTGCGCCCCGCCCGGGGTGGCCGCGTCGAGCACCAGCCCGATGCCAAGCACGACCAGCAGCGAGGCGACGAACCCGCCGACGTTGACGATCCCGGTGGCGGAGCCGAGCCGGGACGGGGAGGCGAAGGTGCGGGCGACGTCGAAGCCGATCAGCGATCCCGGCCCGCCGAGCCCGGTGACCACGACCAGCAGCGCCAGCAGCCAGAGCGGCGCGTCTCCCGGCCACAGCAGGACTACCGACCACATCGTCGCGATGCCCGCGACGATGCTGAGCACGATCGTCGAGCGCTGCCAGGGGTGCTTGGCGATGTAGCCGCCGATCAGCGGGCCGCCGACCATCGTGGTGACCACCAGCAGGGACAGCAGCGCGCCCGCAGCGGGCCGGCCGGTGTGCTGACCGCGCAGAAAGAACGGATAGCCCCACAGCAACCCCATCACGTTCGCCGAGAACTGCGTGGTGAAGTGCGACCAGAGCCCGAGCCGGGTGCCCGGGTCTTGCCAGGCGTGCCGCAGGTCATGGAGTACAACGCGGGGAGGCTTGGTCTCGTGGGCCACCGGCGTGCCGGGCGGCGCGTCTCGCACGAGCAGCACGACCAGCAGACCGAGCAGGATGCCCGTCGACGCGCTGATCGCGAACGTCGGTGTCCAGCCGAACTGCGCCAGCGCGTGCGCGAGCGGGATCGCGGCCACCAGTGCCCCGATCTGCCCGAGCAGCCCGGTGAGCTGGCTGAGCACCGGGTTGCGCATCGGCGGGAACCAGTACGCCACCACCCGCAGCACGCTGATGAACACCATCGCGTCGCCCATGCCCAGGAACACCCGGGCGGCGAGTGCGCCGGCGAAGCTGCCGGTGAACGCGAAACCGAGCTGCGCACCGGTCATCAGCAGCGCCCCGGTCAGCAGCAGCCGCCGAGGACCGAACCGGTCCACCAGCACACCCACCGGGATCTGCATCGCGGCGTACACCCCGAGCTGCAGCACCGTGAAGGTGGACAGCTGCGCGGCCGAGATGTCGAAGCGCCGCGCGGCCATGATCCCGGCCACCCCGAGCGAGGACCGGTTGAAGACGGCGAAGAAGTACACCGCCACCCCGGCGCCCCACACCACCCAGGCGCGCCGTCCGACGGGGTACGACGCGGTGCTCACGGTGATCTCCGCGCGGAGGCGGGCACATGCCGCAGGGCGGAGATCACCGCACCATTCTCACCCAGCCGGGTGAGCGTCAGAACCGCAGGGCGTTCGCCGGGTCCTCCATGATCGCGGCCACGTCGGCCAGGAACCGCGAGCCCTTCTCGCCGTCGATCAGTCGGTGGTCGAACGACAGCGCCAGCGTGGTGAGGTCGCGCACCTTGATCTTCCCCTTGTGCACCCAGGGCTGCTTCCGCACCGCGCCGAACGCGAGGATCGCGGACTCGCCCGGGTTGATGATCGGGGTGCCGGAGTCGACGCCGAACACGCCCACGTTGGTGATCGTGAACGTGCCGCCGCTCATCTCCGCCGGCTGGGTCTTGCCCTCGCGCGCGGTCTTGGTCAGCGCGCCGATCGCCTCGGCGAGCTCCACCATGCCCATCGTCTCGGCGTCCTTGATGTTCGGCACCACCAGCCCTCGCGTGGTGGCCGCGGCGATGCCGAGGTTCACGTAGTGCTTGTAGACGACCTCCTGCGCGGCGTCGTCCCAGGTGGCGTTGATCTCGGGTGTACGACGCATGGCCAGGCACACCGCTCGGGCGGCCACCAGCAGCGGGGACACCCGGACATCGGAGAAGGCCCGGTCGGCCTTGAGCCGCTCGACGTACCGCATCGTCTTGGTGACGTCGACGGTGACCCACTCGGTGACGTGCGGCGCGGAGTACGCCGAGTCCACCATCGCCTGGGCCATCATCTTCCGGACGCCCTTGATCGGCTCGCGGGTCTCCCGCTCGCCCGGCTTCACCCGGCGCGTGACCGGCTCCACTGGCGAGGCCGGCGCGGCGGCACCCGAACCGGCGGACTGCACGTCCTCACGGGTCACCGTGCCGTTCGGCCCGGTCGGGGTGAGGCTCCGCAGGTCCACGCCCAGGTCCTTGGCCAGCTTGCGCACCGGCGGCTTGGCCAGCACCCGCACGTTGCCGCCGGCGTGCGCGGCCGGTGCCTCGGTCGGCACCGCCGGCTCGTCGGCCGGCTCCGGCTGAGCGGTCTCCACCAGGCCGGGCGTGAACGCGCCGTGCACCTGCCCCTGGCTCTCCGCCCCGGCCTGCGAGGCGGGCGTCGCGGCGCCGCGCCGCGCCCGCCGCTTGACCTGGGCCTCGCGCGGCCCGTAGCCGACGAGGGTCTTGTGCTCCTCCTCGACCTTCGGCGCCGGGCTGCCGGTCATCCCCGGCTCCTGCGCGACCGGCTCGCGCGGCGCCTCCTCCGACGAGGCCGGCGCGGCCGCGCCGTCACCGATGCGGATGATCGGGGTGCCCACGGCGACGGTCTCGCCCTCGGGCACCAGCAGCTCCTGCACGGTGCCGGAGTACGGCGAGGGCAGCTCGACCAGCGACTTCGCGGTCTCGATCTCGACGACCACGTCGTTGACCTTGATGGTGTCGCCGACCTTCACCTTCCAGGTGACGATCTCGGCCTCGGTGAGACCCTCGCCGACGTCGGGCAGCTTGTACTCGTTCACGGTCCTCCTCAGAAGGCCATCGACCGGTCGACGGCGTCCAGCACCCGGTCCAGGTCGGGGAGCCACTCCTCCTCGATGCGGCTGGGCGGGTACGGCGTGTCGAAGCCGCCGACCCGCAGCACCGGCGACTCCAGCGAGTAGAAGCACTCCTCGGCGACCCGGGCGGCGACCTCGGCGCCCATGCCCAGGTTGGTGTGCGCCTCGTGCACCACCACGGCCCGGCCGGTCTTGCGCACCGAGTCCACCACCGGACCCATGTCCAGCGGGGACAACGTGCGCAGGTCGATCACCTCGAGGCTGACCCCGTCGCCGGCAGCGGCCTCGGCGCTGGCCATGCAGGTCTTCACCATCGGCCCGTAGGCGAGCAGCGTGACGTCGCTGCCCTCGCGGACCACCCGGGAGCTGAACAGCGGGGCCGGGCTGACCGACTCGTCGAGCTCGGCCTTGTCGGCGTGGTACTGCCGCTTCGGCTCGAGGAAGATCACCGGGTCGTCGCAGGCGATGGCCTGCTGGATCATCCAGTAGCCGTCGACCGGGTTGGAGCAGGAGACGACCTTCAGGCCGGGGGTGTGCGCGAACTGCGCCTCCGGGCTCTCGCTGTGGTGCTCGACCGCGCCGATGCCGCCGCCGAACGGGATCCGCACGACGATGGGCATCTTCACCTTGCCCTGGCTGCGGAAGTGGATCTTGGCCACCTGGCTGACGATCTGGTCGTAGGCCGGGTAGACGAACCCGTCGAACTGGATCTCGCAGACCGGGCGGTAGCCGCGCATGGCCAGCCCCACCGCCGTACCGAGAATCCCGGACTCCGCCAGCGGAGTGTCGATGACCCGGTCCTCGCCGAAGTCCTTCTGCAGCCCGTCGGTGATCCGGAAGACGCCGCCGAGCTTGCCGACGTCCTCGCCCATGACGAGCACCTTCGGGTCGTCCTCCATCGCCTTGCGCAGCCCGGCGTTGAGGCCCTTGGCCAGGGTGATCTTGCTCATGCCTGCGCTCCTTCGAACGAGTCGAGGTAGGCCGCGAAGCCCGCCTTCTGAGCGGCAAGCTCCGGGGTCTGCTCGGCGTACACGTTGTCGAACACCGACAGCGGGCTCGGCTCGGGCAGCGCCCGGCAGCCTTCACGCAGGTGCTCGCCGAGCTTCTCGGCCTCCTCCTCGACATCGGCGAAGAAGTCCTCGGATGCCAGCCCGTTGCGGGTCAGGTAGGCCTTCACCCGGGCGATCGGGTCCTTGAGCTTCCAGGTCTCGAGGTCCTCCGAGAGCCGGTAGCGGGTCGGGTCGTCGGTGGTGGTGTGCGCGCCCATCCGGTAGGTGTAGGCCTCCACGAAGGTGGGGCCCTGGCCTTCGCGGGCGCGCTGCAGGGCGGCCTTGGTGACGGCGTACGTCGCGAGCACGTCGTTGCCGTCCACGCGGACACCGGGGAAGCCGAAGCCGAGCGCCCGCTGGTAGAGCGGGATCCGGGACTGCCGCTCGATCGGCTCGGAGATCGCCCACTGGTTGTTCTGGCAGAAGAACACCACCGGGGCGTTGTAGGAGGCGGCGAAGATGAACGCCTCGTTGACGTCGCCCTGGCTGCTGGCGCCGTCGCCGAAGTAGGCCACCACGGCCGCGTCGCGGTCGGCGTCGCCGGTGCCGACCACGCCGTCGCGCTGCATGCCCATCGCGTAGCCGGTGGCGTGCAGGGTCTGCGCGCCGATCACGATCGTGTACAGCCCGAAGTTGTTGTCCTTGGGGTCCCAGCCGCCCTGGTCCACACCCCGGAACAGACCGAGCAGCCGCAGTGGGTCGATGTCGCGGCACCAGGCCACGCCGTGCTCGCGGTAGGTGGGGAACACGAAGTCCTGCGGCCGCAGCGCCCGCCCGGAGCCGATCTGCGCGGCCTCCTGACCCAGCAGCTGGGCCCAGATGCCGAGCTCGCCGTGCCGCTGCAGTGCGGTGGCCTCGGTGTCGATGCGCCGGGTCAGCACCATGTCGCGGTAGAACCCGCGGATCGTCTCGTCCTCGTCGACGCCTGTCCCGGCGTCGAAGGAGAAGTCCGGGTGCTCCACGCGCTCGCCCTCCGGCGTCAGCAGCTGCACCAGGTCGCGGCCGCCCTCGGCCTGCGCGGGGCCGAACACCTCGCCCAGCGCCGGGCCGAAGTCCGGCGTAGTGGTCTCGCTCACCTGCACTCCAATCTCTTCTCGGTGCGCGGGGTCGCCGCCACCGACCGGGGAGTCACCCGGCCCGCGCCCGCGCGCGGGGGTGGTGCGCGCGTGCCGTAGGCCGTTCAGCACTGTGACCGGCTGCACACCGGCCACAGTTTTTCACAACCTACCGGGGTTCACCCGGGCCCGCGAATCGACCCCCTTTGCCGCTGGCAGCATCTTCTCCCCATGTTGTCCGAATTTCGCGCGACCTGCAGGGTTCTCTGGCCCTAATCTGTCAGGGCCAAAAGAAGGGACGGTCATGACAGATCTGGCGGTGCAGGCCGCGCCCGTGGTGCAGCGGTACCGCGCCCAGCTGGTCTGGGTCGCGCTGGGCGTGGTGTACGTCGTGTGGGGCTCGACGTACCTCGCCATCCGGGTCGTCGTGGCGCAGGCTCCGCCCCTGACGTCGATGGGCCTGCGCTACGTGAGCGCGTCCGTCGTACTCGCCCTGATCCTGGCCGCCAAGGGCGGCGTGTCCCGGCTGCGGATCAGCCCGCGCCAGCTGGCCGGGGCGGCGCTGCTCGGCCTGCTGCTGCCGGTGCTCGGCAACGGCATGGTGTCGGTCGGGGAGAACCTCGGCGCGCCGTCGGGCATCACCGCGCTGCTGATCGCGGTGACCCCGCTGATGATCACCGTCTTCCGGCTGCTGTCCGGCGACCGGCCGCACCGGCTCAGCGTGTTCGGGGTGCTGCTCGGCTTCGGCGGCCTGGCGTTCCTGGTGCTGG
>DASSKA010000125.1:0-7583 GCA_035690905.1 Nocardioidaceae bacterium | reverse complement strand
TCCATCAGCGCCAGCCCCATGCCCTGGGCGCTGCCGCCGTGGATCTGCCCGACCACGGCGGCCGGGTTCAGCGCCCGGCCGACGTCCTGGGCGGTGTCGAGCGCGACCACCTTGACCAGCCCGAGCTCGGTGTCCACGTCCACGACGGCCCGGTGCGCGGAGAAGGCGTACTGCACGTGCGCGTTGCCCTGCCCGGTCTCGGGGTCGACGGGCTGGGTGGGCCGGTGCCGCCACTCGACGGTCTCCTCCACCGGCTGGTCGCCGAGCACGTCAGCAAGGCCGGCCACCACCTCGCCGCCGAGGCTGACCACCTTGCCGCCCTCGAGGCGTAGCGAGTCCGCGGCCTGCCCGACCGAGACCGCGGCGCGTTCCAGCACCAGTCGCCGGACCGCCTCGCAGGCGGCCTTGACCGCGCCGCCGGTGACGTAGGTCTGCCGGGACGCCGAGGTGGAGCCGCCGGAGCCGACCGAGGTGTCCTTGGGGTGCACCACCACCCGGTCCACCCCGAGCTCGGTGCGGCAGATCTGCTGCTCGATCGTGACCAGCCCCTGCCCCACCTCCGCGGCTGCGGTGTGCACCGTGACCAGCGGCTCGCCGGCCACCGTCTCCAGCCGCACGCGGGCAGTGGAGTAGTCGTCGAAGCCCTCGGAGAACCCCACGTTCTTGTAGGTCACCGCGTAGCCGATACCACGCACCACCGACTCGCCGTGGGTGGTGTTGGACACCCCGCCCGGCAGCGAGCGCAGGTCGAGCTCGCCCGTGGCCGCCGGCGGCAGCGGCAGGTCGTGCACGATGCGCAGCAGCTCCGCGACCGGGGCCGCGGAGTCGATGACCTGCCCGGTGATGTTCTGATCCCCCTCGGTCATCCCGTTCAGCTGCCGGATCGCAAGCCGGTCGACGCCGATGCGGTCGGCCAGCTCGTCCATCATCGCCTCGTGGGCGAAGGCGGCCTGCACGCAGCCGAACCCACGCATCGCCCCGCACGGCGGGTTGTTGGTGTAGACGCCGAAGCAGTCCACGTGCACGTTCGGGAACCGGTAGGGCCCGAGGCCCATGGTCCCCCCGTTGCCGACCACGGCCGCCGTGGACGAGGCGTAGGCGCCGCCGTCGAAGACGATGTTCGCGCGGCCGTAGACCAGCCGGCCGTCCTCGTCCGCGCCGTACTCGTAGTGCAGGTACGCCGGGTGGCGGTGCACGTGCCCGAAGAAGGACTCCTCGCGGTTGTAGACCATCTTCACCGGCTTGCCGGTGTGCAGCGCCAGCAGACAGGCGTGCACGTGCATGGACAGGTCCTCGCGGCCGCCGAACGCCCCGCCGACCCCGGACAGGCTCAGCCGCACCTTCTCGAGCGGCATACCAAGCGCCTGGCAGATCTGCCGCTGGTCGACGTGCAGCCACTGGGTGGCGACGTACAGGTCCACGCCGCCGTCCTCGGCGGGCACCGCGAGCCCGGACTCGGGGCCGAGGAAGGCCTGGTCCTGCATGCCGACCTCGAAGTCCAGCTCGACGACGACCGGTGCGGTGACCTCCGGGTCGCCCTTGCGGATCTTGAGGTGGCGGACCAGGTTCCCGTCCGGGTGCACGGTCGGGGCGTCCGGGTCGAGGGCACGGCGCCCGTCGGTGACCCGGGGCAGGGGCTCGTAGTCGACCACCACCCTCTTGGCGGCCTGCCGGGCGATCTCCGGGTGGTCGGCGGCGACCAGCGCCACCGGTTCGCCCTGGTAGCGGACCACTCCGTCGGCGAGCACCGGCTGGTCGTCGTGCTCGAGCCCGAACGCGTTGCGGCCGGGCACGTCGTCAGCCAGGAGTACGGCGTACACCCCCGGTGTGGCCAGGGCCGGGCCGATGTCGACCGAGCGGATCCGGGCGTGCGGGTGCGGGCTGCGCAGGGTCACCCCCCAGATCATGTCCTCCATCCAGAGGTCACTGGCATAGGCGAACTCGCCGGTGACCTTGAGGATCCCGTCGGGGCGGGCGGGGCTGTCCCCGATCCGCCCGGTGCCGATGGTCGTCGTGCTGGGCGCCTGGGCGCTCATCGCAGTCCCGCCTTCCCGAGCAGAGACTCGTGGACCCGGCGGGACCGGAGGGCCAGCTCCGGCTCGTCGACGGTCACCACCCGGTCCCGCTCGACCACGGTCCGTCCGTCCACGAGCAGCAGCTCCAGCGGCGGGGGTGCGCCCAGGACCAGTGCGGCGACCGGGTCGTCGATGTCCGCGTGCGGCAGGGTGTCCAGCCGCCACAGCGTCAGGTCGGCCAGCTTTCCGGCCTCGACCGAGCCGATCTCGTCGGCCCGGCCGAGCACGGTCGCCCCGCCGAGCGTGGCCATCTCCAGCGCGTCGCGGACGGTCAGCGCACGGGGGCCGCCCTTGGCCCGGGCGAGCAGCAGCGCGTGCCGGACCTCCTCCAGGAGGCTGCTCGCCTCGTTGCTGGCCGCGCCGTCCACGCCGAGCCCGACCGGGGCACCCGCGGCGCGCAGGTCGGCGGCGCGGGCGATCCCGGCGCCGAGCCGTGCGTTGGACGACGGGCAGTGCGCCACCCCGGTGCCCGCCGCACCGAGCCGTTTGACCTCCAGGTCGTCGAAGTGGATGCCGTGGGCGTACCACACGTCGGGCCCGGACCAACCGAGCGACTCGGCGTACTCCAGCGGCGGGCACCCGAACCGCTCCCGGCAGAAGTCCAGCTCGTCGGCGGTCTCGGCGAGATGGGTGTGCAACCGGACGCCGTGCCGGCGGGCCAGCTCGGCCGCTTCGCGCATCAGGTCGCCGGTCACGGAGAACGGCGAGCACGGGCCGACCGCGATGCGCACCATGGCGTCCGGGGCCGGGTCGTGCCACCGGCCGATCGCCGCCTCGGTGGCCGCCAGCACCGCGTCACGGTCCTCCACGACGGAGTCCGGCGGCAGCCCGCCGCTGCTGCGGCCGAGGTCCATCGAGCCGCGGCAGGGGTGGAACCGCAGCCCCACCGAGCCGGCGGCGGAGATCTCCGCGGCGAGCAGGTCCCCGCTGTCGCGGGGGAACACGTAGTGGTGGTCCGAGGCGGTGGTGCAGCCGGTGCGGGCCAGCCGGGCCAGGCCGCCCTGCGCGGCCACGTGCACCGCCTCCTCGTCGATGCCGGCCCAGACCGGGTACAGGGTGGTCAGCCAGTCGAACAGCGTGTCGTCGGCAGCCAGCCCGCGGGTCACCCACTGGTAGATGTGGTGGTGGGTGTTGACCAGCCCCGGGGTGAGCAGGCAGCCGGTCCCGTCCACGCGCCGCGCTCCGTCGTACCCCTGCGCCGGGCCCTCACCGACCGCGGTGATCCGGTTGCGCTCGACGACCACGTGCCCGGAGGCGAGCTCGGTGCGGGCCGGGTCCATGGTGACGACCGCGCAACCCTCGACCACCAGGGTCATCGCGCCACCTCCGCGCCGGCCATGCGGTCGGCAGCCAGCCGCACGGCGTCCAGGATCTTCTCGTAGCCGGTGCACCGGCACAGGTTGCCGGCCAGCGCCTCCCGGATCTCAGGGTCCGAGGGTCGCGGGCTGCGCTGCAGCAGGTCGGCGGCGGCGACGACGAGCCCCGGGGTGCAGAACCCGCACTGCACAGCGCCGGCGTCCACGAACGCGGTCTGCACCGGGTGCAGGGCATCGGGATCGGCGAGCCCCTCCACGGTGACCACCTCGCGGCCCTCCGCCTGCCCGGCAGCCACCAGGCACGCGCACACCGGCACGCCGTCGAGCATCACCGTGCACGAGCCGCACTCCCCCTGCTCGCAGGCGTTCTTCGAGCCGGGCAGCCCCATCCGCTCGCGCAGCACGTAGAGCAGGCTCTCGCCCTCCCAGACGTCGTCGACCTCGCGCCGCTCGCCGTTGACCGTGGTGGTGATCCGCATGCTCAGGCCGCCTTCTGGTAGTCGCTCCAGGCCCACGCCAGGGTGCGGCGGGCCATCACCGCCAGCGCGTGCAGGCGGTACGACGCGGTGCCGCGCACGTCGTCGATCGGCGCTGCGGCGCCGCGCACCCGGGCGCCGAACTCGCGGGCCAGCGACTCGGGGAGGTCGCCGCGGGACTCCCAGAGACCGGCGTCCTCAAGCGCGGCGGCCAGGAACGCCGCGGCATCCGGCGCCCGGCGCGGGGTCGGCGCCGCCGAACCGATCCCGGTGCCCACCTGCCTGCGGTCCGGGTGCAGGGCCAGCCCGAAGGCCGCCACCGAGATCACCATCGCGTTGCGGGTGCCGATCTTGGCGAACTGCTGGGGCCCGCGCGGCGGGGTCACCCAGATGCCGGCGATCAGCTCGTCGGGCTCGAGCGCGTTGCGCTTGACGCCGGTGTAGAACTCGCCGACCGGGACCACCCGCACACCGCGAACCGACTCCACCTCGACCTCCGCGTCCGTGGCCAGCAGCGCCGGGTGCGCGTCGCCGGCGGGCGAGGCAGCGCCCAGGTTGCCGCCGATGGTGCCGCGGTTGCGGATCTGCGGCGAGCCGACGGTCCGGGATGCCATCGCCAGCCCGGGCAGCCGGTCGTTGAGCTCGTCGATGACGCAGGCGTAGGTGATCGCCGCGCCGAGCCGGACCCGGCCCTCGTGCTCGGACCAGGCCGCCAGCTCGGGCACCCGGGTCAGGTCGAGCAGCGCCGCCGGGCGGCGGCGGTCGAAGTTCAGCTCGACCATCACGTCCGTGCCGCCGGCGACCGGCACCGCGCCGGGGTGGGCGGCCTTGGCCTCCACCGCCTCGGCCCAGCTGCTCGGCTGGAGGAACTCCATGCGACGCTGTCTCCCTCACGTCCGGCCAGCAAGCGATGCCACGTGCGATCCCGGTCACCGTCTCATCCGAGTGAACCCACCGGTGACGGACACGCCAAGCCACGATCGACACGAACCGGCTCCCCGGATGGACAGGGTCGTTGTAGGTTCCTCCAAAGAGGGAGGAGGCGGCGGTGCTGCTCAGGGAGCTGGTGGACGCGCCAGGTCTGCGGCTGCGGCTGCTGCTGGCGCCGCAGGGGGCGCTGGAGCGACCGGTCCGCCGGGCCCTGACCACCGACCTGCTGGAGCCGACCCGGTACCTGTCCGGCGGCGAGCTGGTGCTCACCGGCCTGAACTGGCGGCGGTCTGCCGCCGACAGCGAGACGTTCGTCCGCTCCCTGGTGGACGGCGGGGCCATCGCGCTCGCCGCGGGAGACGCGCTGCTGGGCAGCGTGCCCGAGGACCTGGTGGAGGCCTGCCGGCGGCACGGCCTGCCGCTGGTCGAGGTGCCCGAGGAGATCTCCTTCGCCGACGTCGTCGAGCACTGCGCCGCCGCGACCGGCTCACCGGTCGGAGCCCGGATGTCGGCCTCGCTGGTCCGGCAGCGGGAGATGCTCTCCGCGATCGCGTCCGGGCGGACCCTGGACGAGGTGGCGGCGCGGGTGTCGGCCGAGACCGGCCACGTGATCCGGGTGGTGACCACGACCGGCCGGTCCGTCGTACCCGGCCGCGAGCCACTGGCCGGGAGCGACGTGGACCGCGTGGTGCACGCCTACCTGACCGCCCCGCGGCTGCCGGTCACCGTGGGCGAGGCCGCCGAGGCGCTCACCGCGTTTCCGGTCGGCTCGGTTCTCGGGAGCCGGCTGGCGTCCTGGCTCGTGGTCGTCGACGGCGACGGGGCGGGGGCCGGGGGCGGGGGCGGGGAGCTTGCGGAGACGGTCGGGGAGTTCGCGGCCATCGCCGCGCTGGACCGGTCCCGACACGAAGAAGGGCTCCGTGCCGCCCGCCGCATCGCCGACGACGTGCTGGCCCTGCTGGAGTCCGGCGGCAGCCAGCGCGAGCTCGAGGTGCGGCTCGCGCAGGCGGGCGTCGACCGCTCCGAAGCGCTGGTCGCCGTGGTCGCGGGCTTCGTGGACCTTCCCGACCAGCTCGAGGTGGTGCGGATGGTGGTCGAGGACGTCGCCCTCCAGCTCGGTACGGCGGTGGTCGCCTCCGGCCGCGACGAGCGGGTGGTCGGCCTGCTGCCGGCGGCCGCGGGCGCCGATGACCTGCTGCGCGAGGCGTTCGGTCGGCTCGCTCCGGGGCTGGGCGGCGCCAGCCTGGTGGTCGGCGTGAGCACCCCCGTCGGCCCGGACGCGGTGGCCGGGGCGGTGGAGGAGGCCCGGTTCGCCTGCCGGCTCGCCGAGGCCCGGCGGATCCCGGTGAGCGTGGTGACCGCGGACGAGGTCACCTCGCACGTGCTGCTGCTGGCCTCGGTGCCGGACGAGGTTCGCCGCACGTTCGCCGCGAGAGTGCTGGGCCGGGTGCTGGAGTACGACGCACGCACCGGAGCCGGCCTGGTGGACACGCTGGAGGCGTTCCTGGCCTGCTCGGGGTCGTGGACCAGGACCGCGGAGGCGTTGCACGTGCACGTCAACACCGTCCGCTACCGGATCGAGCGGGTCGAGCAGCTGACCGGCCGCAGCCTGGCCCGGCTCGAGGACCGGGTGGACGTGTTCCTCGCCCTGCGCTCCCGCTGACCGGGCCGGCTACTGGTGGGCGTTGAGACGCTTGAGCATCCGGTTGTACGCGTCCAGGTAGGCCTCGTCCTCGTCCACGTCGGAGCCCTCGGAGGAGACGCCCAGCGCCTCGGTGCCGCCCGCGATCTCGGTGAACCGCTGCCGGCGGATCTTCTCGAGCCAGGCACCCGCGGTGGCGTCGCGGTGGGGGCTGGAGATCCAGACCAACATGATGATCACCGCGAAAAGCATCATCAGCCCGTCCCCACCGGCCCACATGATGCCGCCGGCGATCAGCTCGTCGTGCAGCGGCGTCGGAGCCCAGTGCGCCGAGGTGGTCATGCCCGGGTACATCGCGGTGCTGCTCTGCATCAGCACGATGCCGACCAGCGTGTCCGGGATCATGGCCAGCATGAGGACCGCGAAGCGCATCAGGTACGGCGGTCGCCAGCGCAGCGGCTCCTCGGCCAGCAGGGTCACCAGCAGCAGCGAGCCGCTGACCAGGTAAAGGACCTGCTCAGCCGGCATCAGCCACATGTGCATGGTCATGGCGTTCATGAACGAGGTCAGGTGCGTGCCGACGATGACGACGCTGTAGATCCCCAGCGCGACGACCGGATGGGTGACCACGGACACCGGCGCGGACCGCAGCGCCGCCTGCACCCGCTCCCGGGTCCGGCCGGTGGTGGCCTGCACCAGCACGGTCAGCGGGTGCCCCGCGACCAGCAGAGCCGGGACCACCATGATCAGCAGCAGGTGCTCGATCATGTGGTCCCAGAACAGCATCATCGAGTAGCCCTCGATGGCCGAGTTCACGGTGATCGTCAAGACCAGCATCGCCGCGCCGAAGGAGGCCATCCGCACCGGGTGGACGGGGCGTTCGCCCCGCCGCCGGGCCCGTGCAACCCCTGCACCGTAGGCGACCAGGGCGAGCAGGATCACCAGGTCCCAGACGGGTGCGAGGTGCCAGTCGGTCAAGAAGGTGTGCCAGCCGAACGGGGCTGGCATCATCGGGTCCACTCAGGAGCTCCCGTCGTACTCACGCTCACTCGCCAGCGTCTCCTCGACGATGGCTGCCGAGCCGAGCGCCACGACCACGAAGAGCACGAACGCGAGGACGTGCACGCCGGTGCAGTACAGGCAG
>DASSKA010000124.1:0-64412 GCA_035690905.1 Nocardioidaceae bacterium | reverse complement strand
GGGGTTACTGGGTGACGCGGTAGGCGTCGAAGACCCCGTCGACGGAGCGGACCGCCTTGAGCACGTGGCCCAGGTGCTTCGGGTCGCCCATCTCGAAGGTGAACCGGCTCTTCGCCACCCGGTCGCGGGTGGTCTGCAGAGAGGCGGCGAGGATGTTGACGTGCACGTCGGAGAGCACCTTGGTCAGGTCCGACAGCAGCCGGGCCCGGTCCAGGGCCTCGACCTGGATGTTGACCAGGAACATCGACTGCGCGGTGGGCGCCCACTCGACCTCGACGAGCCGCTCCGGCTGTGCCTTGAGGCTCTCCGCGTTGGTGCAGTCGGTGCGGTGCACCGACACGCCGGCGCCGCGGGTGACGAACCCGAGGATCGGGTCGCCTGGCACCGGCGTGCAGCACTTGGCGAGCTTGACCCAGACGTCGGAGATGCCGCGCACGATGACACCGGCGTCGGCGCCCGACGACTGCTTGGCGCGGGCCCGGTCGCTGGTGAGACGGACCCCTTCGGCGAGGTCCTCGGCGGCGCCCTCCTCCCCGCCGTACAGGTCGATGACCCGCCGTACGACGGTCTGCGCACCCACGTTCCCCTCGCCGACCGCGGCGTACAGCGCTGACACGTCGGTCAGGTGCATCTCGCTCGCGACCGTGGACAGCGTCTCGTGGGTGAGCACCCGCTTGAGCGGCATGCCCTCCTTGCGCATCAGCCGGGCGATCTGCTCCTTGCCTTGGTCGATGGCCTCCTCACGGCGCTCCTTGGTGAACCACTGCCGGATCTTGTTGCGGGCCCGCGGCGACTTGACGAAGCCGAGCCAGTCACGGCTCGGGCCGGCGGTGGGCGCCTTGGAGGTGAACACCTCCACCACGTCGCCGTTGTCGAGCGTGGACTCCAGCGACACCAGCCGGCCGTTGACCCGGGCACCGATGGTGTGGTGGCCGACCTCGGTGTGGATCGCGTACGCGAAGTCGACCGGCGTGGACCCGGTGGGCAGGGCGATCACGTCGCCACGCGGGGTGAAGACGTACACCTCGGCCGCGTTGATCTCGAAGCGCAGCGACTCGAGGAACTCCCCGGGGTCCTCCGCCTCCTGCTGCCAGTCCAGCAGCTGACGCACCCAGGACATGTCGCTGCTGCGCCCGTCGGAAGCCAGCAGCGGCCGGTTGGTGTCCACCCCGCTGCGGACGTCCTCCTTGTACTTCCAGTGCGCGGCGATGCCGTAGTCCGCGCGCCGGTGCATCGCGAAGGTGCGGATCTGCAGCTCCACCGGCTTGCCCTGCGGGCCGATCACCGTGGTGTGCAGCGACTGGTACATATTGAACTTCGGCATCGCGATGAAGTCCTTGAACCGGCCGGCGACCGGGTTCCACCGCGAGTGCAGCACGCCGAGAGCGGCATAGCAGTCCCGGTCGGTGTCGACCAGGATGCGGATGCCGACCAGGTCGTAGATGTCGGAGAAGTCGCGGCCGCGCACGATCATCTTCTGGTAGATCGAGTAGTAGTGCTTCGGTCGCCCGGTCACCACCGCCTTGATCCGGGCGTCCTTGAGGTCCTTCTCCACCTGCTCGATCACCGTGGTCAGGAACTGGTCCCGGGACGGGGCTCGCTCCGCGACCAGCCGGACGATCTCGTCGTAGATCTTCGGGTGCAAGGTGGCGAACGCCAGGTCCTCCAGCTCCCACTTCAGGGTGTTCATGCCCAGCCGGTGCGCGAGCGGCGCGAAGATCTCCAGCGTCTCGCGAGCCTTGCGGTCCTGGGTGTCCTGCTTGAGGTAGCGCAGCGTGCGCATGTTGTGCAGCCGGTCGGAGAGCTTGATGACCAGCACCCGGATGTCCCGGCTCATCGCGACGATCATCTTGCGGATCGTCTGCGCCTGGGCGGTGTCGCCGTACTTGACCTTGTCAAGCTTGGTGACCCCGTCGACGAGCTCGGCGACCTCGTCACCGAAGTCGTGGCGCAGCTCGTCGAGGGTGTAGTCGGTGTCCTCGACGGTGTCGTGCAGCAGAGCCGCGCACAGGGTCGGCTCGGTCATGCCGATGTCGGCCAGGATGGTGGCCACCGCGAGCGGGTGCGTGATGTACGGGTCGCCGCTCTTGCGGGTCTGCGTGCCATGTGCCTTCTCCGCGGTCAGGTACGCCCGCTCCAGCAGCGCCAGGTCGGCCTTCGGGTGGTTGCTGCGCACCACCCGGAACAGCGGCTCGAGGACCGGGTTGCCGGGTTGGCTCTTCGTCGCCATCCGTGCCAGTCGGGCGCGCATCCGGCGTCCGGCCGGGCCGCCGGCGGGAGGCGCGGGCGGCTGCGGGCGCTGCTCGACGGTGGACTGGCTGCGGACCGGGGCAGCCACGTCCACAGGACGGTGCGCGACCCGATCTTCGGCCACCAGTGGCCCTCCTGCAGTTCCGACTTGTTACAAGTCTATGCCCCGGCCCCAGCGCCCACCGTGCTGAGCGAGCGCAGCCGTAGTCCGGTGCCGAGCGCGGCGCGTCCTTCCAGGAAAGCAAGCTCGAGGAGTACGGCGACGCCGGTGACCGTGGCACCGCAGGCCTCGACGAGCTGGGTGGTGGCCGCGATCGTGCCTCCCGTGGCGAGCACGTCGTCGACCAGGAGCACCCGGTCGCCGGGCTCGACTGCGTCGCGGTGCATCTCGAGGGTCGCCTCGCCGTACTCCAGCGAGTACCGCACCGCGTGGGTCGGCCCGGGCAGCTTGCCGGCCTTGCGCACCGGCACGAAACCGGCCCCGAGAGCGAGAGCGACCGGTGCGGCCAGGATGAAGCCGCGGGCCTCCATGCCGACCACCTTGTCGACGACGACGCGCCCCTGGCCGTCTCGGCCCACCGCCGCGAGCTCCGCGATGGTCGCCGAGAACGCGTCGTGGTCGGCCAGCAGCGGGGTGATGTCCTTGAACACCACGCCCGGCTCGGGGAAGTCGGGCACGTCCCGGATCAGCGCGCTCAGGGCGTGAGCAACGACCTCGGAGGCGTCGGTCACTTCTTGCCGCGCTGCGAGCGGGGCCGCCGGGACGGCTGGGAGCGCTTGGCGGAGCCGGACGGGCTGACCGGCTTGCCGGCGGGCCGCTCCCCCGCGGTGTAGCGGGGCGGGCGGTTGGCGCGCGCCGACACGGCCTCCTCCTGCTCGTCCGCCCCGAGGTCCTCGGGCTCGGCCTCGCGGCGGGGAGGCAGCGGCCGGCTCTCCAGCTGGCTGTCGTCGGTCACCGCGGGCACGTGCGCGAACCGGTCGGCGGTCTCCCGGACGCGGCGCTTCTTCACGCGCGCGTCGCCGGCCCTGATGCCCGGCTCGAGCTCCTTGAGCTGCACCGCGAGCGGGGTGGCGATGAAGATCGACGAGTAGGCACCGGCCGCCATGCCCACGAACAGGGCGAGGGACAGGTCCTTGAGGGCACCAGATCCGAGGGTGACGACGCCGACGTACAGCATCGCGCCGACCGGCAGCAGCGCCACCAGCGAGGTGTTGATGGACCTGACCAGCGTCTGGTTCACGGCCAGGTTGGCCGCCTCGGCGTACGTCCGCTTGGTGCGGGCCAGGTTCTTGGTGTTCTCCCGGACCTTGTCGAAGACGACCACGGTGTCGTAGAGCGAGAATCCCAGGATGGTCAGCACGCCGGTCACGGTCGCCGGCGTCACCTCGAACCCGGACAGCGCGTAGACGCCGACGGTGATGATCAGGTCGTGGAACAGCGCCACGATCCCGGCCACGGACATCTTCCATTCTCGGAAGTACGCCCAGATGAAGATCATCACCAGCACCACGAAGACGATCAGACCGATGATCGCCCGGTTGGCCACCTGGGCACCCCAGGTCGCGCCGATCGAGTCGGTGCTGATGTCGTTGGGGCCGACGTTCGGGACGTTCTGCTGGATCGCGGAGGTGACTTCCGCGGCCTGGTGGTTGTTGAGCGGCTTGGTCTGCACCAGGATGTTGGTGCTGCCCGACGTCTGCACGATGGGCTGGGCGGCCGCAGGGATGCCGGTGCCGGCGACGACGTCCTGGATCTCGGTGACCGTGGAGTTGTTGACCTCGTTGCTCGGCAGGGAGATCTTGTACTGCACGCCGCCCACGAACTCGATGCCGTAGTTGAAGCCCTTGAACGACAGACCGAAGATCGCGATCAGCACGATCACCCCGGACATGAGGTACCAGAGCTTGCGGCGGCCGACGAAGTCGATGGACAGCTGCCCGGTGTAGAGGGAGTGCCCCAGGTTCGAGAGCTTGCTCATCAGGCGTTACCTCCGGCAGTGCGAGCGCTCCTGGCCCCGATGCGTTCGATGCCGATGTGCTCGGGTGACAGGCCGGACAGCTTGTGGCCGGAGTAGAAGAACCTCACCTGGCCCAGCTTGGTGACCAGCGGCTTGGTGAAGAAGAAGAACACCAGCAGGTCGATGGCCGTGGAGATCCCGAGCGTGAACGCGAAGCCCTTCACCACGCCGATGGCGAAGATGTAGAGCACCACCGCGGCCAGCATGGACACCCCGTCCGCGGCCAGACAGGTCGCCCGGGCGCGCACCCAGCCGGCCTCGACGGCCACCCGCATCGACTTGCCATCGCGCATCTCGTCGCGTAGTCGCTCGAAGTAGACGATGAACGAGTCCGCGGTGATGCCGACCGCCACTATCAGGCCGGCGATACCGGGCAGGGTCAGGGTGAACCCGACCGCGGCGCTCAGGATCAGCACCGCTGCGTAGGTGATGACCCCGGCGACGATCAGCGACCAGAGCACCACCAGCCCGAGCCCGCGGTAGTAGAACATGCAGTAGATCATCACCAGCAGCAGACCCACCACGCCGGCCAGCATGCCCGCGGAGAGCTGGTCGGAGGCCAGGGTCGGCCCCTCCTCGGTGACCACCGGGACGGTGAACTTCAACGGCAGGGCGCCGTACTTCAGGCTGTTGGCCAGCGACTGCGCCTCGGCCTGGCTGAAGTTGCCGGTGATCTGCGCGTTGCCGTTCAGGATCGGTGAAATCACGCTCGGGGCGGAGATCACCTTGCCGTCCAGCACGATCGCGAACCGCTTCCCGGTGCCGGCCAGGTTCTTCGTGACATTGGCGAAGGTGTCGCGGGCGCTGCTCTTGAAGGACAGGTCCACGACCCAGCTGACCTGGTTCTGCGGGATGCCCGCCGACGCGTCGCTGAGCTGAGTGCCCTCGATCAGGGCAGGCGACAGCAGGAACTTGACGCCGCGCTGGTCACAGGTGATCAGCGGCTGGCCAGGACTGTCCGCACCGGGTGCCAGAGACTTGCCCTTCTTGGGGCAGGTGAACGCCTGGAACTTCTTCAGCCACGCGGTTCCTGGGTTGTCCATCCACTGCAGCGGCTGGCTGAGAGGAGCGCCCTGCGCGGTCGTGGCCGGCGGAGTGGCCGTGGGCGCCGCCGGGGGTGGACTCGGGGCGGTGCTGGGGCTCGGGCTCGGACTCGGCTTGTGCTTGCCGGCCTGCGGCTTGTCGGCCCGGATCAGGCCCTGGGACAGCGCCCGACCTCGCGGGGAAGCGGCCCCGGACGGCTGGGCAGCGGGCTTCTTCGTGCTCCCCGCCGACCCCGCCGTCGACTGAGACAGATTGCCGCTCGGTGACGCACCCGGTGAGCTGAGATACGGCAGGCACTGTTGCGTGGGCTGGTCGGAGGCACATGCGACCAGCCGGAACCGCAGCTGCGCGGTCTGCTTGACGGTGTCGACCAGGTTCTTGCGGTTCTGGCCGGGGATCTGCACGACGATGTTGTTGCCGCCCTGGGTCCCGACGGTCGCCTCGGTGACACCGCTGCCGTTGACCCGCTGGGAGATGATCGAGACGGCCTCTTGCATCTTCTGGGAAGTGACCTGCTGCCCGTTGGTGTCGTGGGCGGTGAGGGTGATCATGGTGCCGCCCTGCAGGTCCAGGCCCAGCTTGGGCTTCCAGACGCCGCCGAGCGCGACCAGGCCGTACACCGCCGCGATCACCACCGCGAAGATGATGAGCGTCCGCCCCGGACGGGGCGTCTTTGTCGCCACTGCTACATGCTCCTCATGAGTCGGGCCCGAGCCCGGACGGATGCCTCGAAGGCCGGACTAGTGCTCGTCCGACGGGTCGGTCGACCCGGCAGGAGCCGGGCCCTCGTCGGTGCCGCTCGCCGGCTGGTCCGGCGTGGGCTCCTCCGCCGCCGGGGTCGCGGTGTCGGTCACCGCGTCCTCGACCACCCGCACCACGGCCTGACGAGCCACCTTGATCGTGGTCCCGGGCGCGATCTCGACCCGCACGGACTCGTCGGCGACGGACACGACGGTGCCGAAGATCCCCGAGCTGAGCATCACCTGCGACCCGGGTCCGAGACTGGACTGCACGGCCGACACCTGCTGCTGCCGCTTGCGCGTCGGCCGGATCACCAGGAACCAGAAGACCAGCACGATCAGGACAAGCGGAAGGAACGTCGCCAGGTTGTTGGATGACACGAACGAACTCCTCGGCACTGCTTGCGTGGGCACGCTCCCGGATCTGGTGCCGGGCACGACGGATCGAGGTCGACATTCCTCGACCAAGGAAGGAGTCTAACCGCCGACGCCACGCACCGCAGACGCTGAGTCCCCGATCACGTCACGGTTGGGTGTCGGATGCTCCGTCACCGGGGTCGAACAGCGTCGGCCCGGCGTCGCCGAACGCTGCCTCGGGCGGCACGCCGAGGCCCAGGTGGCTCCAGGCCGCCGGGGTGGCCACCCGGCCGCGCGGGGTGCGGGCGAGCAGCCCGGAGCGGACCAGGAACGGCTCGGCGACCTCCTCGACGGTCTCCCGCTCCTCCCCCACGGCCACCGCGATGGTGCTGACCCCGACCGGTCCGCCGCCGAAGCGGCGGCACAGCACGTCGAGAACGGCGCGGTCGAGCCGGTCGAGCCCGGAGCGGTCCACCTCGTAGAGATCGAGCGCCCGGTGCGCGACCTCGAGGGTCACCAGCCCGTCGGCGCGCACCTGCGCGTAGTCGCGGACCCGGCGGAGCAGCCGGTTGGCGATGCGCGGCGTGCCCCGGGACCGGGACGCGATCTCGGCGGCGCCTTCGTCGGTGAGCTCCACGCCCAGCAGACCGGCGGAGCGGCGGACGATCAGCTCGAGCTCGCTCGGCTCGTAGAACTCCAGGTGCGCGGTGAACCCGAACCGGTCGCGCAGCGGACCGGGCAGCAGCCCGGCCCGGGTGGTGGCCCCGACCAGCGTGAACGGCGGGATCTCCAGCGGGATCGCGGTGGCGCCGGGGCCCTTGCCGATCACCACGTCGACGCGGAAGTCCTCCATCGCGACGTAGAGCATCTCCTCGGCGGGCCGGGACATCCGGTGGATCTCGTCGACGAACAGCACGTCACCGGCGTTCATCCCAGAGAGGATGGCGGCCAGGTCCCCAGCGTGCGTGATCGCCGGCCCGGAGGTGAGCCGCAGCGGGCTGGACATCTCCGCGGCGATGATCATCGCCAGCGTGGTCTTCCCGAGGCCGGGTGGCCCGGACAGCAGCACGTGGTCGGGCGCCCGCTCGCGGCCGCGGGCCGCCTGCAGCACCAGGGACAGCTGCTCCCGGACCCGCACCTGGCCGATCACCTCGTCCAGGGTGCGCGGGCGGAGCGCCGCCTCGACGGCGCGCTCGTCGCCCTCCGCCTCGGCGGCGACCACCGAGCGGCTCTCCAGGTGCGCGTCCTCCAAGGCGTCCAGCCCCGACTCGTCGTACGGCGTCATACCCTCACGCCTTGCTGAGGGTCCGCAGCGCGGCACGCAGCAGCGCCGCCACGTCCGGGTCCCCGTCCGTCGCCTCCGGCGCGACCGCCTCCACGGCCTTGTCCGCCTCCTTCGCCGACCAGCCCAGGCCGACCAGGCCGGCGTGCACCTGGGAGCGCCAGGCCTCGTCGCCACTGCGGGTCGCGGCGAGACGGCCGGCGGCCGCGCCGCTGGGCGCGCCGATCCGGTCCTTGAGCTCGAGCACGATCCGCTGGGCACCCTTGCGCCCGATGCCGGGGACCGCGGTCAACGTGGCCAGGTCCTCGGTGCTGACCGCCCGGCGGAGCTCCTCGGGAGAGTGCACGGCGAGCATCGCCTGGGCCAGCTTCGGGCCGACGCCGCTGGCGGTCTGCAGCAGCTCGAAGATCGTCTTCTCGTCCTCGTCGAGGAACCCGAACAGGGTCAGCGACTCCTCGCGCACGACCATGCTGGTGGGCAGGCTCGCCTGCTGGCCGACGTGCAGGGTGGCCAGGGTGTTCGGGGTGCATCTGAGCTCGAGCCCGACCCCGCCGACCTCGACCACCGCCGTGGTGAGCGTGGTCGCCGCCACCCGTCCCGTGACGAACGCGATCACTTGCTGCCCCTTCCCGCCGCGCTCAGTGCGGCCTCGATCCGGTTCTGCGCGCCGCCCCGCCAGATGTGGCAGATGGCCAGTGCCAGCGAGTCCGCGGCGTCGGCGGGCCGCGGCTGCTCGGACAGCCGCAGCAGCCGGGTCACCATGGCGCCGACCTGCGCCTTGTCGGCACGGCCGCTGCCGCTGACCGCCGCCTTCACCTCGCTCGGCGTGTGCAGCGCGACAGGGATGCCGCGACGCGCTGCGGCGACCATGGCCACTCCGCTGGCCTGGGCGGTGCCCATCACCGTGCGTACGTTGTGCTGGCTGAACACCCGCTCCACCGCGACGGCATCCGGCCGGTGCTCGTCGAGCCATCGGTCGATCTCGGCCTCCACGAGCACCAGCCGCTCGGCGACCGGGGAGTCGGCCGGGGTCCGGACCACGCCGTAGGCGAGCATCCGCAGCGCCCGGCCGGGAGTGCCTTCCACGACGCCCAAGCCGCACCGGGTCAGACCGGGGTCGATTCCCAGCACGCGCATGAAGACCCTCTCGGACGAACACCTGTTCGGGCCCACGCTAACGGCCGCCGCCCCCGCCACGGGGCCGACGCGCCGGGCGGTCAGGCGTCCAGCGAGGCGAGCACCTCGTCGGAGACGTCGAAGTTCGCGAACACGTTCTGCACGTCGTCGAGGTCCTCCAGCGCCTCCACCAGGCGCAGCACCTTGCCGGCCGAGGACTCGTCGAGCTCGACGTTCATCGACGGCAGGAACGAGGCCTCCGCGGAGTCGTAGTCGAGCCCGGCCTCCTGCAGCGCGGTGCGCACCGTGACCAGGTCGGTGGCCTCGCTGACCACCTCGAAGGACTCGCCGAGGTCGTTGACCTCCTCAGCGCCCGCGTCCAGCGTCGCCTCGAGCACGTCGTCCTCGGAGGCGGTGCGGCTCTCCTGGGCGCGTGGCACGATCACCACGCCCTTGCGGTTGAACAGGTAGGCCACCGAGCCGGGGTCGGCCAGCGACCCGCCGTTGCGGGTCATGGCGGTGCGCACCTCCATGGCCGCCCGGTTCTTGTTGTCGGTCAGGCACTCGATGAGGAAGGCCACCCCGTTGGGGCCGTACCCCTCGTAGGTGATGGTCTGGTAGTCGGCGCCGCCGGCCTCCGCGCCGGAGCCGCGCTTGACCGCACGGTCGATGTTGTCGTTCGGGACCGAGGACTTCTTGGCCTTCTGGATCGCGTCGTAGAGGGTCGGGTTCCCGGCCGGGTCTCCCCCACCCATCCGGGCCGCGACCTCGATGTTCTTGATGAGCTTGGCGAACATCTTGCCGCGCCGTGCGTCGATGACGGCCTTCTTGTGCTTGGTCGTCGCCCATTTGGAGTGGCCAGACATGAGGTGGTGCCCCTACTTCCGCTGCTCGTTCGAATGCTGGTAAGACGGGCTAGCCGCCGTTGCGTTGGCGCACCAGGTCCACGAACAACCCGTGGATCCGGTGGTCCCCGGTGATCTCGGGATGGAACGACGTGGCCACCAGGTTGCCCTGCCGAACCGCGACGATCCTACCGACCGCCTCCCCGGTGGCCACCGTGGCGACGACGTCCACGCCCTGGCCGGCCTTCTCGACCCACGGCGCCCGGATGAACACGGCGTGGAACGGGTCCTCCAGGTCCTGCACGTCCAGGTCGGCCTCGAAGGAGTTCACCTGCCGGCCGAAGGCGTTGCGGCGGACCACCACGTCCAGGCCGCCGATGGTCTCCTGCCCTTCGATGCCCGCCTCGATGCGGTCGGAGAGCATGATCATCCCCGCGCAGGTCCCGAGCGCCGGCAGACCGTCGTGGATGGCCGCCTTCAGCGGCTCGAAGACCTCGAACGTGCGCGCCAGCTTGTACATCGTGGTGGACTCGCCGCCGGGCAGCACGATGCCGTCCAGCCCGTCGAGCTCGGCCGGCCGGCGGACGGCACGACACCCGGCGCCGGCACGTTCGAGCATGGCGCAGTGCTCGCGCACGTCTCCCTGCAGCGCGAGCACGCCGATCAGCGGCGGTGATGAACGGTGTTCCACGAGTCCCAGTCTAGTGAGCGGCCCTACACGCGCCGGTGCCAGTGCGCGCTGACCTCGACGCGGCCCTCGTCGTAGTGCGCCGGAAGCCCGTTCCGCTCCAGCACTCCGATGACATGGTCGAGCAGCGGGTCGCCCGGGGCCACGTTGGCGGTGCTGGCGTGCCAGACGTTCACCTCGAGCATGCCTTCGTCGATGGCGTGCCAGACGTCCGGCTGGGTGAACCACGCCACCCCGCGGGGCGGCTCCCCGGCCGCCGCCCGCTCCTCGAGCAGCCGCTTGGCCGCCCAGTGGTCCTCGCAGCCCTGGAGCACCGCGATGCCGTCGTCTCCGAGCTCGGCGAACGCGGACTGAAGCCGGTCGTAGTCGGTGGTCTCCGGCCACTGGCGCTGGTCCGCATCGAGCTCGGCGCGACACACCTCGATCCAGGACCTGGCCAGCTGCTCGGGGTCCGCCGTGTCCGGAAGCTCCGAGCGGATGGCGAGCAGCACCTCGTCGTACAGCGCGGGCTCGTCGAGCAGGCCCGAGCGCACGCACGCTCGGGCGAACTCGTGGACCTGCTGCTCGTGCAGCGAGCTCGACGGGCCCACTACCAGCCGCGCTCGGCCAGCCGGTGCGGCTGGGGGATCTCGTCGACGTTGATGCCGACCATGGCCTCGCCGAGGCCGCGAGAGACCTTGGCAACCACGTCCGGGTCGTCGAAGAAGGTGGTGGCCTTCACGATCGCCTCGGCGCGCTGAGCAGGGTTCCCGGACTTGAAGATGCCCGACCCGACGAAGACGCCCTCCGCCCCGAGCTGCATCATCATCGCCGCGTCGGCGGGGGTGGCGATGCCGCCGGCGGTGAACAGCACCACGGGCAGCTTGCGGTTGGCGGCGACCTCCTTGACCAGGTCGTACGGCGCCTGCAGGTCCTTCGCCGCGACGTACAGCTCGTCGGTGCTCAGGGAACCGAGCCGCTGGATCTCGCGGCGGATGTTCCGCATGTGCGTGACCGCGTTCGACACGTCGCCGGTGCCGGCCTCGCCCTTGGAGCGGATCATCGCCGCGCCTTCGGTGATCCGGCGCAGCGCCTCCCCGAGGTTGGTGGCGCCGCACACGAACGGCACCGTGAACGCCCACTTGTCGATGTGGTTGGCGTAGTCGGCCGGGGTGAGCACCTCGGACTCGTCGATGTAGTCCACCCCGAGGCTCTGCAGCACCTGCGCCTCGGCGAAGTGGCCGATCCGGGCCTTGGCCATCACCGGGATGGACACCGTGTTGATGATGCCGTCGATCATGTCCGGGTCGCTCATCCGCGACACCCCGCCCTGGGCGCGGATGTCGGCGGGCACCCGCTCGAGCGCCATCACCGCGACGGCGCCGGCGTCCTCGGCGATCTTGGCCTGCTCGGGGGTGACCACATCCATGATCACGCCGCCCTTGAGCATCTCGGCCATGCCGCGCTTGACCTTGGTGGTGCCGGTGGTCGGCGCGGCGGCGCTTCCAGGCTGGACGTCTGTCACTGCTGACCTTCTCGTTTCTCGGGCCGGGCGCTGCCCGGGCCACCTCAGGGGAACACCACCAGACTACGGCTTTGCGGGCGTGGCGGCCCAACCGGAGTCAGTCGTCGACCAGCGCCGCCGGGGGCTCGTCGTCGAGGTCGACAGTGCGCAGCTCGGCCGCCCTGCCGGCCAGCCCCAGCCAGCGGACGCGGCGGCGGGAGCGCAGCACCCGGGCAGAGACCACCACGTCGTTGTGGAAGCGGCGGGCCAGCTCCACCTTGCGGCAGTCGACTGCCAGCTCGCGCACCAGCTCACCGACCCCGTGCTCGTTCTTCAACGCGCGGGCCTCGTCGGGGTCGTGGAACACCGCGCGCAGCGCGTTGGACAGGTCCGACTCGGCGGCCTCGAGATCCTCCGGGGCGGCACCCCGCGCCTGGTGCGCGGAGTCGACGAGCAGCAGCGAGCGGGCCGGGTCGAGCACCCCGGAGGTCGCCAGCTCCACCACCGCCCCGGACCGGCGCAGCAGCTGGGTGGCCAGCGAGGCGCGGGCCAGGTCGATGCGGTGGTGCATCCGGTCCAGCCGGTTCGCCGTCCACGACAACCAGCCGGCCACCGCGAGCAGCACCAGGGAGCCGACCAGCACCCACAGCCAGGCCATCAGGGTCCCCCACCGGTCGTGGGGTGGTTTCGAGAGGCTCGCTGCGCTCGCTCCTCAACCACTGGCGCCGCGCCGACCACCGTCTCGTAGACCGCCACGATCCGGCCGGCCACCGCCGACCAGTCGTAGCGGCGCACCGCTGTGTCCGCGGCGGACCGGAGCGCGGCGCGGCGGTCCGGGTCGTCGAGCACCTCGGCGACCCGGGAGGTGAGGTCGGCCACGTTCCCGTTGCGGAACAGCACGCCGAACCGGCCGTCGCCGAGCACCTTCCGGAACGCGGGGATGTCCGAGGCGACCACCGTGGCGCCGGCGGCCATCGCCTCGACCAGCACGATGCCGAAGCTCTCCCCGCCAGTGTTGGGGGCCACGTAGACGTCGGCGGTGCGCAGCGCCCTGGCCTTCTCGGCGTCGTCGGCCCGGCCGAGGAAGGTCACCTGGTCCTCCAGCTCCGAGGGGACCGGGACGCGCAGCTGCCCGCCGCCCACGACCAGCAGCCGGATGCCCGGACGCTCCGCAGCCAGCGCAGCCAGCGCCTGCAACGCCAGCGCGAAGCCCTTGCGCGGCTCGTCCAGCCGGCCGACGAAGGCGACCGTCCCGTCACTCCCCCGCCACTCGGGTCGGGGCCCGGCCGCGGCGAACCGGTCGACGTAGAGCCCGTTGGGTATCACCACCGGCTCACCCCCGACGTGGTTGACCAGGGTGTCGCGGGCGTACTCCGAGACCGCGATCCGGGCCGCGATCTTCTCCAGGGACGGGCGCAGGATGGCCGAGCTCGCTGACAGCGCCCGCGACCGAAGGTTGGAGCTGTGGAAGGTGGCCACCACCGGGCACTCGACGTACCACAGCGCGAGCAGCGACAGGCTCGGCGAGTCCGGCTCGTGCACGTGCACGACGTCGAAGCCGCCGTCGCGCAGCCAGCGCCGGGCTCGTGCGGCGATCACCGGGCCGAAGGAGAGCCGGGCCACCGACCCGTTGTAGGGGACTGGGACGGCGCGGCCGGCGGCGACGACGTACGGCGGAAGTGCGGACTCGTCCTCGGCAGGAGCGAGCACCGAGACGTCGTGGCCGAGGCCGATCAGCGCCTCGGCGAGGTCCTTGACGTGGTTCTGCACCCCGCCGGGGACGTCGAGGGAGTACGGGCAGACCAGTCCGACGCGCACGGGCTCAGCCGCCGTCGGGGGTCGGCTCGTCGAGGAAGATCCGCTGCATCATGTGCCAGTCCTGCGGGTGTGCACGCAGCGCGACGGTGAACGCGTCTGCGACTGACTGCATCATGGCAGCGAGGCCCTCCGGCCCGCTCTGGTGCGGGATCTCGTCGTGCAGCGTCAGCTCCATGTCCGGCCCGTCGTAGGCGAGAGTCACCGGGATCAGGGCCGCCCCGGTCATCCGGGCGATCACCGCCGGCCCCTTGGGCATCCGCACCCGGTGCCCGCACAGCGTCACCTCCACGCCGTTGCCGGACATGTCCCGGTCGGCCAGCAGGCACACCAGCCCGCCGGACCGCACCTGCTCGACGAGCCGGCGGAACGTGCGGTCGTCGCCGTCGAGCGGCAGGATCTCCATCCCGAGGCGGCGCCGGTAGGCGACGAACTCGTCGTACAGCCGCTCCGGCTCGAGCCGCTCCGCCACGGTGACCAGCGGTGTCCCGGTGCCGCACGCCCAGGCACCGGCCCAGTCCCAGTTGCCCATGTGCGGCAGCGGGACGACCACGCCGCGGCCGCGGGCGACCGCGGCGCGCAGCGTCGGCTCGTTGACGGGGTGCACCCGGCGGACCATGTCGTCAAGGGGCCACGACGGCATCCGGAACGACTCGCACCAGTAGCGCATGTAGGAGCGCACCGCGTCGCGGGTGAGCCGCTCCAGGGTGTCCTCGCCGAGCCCGGGCTGCACCCGGCCCAGGTTGTCGCGCAGCCGCTGCACGCTTGCTCCGTCGCGTCGGTAGACCTCGTCGCCGATGCGTCGGAACAGCCGCTGCGCCGCGGGCTCGGGCAGCAGCCGGACGAACCTCCAGCCGGAGAGGTAGCCGAACGTGGTGGCGTGCCCGGCCGCGGCCTGCGCGGCCCGGTCGAGGCCGCCGAGCAGACGGTCGCCTCTCATGCGGCGGTCACACCGCCGCTTTGGCCTGGCCGCGCACCGCGAGCACCCGTTGTACGACGGTGATGGTGCTCGCCACCGCGAGCACGGCCAGCGTGAGCGGGATCAGCAACGGCACGTCGAAGATCGCGGACAGGCCGGTCATCACCAAGATGGCCACCAGCCGGTCGGCCCGCTCGGCGATGCCGCCCTTGGCCTCCATGCCGAGCGACTCTGCCCTGGCCCGGGCGTAGGAGGTCACCGAGCCCATCACCAGGCAGTACAGCGCCAGGGCGGCCAGCCCGCGGGACTGACCGGGCCCGTCGTAGTACATCACCAGGCCGCCGAAGATGGCCGCGTCGCCGAGCCGGTCCAGCGTGGAGTCGAGGAACGCCCCGAACTTCGACGAGCGGCCCGACAGCCGGGCCATCGTCCCGTCGACGATGTCGGAGAACACGAAGGCAGTGATGACCAGCACGCCGATCAGCAGCTGGCCGCGCGGGAAGAACACCAGCGCCCCGGCGCAGACACCGACGGTGCCCACCAAGGTGACCAGGTCCGGGCTGACGCCGAGACGTAGAAGCAGCCGCGCGAGCGGCGTGAACAGGTTGCCCCAGAAGGCGCGGAATCGGTTCAACATGGCCTGCAAAGGCTACCGGGACCAGGCCCCCGCCAGCAGGTCCCGGGTCTCGGCGAGCAGCTGGGGCATGGTGCGCGTGCGCCCGACGATCGGCATGAAGTTCTGGTCACCGGCCCACCGCGGCACCACGTGCTGGTGCAGGTGGGCCGCGATCCCGGCGCCGGCGACCGCCCCCTGGTTCATGCCGAGGTTGAACCCGTGCGCGGCGCTGACCGCGCGGATGGTCAGCATCGCCAGCTTGGTCAGCTCGGCGATCTCGGACGTCTCCGCCTCGTCGGCCTCGGTGTAGTCCGCGACGTGCCGATACGGGCAGACCATCAGGTGCCCCGGGCTGTAGGGGTACAGGTTGAGCACGGCGTACGCCGTCTCACCGCGATGCACCACGAGCCCCTCCCGGTCCCCGAGGGTGGGGATCCGGCAGAACGGGCACTGGTCCCCCGCCTCGGAGTCGGCCGGCTTGTTCTCCCCGCGGATGTAGGCCATCCGGTGGGGGGTCCACAGCCGCTCGATGGTGTCCGGGACCCCGACGCCGTCCTGCTCGATGCTCATCCGGGGCTACACCTGGATGCGGCGCTCGACGGCGTCGACCACTCGGGCGACCGCATCGTCGATCGGCACGCCGTTGTCCTGGTGGCCGTCCCGGTAGCGGAAGGAGACCGCACCCTCCTCCACGTCGCGGTCGCCGGCGATGACCATGAACGGCACCTTCTGCAGCTGCGCGTTGCGGATCTTCTTCTGCATCCGGTCGTCGGACTCGTCGACCTCGACCCGGACGCCGCGCTCCCGCAACCGCGTGGCCACCTTCTCCAGGTAGTCCTGGTGCCGCTCGGCGATCGGGATCGCCTCCACCTGCACCGGGGCCAGCCAGGGCGGGAACGCGCCGGCGTAGTGCTCGGTGAGCACGCCGATGAACCTCTCGATGGAACCGAACTTCGCCGAGTGGATCATCACCGGCTCCTGCCGGGCACCGTCGGCGGTGGTGTACTCCAGCCCGAACCGGTGCGGCTGGTTGAAGTCGTACTGGATGGTGGACATCTGCCAGGTACGGCCGATCGCGTCTCGGGCCTGGACCGAGATCTTGGGCCCGTAGTACGCCGCCCCACCCGGGTCGGGCACCAGCTCCAGACCCGACTCGGTCGCCACCCGTTCCAGGACCGCGGTCGCCTCGGCCCACTGGGCATCACTGCCGATGAACTTGTCCGAGTCGGGGTCGCGGGTGGACAGCTCCAGGTAGAAGTCGTCGAGACCGAAGTCGCGGAACAGCCCCAGGCAGAAGTCCAAGAGGTGCTTGATCTCCGCCGGTGCCTGCTCCGGTGTGACGTACGAGTGGGAGTCGTCCTGCGCGAAGCCCCGGACTCGGGTGAGGCCGTGCACCACTCCGGACTTCTCGTGCCGGTAGACGTGGCCGAACTCGAACAGCCGCAGCGGCAGTTCGCGGTAGGAGCGCTGCCGCGACCGGTAGATCAGGTTGTGCATCGGACAGTTCATCGCCTTGAGGCGGTAGTCCATCCCGTCCACGTCCAGCGGCGGGAACATGCCCTCGGCGTAGTAGGGCAGGTGTCCGGAGGTGTGGAAGAGGCCCTCCTTGGCGATGTGCGGCGTGCCGACGTAGGAGAAACCCTCCTCGATGTGGCGCCGGCGGACGTAGTCCTCCATCTCGCGCTTGATCACGCCGCCCTTGGGGTGGAAGACGGGGAGTCCGGACCCGATCTCGTCGGGGAAGCTGAACAGATCCAGCTCGCGGCCGAGCTTGCGGTGGTCGCGCCGCTCGGCCTCCTCCAACCGGTGCAGGTGCTCCGCGAGGGCGTCCTTGGACTCCCAGGCGGTGCCGTAGATGCGCTGCAGCTGCTTGTTCTTCTCGTCCCCGCGCCAGTACGCCGCGGCGCTGCGCATCAGCTTGAACGCGGGGATGCGTTTCGTGGTCGGCAGGTGCGGCCCCCGGCACAGGTCCTTCCAGGCCAGCGAGCCGTCGCGACGCAGGTTGTCGTAGATGGTGAGGCCACCGGCGCCCACCTCCACCGAGGCGCCCTCGGCCGCCTCCGCGGAGGAGCCCTTCAGCCCGATCAGCTCGAGCTTGTAGGGCTCGTCGGCCAGCTCATCGCGCGCCTCGTCGTCGGAGACCGGACGCCGGGAGAACTTCTGGCCCTCCTTGACGATCTTGCGCATCCGGGTCTCGATCTTCTCGAGGTCCTCGGGCACGAACGGCTCGGCGACGTCGAAGTCGTAGTAGAAGCCGTTCTCGATCGGCGGACCGATGCCCAGCTTCGCCTCGGGGAACAGCTCCTGGACCGCCTGGGCCATCACGTGCGCGGTGGAGTGCCGGAGGATCGCGCGGCCGTCGTCGGAATCCACCGGAACACCCGCGACACGGTCGCCGTCGGCGAGCTCGTAGGAAAGGTCCTTCAGCTCGCCGTTCACCCGTGCCGCGACCACCGACGGCTCGTCGGCGAACAGCTCCCAGGCCCGGGTCTCCGTCGTCACCGCGCGGCCGGTCTGCTGCTGGGCTCCGTCGCCCTGGTTCAGCACAGTCACGGTGATCTCGGACACGGGACGCTCCTCTTCCACGGGGGCCGGTTCGGCCTGACCCGCCGATGGTATCCGTCTGCCGCTAGCGCATTTCGGCCAGCGTGGTCAGCGCTCCGATGAGCGCCAGGTGGCTGAGTCCCAGTGGCAGGTTGCCGAGCAGCTCCCCGGTGCGAGGGTCGATCTCCTCGGAGTACAGGCCCGTGCTCCCGGTCCGGCCGAGCAGGTCCTCGAGCAGCTCGGACGCGGCGTCGCGGGACCTGGCGATCGTCAGCGCCTAGACCAGCCAGAACGAGCAGGCCAGGAAGGCGCCCTCTTCTTGGGCCATCCCCGTGTAGCGGTAGAGCAGCGGCCCTCCGGCGGACAGATCGGCACGAAAGGCCGCCCAGCTCCCAGATCCCGGAGTCCTTGCTGCGCCACAGGTCGCAGGCACGGTCGACCAGCCCGGTAATGGTGTGCGCGTCGCGCTCGTCGAGCAGGCCGCCGTGCTCGGTGTAGCGCCAGACCGCGTCCAGCAGGTCGCCGTAGCAGCCGAGCTGGAGCTGCTCCGCCGCGGAGTTCCCGACCTGGACCGGGGGCGAGTCGCGGTAGCCGGGGAACCGGTCGAGGAGGTCGAGGACGCGCCCCGTGCGCTCTCGCAGCGGAAGGTCGTCTCCAGCGCCATGGTGTCGGGCAGGTACCGCTGGCTGCACTCGAACGGCTCGGCCGGCCGCAGCGTGAAGGCGCCGCCGCCGTCCGGATCCAGCAGCGCGGCGCACAGCGGTGGCGCGTCTATGCGGGGAGCGGCGAACCAGTCCACCGCACCGTCGGCGGCCACGAGCGCCGCGGCCTGGCAGTCGCCGAGCGCTCCGTAGGTGTTGAGGGAGGCGTAGCCGCCCTCCCTGATCGGCGACGTCATGCGGCGCGAAGCGCCCGGCGGGTCAGCCACGCGGCGGCCGCGCCCGCGGACACGCCGGCCGCGGACAGCAGGCTGCGCCGGTGCATCGACGCCCACAGAAGGGGGTCGCTGCCGTGCGCCTGGTCGTCGAACGGGCCGTGGGCGCCGCGGTCGCCGTCCTCGTCGCGCGGCTCGAACACGTTGGAGCCGTAGCGCGGGGTGTCCTCCTCGGTCTGCTGGGACTTCACGCCGCTGCGGCCGAGGTAGAGGTCGAGCAGCTTGGGGGCCAGCCGCTCACCGAGGATGGTGTACGCCGTGGAGAGGCCCACCCACATGTTGCGCCGCGGATGCTCGGCCAGGAACCGGATCGCCCGGGCCGGCAGCTCGGGCTGGAAGATGGGCGGCACCGGCATCGGGTGCTTCGGCATCTTGTCGAGGTTCCAGGTGAACTGTGGGGTGTTCAGGCCGGGCAGCTGGACCATGCACAGCCGGACGTGGCTCTTCTCGTGGGCCAGCTCGGTCATCACCGACTCGGTGAACCCCTTCACGGCATGCTTGGCGCCGCAGTACGACGACTGCAGCGGGATCGAGCGGTAGGCCATCGCGGAGCCGACGTTGACGATGACTCCGCGGTCCCGCGGCCGCATCCGCCGCAGCGCCACCTCGGTGCCGTACACCTGGCCGAAGTAGGTGACCTCGGTCATCCGGCGGAACTCCTCCATGCTGGTGTCCCAGAAGAACGCCAGCGACCCGCTGAACGCGACATTGACCCAGACGCCGATCTCGCCGAGCTCCCGCTCGACCCGCTCCGCGGCACGCTCCACCGCGTCATGGTCGGCCACGTCGACCGGCACCGCCAGACCGCGTCCGCCGGCCTCCTCGATCTCCCTCACCGCCGCGTCCAGACCGGCACGCCCGCGTGCCAGGACGGCGACGTCGTAGCCCGCCCCGGCGAACTCACGCACCGTCGCGCGTCCCACGCCCGCGGTTCCGCCTGTCACGACCGCCACCTTGCCCGGCACCCGGTTCACCACCCTCACGCTGTCTGATCCACGGTCGGTGACGCCGTACCCAGGGAACGACTCGGCAACACGCAAGAGGCACACGGTGGCAAGTCAGCCTGCCCGGTGGGCGCCCATCGCAGAGACGATCTCGTAGACGACGTGGGCGGCCGCGATGCCGGTGATCTCTGCGTGGTCGTAGGCCGGGGCTACCTCCACGACGTCCGCACCGACCAGGTGCAGGTCGGCGAGTGCCCTGAGCAGGACCAGCAGCTCCCGCGAGCTCAGGCCGCCCGCCTCGGGCGTCCCGGTGCCCGGAGCGTGGGCAGGATCAAGGACGTCGATGTCGACCGAGACGTAGACCGGCCCGGTTCCGAGCCGCCGCCGCATCCGGCCGGTGATCCCCTCGATGCCCTGCACGGTGAAGTCGGTGCTGGGGATCACCTGGAAACCCAGGCCGGTGTCGTCGGCGAGGTCGGTCTCGGCGTACAGCGGCCCTCTGGTTCCCACGTGCAGGCACCGGGACCTGTCGAGCAGCCCTTCCTCCGAGGCGCGCCGGAAAGGGGTGCCGTGCGTGTAGGGGGCTCCGAAGTAGGTGTCCCAGGTGTCGAGGTGCGCGTCGAAGTGGAGCACGGCCACGGGGCCGAAACGCCGGGCCGCCACACGCAGCAGCGGGAGCGCGATGGTGTGGTCTCCGCCGAGGGAGAGGATCCGGCAGTCGCCGGTCGACAGCGCCGACGCGCCGTCCTCGATGGACCGGATGGCCTCCTGGATGTCGAAGGGGTTCACCGCCAGGTCCCCCGCGTCGGCCACCTGCAGGTTGGCGAAGGGCATCGTGTCGAGGGCGGGGTTGTAGGGCCGGAGCAGCTTGGACGCCGCTCTGATGTGCGCGGGCCCGAAACGCGCGCCCGGTCGGTAGCTCACTCCGGAGTCGAAGGGGATGCCGAGGATCGCGATGTCCGTCTTCGTCACGTCCTCGATGCGCGGCAGCCGCGCGAACGTGGCAGGCCCGGCGTAGCGAGGGATCCGGGTGGCGTCCACCGGTCCCTGGATCGGGTCATGGTCGGCGGTCACCCGGCGCCTCCTCGAGAATGTCGTGTGCGTACATCTGCGGTCTGCGGTCGCCATGCACGTCGTTGTGCGCGCTGATCGTCTTGTCCCGCGCCTCGCCGAGCCGGCACTCCGCCACCAGTATCTGCGGCTCGGACGTTGCGGAGCCGCCGGCCAGCGGCCAGCCGTCCGGGTCGGCGATCACCGAGCCACCCACCCAGTCGTTGCCGCGCTCGGTCCCGACCCGGTCGCACGCGGCGATGAACATCCGGTTGGCCGAGGCCGCTGCCTGCACCCGAACGACCTCCATGGGACGTTCACCAGCCGGCCGGGGGAAGCGCGGCCAGTTGGCGGGCACGCACAGGAGATCGGTGCCCTGCAGGGCAGGCAACCGGACCCACTCGGGGAACTCCACGTCGTAGCAGATCATCACCGAAAGTCGGCGGCCGCCGACATCGACGACCGGCGGAGCCTGGTCGCCCGGGGTGAACACCAGCTTCTCCCGGTCCCACAGGTGCGCCTTTCGGTAGCCGGCCAGCATCCCGCGCCGGTCCACGATCACGGCGGTGTTGAACAGCCTGCCGTGGCCGCTGTCCTCACACACTCCCGCGACGATGGTGACGCCCAGCTCGGCCGCGAGCTGCTTCCAGGCCGAGGTGGACGGACCGGGCACCGGCTCGGCCAGAGAGGCTGCCTCACCAGCGTCGGCGAAGCTGTACCCGCTGGTCGTCAGCTCGGGAAGCACCACCACCTCGGCGCCGGCGGCCGCGGCCTGCCGGACCGCGCTCTCGGCCCGGGCCAGGTTGCCCGCCCCGTTGCCGACCTGCGGGGCGAGCTGGCAGCACGCCACCACCGTCGTACCTCCGGCGCCGGAGCTGTGCGCAGCAGTCATGCCGTCGTGTCCACGAGTGCGGCGCGGCTCTGTTGCACCGCGACCCGCTCGGCCGAGAGGTCGAGGTTGCGGGAGAACAGGTAGTACAGGTAGCCGGCGACCGCCAGCCCCACCGCGAAGGAGACGTCCGCACCGCCGAGGAGCTTGGTGACCGGCCCCTCGAAGAAGGTCAGCGCCACGAACGGGATCATGCATACCAGTCCGGCGAAGTAGGCCACCAGACCGCGCCAGGCCCACCGGTGGTAGATGCCGGACGGGTTGAAGATCTCCAGGATGGCGTAGTGCCCGTGCCTGACGAAGTAGAAGTCGACGAGGTTCACGGCGGTCCAGGGCACCAGGAAGTACAGCATCAGGATCACGAAGTTGTTGAAGCTGCCCAGGTAGTTCGTGGGGATCGACAGGGCGACGATGAACGCGATCGCCGAGATCACGACGATGCCGACCACACGCAGCCGCACGGTCGGGTTCACCTTCTTGAACGCGTCGACCCCGCTGGCGCTGGTCAACATCGCGCCGTAGGCGTTGACCGACATGATGGTCACCAGGGCGATGGCCGACACGATGACGGCGAACGTCCCGAACCCGGAGACCAGGGAGTCCCCGACCTGGCGGACCGTCGTGACCACGTCGGAGCTCGGCAGCGCCGAGCCGAGTACGGCGCCCAGTGACATGAGCCAGATGGCCGATCCTGCGGCCCCGAGGTAGGTCCACGCGATGACGCCGACGGCGCTGGAGTCCTCCGGCAGATAGCGGGAGTAGTCCGACACGTAGACCGCGTAGGAGATCTGGTAGCCGGCCGCTGCGGCGAAGACGATCAGGAAGGAGGCCCCGGAGAAGCTGCCGCCGTGCGCGATCTGCGAGCCCATGTCCAGGGAGGTAACCGCCTTGATGGTGATGATCGCGAACACGAGCATCAGGACGTAGCTGAGCCACCGCTGCACCAGCATCAGCAGGTCGTACCCGACGACGGCGATGAGGACGGAAACGGCGACCAAGATGATGTACCAGACTGCGTCGGGTGCCTTCAGCACGGTGTCGAAGCCTTCCGCGGCGAGGATCACGTCGAAGACGTTGAACCCGATGTAGACGAACACCACCGCGATGAAGGGGAAGATCGCGCCGCGGACGCCCCACTGGGCCCGCGACTGGATCATCTGAGGCAGGCCCATGGTCGGCCCCTGGTTGGCGTGGAAGCACATGAACAGGGTGCCGAAGGAAGCCCCGAGAGTGACCGCCAGAACGGACCAACCCACCGCCAGCCCGAGCGAGGGGCCGATGAAGCCGGTGACCATCGTCGCGAGCACGAAGTTCCCGGTGAACCAGAACGGTCCCTGGTGCCAGACCTTGCCGTGTCTCTCGGACGGCGGGACGTAGTCGATGGAACGGACCTCGACCACCGGCCGGGTTCGGGACGGGAGTTCTGTGGAAGTCATCTGGCCCACCTCTTCGTGGCCGAGCCAGGGGGCTCCCCGGCTCCTCGAGCTTGTGTCGATTCTCCGCCGTCCGTGCTCCGCGGTCACCTGTACATGAGTACATGTCCGTTCAGAAACTGGACGGTTCGTCCAATGCGGACCACGTCGTCGCGGTCGAGAACCTGGTGCGCTCGCTCCCGGATCTGCGGATCCTGGTGCCCGGCCCGGTCCCCCACCAGCCGATCCGCTGGGTGCACGTCAGCGAGCTCACCGACCCGCGACGGAGGTGCGGCCGGCCGGGCGGGGATGGCCGGGCGGTCGATCGGGCCGGCAGCAGCAACAACGGTTCCTGTGTCCCGTTGTTGTCGGTGATCGTGCCGGGAGGCAACCACAACGGTTCCTGTGACCCGCTATTGCTCGCGGCGAGCGCGGCCGCCTGGACAGCGCGGAGCAGGGGGCTGCTCCCACGTCACAGGAGCCACATGGCGTCCACCTGCCGAAGTCGACGGCGGCGACCGGGGAGTACGTCGCCCGTCTGACCCGGGCCGGGGTGATCGGCCCCGTCGACCGCAAGGTGCCGCCTCGTCTGGTCGCGGCCTGCCGGGATCACCGACTGATGCTCGTCGAGGTGCCCCCGGGGGTGCCCTTCATCGCGATCAGCGAAGCGCACGTGAGGGCGCTGGAGGAGGCGAGGGTGAGCGCCGCGGAGTCGTCGGCGCGGGCACAACGCAAGATCGTGCGCGCGGCCACCCGCCCCGACCGCTCCAGGCGGTGGTCAACGCGGTGTCCTCGCATCTTCGAGCGAGCACGGTGCTCGTGGACCCTCATGAGGGAACCCGCTGGTCGACCGGAACCCTGATCCCCGCCGCGGAGCAGGCGATCAACCAGGTGCTCACGAAGGGCCAGGAGCGCCTGTCGATCCGGATTCACGAGCCTGGCGGCCATGTCGTCGCACAGCTGCTGGACGTGGCAGACCGGCCCATGGTGCTCGCCGTCAGCTCCCCTGTTCCGCTGCCGCCGGGGACCGGAAACCTCGTGAACATGGCGGCATCCGCCGCGGCGGTGCTCGGGCCGTTTCTCGATCGGCCGGCGGACGAGGCCGCCGCGCTGCTCACCACCCTCCGCACGTGATCTCGGCGCTGGTCGGGCGTGATCTGCAGGAGCCGCGGCTGCGCGTCGACCTGTGGCTCGCGCTCGAGTGGTACGACGCGGCACACGCTGACGGGCTTGCCGATAAGTGATGCCGTCGCTCCAGCGGGGCCGGGACACTGCCTGGTCCATGCGGACTGGTCCATGCGGACGGTGACGCTTATGTTCTGTGGCTCATGCTATGCCAAGAATCGCAGGACTCAACGACCGCGTGACACCTGACATGTGCACCGCGAACCACTGCCCGAGACGGGAGCCCCGGGACGTTGCCCGGGGCTCTCACGGTGAGGTGGGGTAAGTGCCTGCCCGGAGGTCGGATCAGGCTCGCTTGGCGAGTCGGTAGACGCCGTACGCCAGGGCGATCAGGAAGTCCACCGCGATCCAGAACCCGAACACCAGCGCCACGCCGATGCCGGTTCCGATGTCGCTGGCCGCGTTGCAGGTCTTCGCGTCGAGAGTGCCACAGTCGGTCGGCTGGCCGGAGCCGGACGCGATGCCGGCGATGATCCAGATGATGAAGATGGCCTGCACGGCCAGGAAGAACCACATGAACACGCGCCGCTTCTTCTTCGGCTGTGTCGGCTCGGCCGCTGCGCTCGTGATCGGCTGGCTCTGTTCGGTCATGACTTTGCCCCTGTTCCTGTGTTCGGCTGCTTGGCCCAAATCTCCGGGCCGTCCGCGATGCTTCCAGACATCGCCCGGCCTGTCAGAGATTCGCACCGACACGGGACACGTGCACCGCACCGCGTGGTGGTCCGGCGACGTGCGACGGTCCGCGACGATGGGCGGCTCATCCGGCGTCGGCCAGTTCGGCGAGTGCGAGGTAGCCGAGGTCTCCGGGGTGGGCGGTGCCGGCGTTGACGCGGCGGGTGATCTGGAAGCGTGCCGATGGTGGGCGGCGGTGGGCTCGGCCGGCGGCGAGCTGGGCGGCGACGCGGTCGCTGTGGCGCTTGTCGGCGGCGGCGCGGTCTATGGCCTGCTGGGCGTCGTCGAGGTGGGCGCGGCCCTTGTCGGGCAGCAGGAGTCGGCCGGGGAACTTGACTCCGGATGAGAGGTCGGCCAGCTTCTTGCCGGCGCGGTCGACGGCTTCGCGGCTGTGGCGCATGCCGTGGGCGCGTCGAATCTGTTCGATCGGGTCGTCTTCGTTCCCTCCCTCCGGCTGGGCAGCCCCGTCGACGAGCTCCGGCTCGGGTTCGGGGGCTGGGGGGTGGGGTTATCCGCAGGAGTTCCCTTAGGGGTTCCTGTAGTGGTTTGGGGTCGCGTGGCGACACTCGCGGGAGCCGTGTCGCGATAGTCGCGGGGGACGTCTCGCGACCCTCGGGTGACCGTCTCGCGCCCCCTCCGTGCCCGCGGGGGTCGTCTCGCGACCCTCGCGGGGCGGCACGCGGAGACCATAGACGGCTGCGCTGTTGGGAGTGGCGGGCTGGACCTCCATTAGCCAACCGGCGGCGACGAGCTGATGGTGGTTCGGGGGTCGCCTTGTCACCGCTGCGGTCTATCCTGACGACGTTGCTCGTCATCTGGGTTCCGTGTTCCTCTCGTGTCGGGCAGCCTCACCGCTCGCGAGGGTGTCGCCCCTCGCGCCGGTCTTTTCGGACGGCTCGCGCTCAGGTCAGGCGCGAGCCGTCTGCATGTCTCAGCCGCAGGCGACGACCCGCACGGGTTCGCCGAGCGCATCGGCGTCGTCGACTCGCACGCGGATGCACCGGGCGTTGATGCGCTTGGCCGGCAGGCGTCCCTCTGCGACCCACTGCCGCACGGTGCGCGTGGTCACGCCATACATCGCGGCCACGTCGCCGAGACTGAGGTACTTCTGGGGCATCGTTCGCGCCATCGGGTGGGCGTCCCTTCGCGTCGTCCAGTCGGTTTTGGACATATTGCGGAGGGTTGTGTCAGCCCCCGGCCAGAGGTCTAGACCGGAGCGCAAGGGGCCGTCGCAACACAGCGGTTGGCTACGGCACGCCGATGGCATGAGAAAGGCCGCTCCCTCTCGGAAACGGCCTCTGACCTGCGGTTTTATCGGTGGGCGATACTGGGTTCGAACCAGTGACCTCTTCGGTGTGAACGAAGCGCGCTACCACTGCGCCAATCGCCCGGGCGCCCTCGATGGGTGCGCCGACAGGTTAGCGCATTCCATCCGTCGTGCTCACATCGAGGCCGTCAGGTCATCACGGTGGCGTGGAACCACAGCGCCAGCACCACGCCGCCGGCCAGCACCAGCGCCACAGCCACCGCGCCGAGGATGGTGCGCCGCCGCCGGGTCGCCGGGTCCACGGCCATCGCCTTCTCCTTGGCGCGTTCCGCGGCCCGGCGGGCGTGCACCAGCAGCCGCCGGGCCCAGCGCCACTCCGTGGCCAGGATGGCCAGCCCGAGCGGGATCATCACGAACGCCGGGCCCGGGGTGACGAGCATGATCACGCCGGCGATCAGCACTCCCCCGCCGATGACCGTGACGACCACCTTGGTGACCAGGCTCAGCGCCGGGTGCGCGTGGAGCCGCCGGTAGAGCGCGGTGCGGTGGAACGGGTGCTCGTGCTGCTGGGCGTCGGTCGGATCGGTCACGGCTCGCTCACCCGTCGTAGGGAATCGGTACGACGCATCGGCGTCGGCGCCAGCGGGTACCGAAAGCGTCGGTGTGGCGCCGAGCATAGTGCGGATTCAGCGACGGATCGGGCGATCGCCCACGTCGTACCGGCACAAATCCGGACACTTTGCACGCCTCGACCGCTGATCTCGAAAAAACTTGGAGATCTGGGGTTCTTTTCGCGTCATGCCGCCAACTGATCACCGTCTCCACATCGAATCACTTGGGAGGAAGGCGAGACCATGGACCACTCCATGAACGCGGCACCGGTGTGCGTCACGCAGTCGGTGCGGCTGGAACTGATCGATCCGAACGGGGCGGCGACGCCGATCGAGGCTCAGCTGAGCTACGACCCGCAGGACCCCTACGCGGTGACCGCGCTCTTCCAGACCGGGCGCGCTGAGGTGGCCTGGACCTTCGGTCGCGACCTGCTCTGCCAGGGCATCTACGAGCCCTCCGGCGACGGGGACGTGCACGTGTGGCCGTGCCTGGACGCCGACGGGCACGCCGTGGTGATCATCGAGCTGTCCTCGCCAGACGGCGAGGCGCTCGTGCAGACGCGGACCGGGGACCTGCGCGCGTTCGTGGACCGGATGTGCGGCGCGGTGAAGCCGGGCACCGAGTCCTCCCACCTCGACGTCGACGCGACGATCGCGGCGATCTTCGAGGCCGAGGCCGCCTGAGCCAGGCTGGACACGACCCCTCGCGTGCCCGGGGGTCCGGGCGGGAGATGGTTGACTGAGCCCCGGAGCCCGTCGAAAGCCCCAGGAGGCGAGGAATGTCGTTCAGCCACGACACCGAGCACTCCCTGGCGTGCGTCGTCGACCTGGTGAACTCGGCGCCGATGTCGGACACTGTGGAGACATTGTCCGACCTCGATGCCCTCAGCGACTTCGTCGCTCGCCACGAGATCAGCGAGGTGTCCCGGCTCACCGTCCGTGACCTGCGCGAGGTGCATGCCCTGCGCGAGTCCATCCGCTCCGTCTTCGAGTGTGAGACCGACCAGGAGGCCTGCACGATCGTGAACCGGCTGGTCTCCCAAGCAGCCGTCACCCCGCGGATGACCGACCACGACGGGTACTCCTGGCACATCCACTACTTCTCCCCCGGCGCCTCGCTGGCCGACCACCTCGCCGTCGACTGCGGGATGGCGCTCGCCCAGGTGATCTCCTCGGGCGAGCGGGAGCGGCTGCGCCGCTGCGAGGCCCCCGGTTGTGAGCAGGTCCTCGTGGACCTGTCCCGGAACCGGTCCAAGCGCTACTGTGACGCCCGCACCTGCGGCAACCGGCTGCACGTGGCGGCCTACCGCGAGCGCCAGCGCGCGACCACCTAGGGATCGCTGGTCTCGGCGGCCCTACGAGCCCACACCTCCATGCACCGCGCGGTCAACGGCCCGGGCCACGGGAGCGCACGGCCGTCGACCGCGCTCACCGGCTGGACATCGCGGGTGGTTCCGGCCAGGAACATCTCCTCGGCGCGGCGCAGCACCTCGAACGGCTCGTCGACCTCGCGACCGCCGCACCACTCGAGCACCAGGGCGCGGCTCACCCCGGCGAGGCAGCCCGAGCCGAGCGACGGCGTGCGCAGCTCCCCGTCGACCACGTAGAAGACGTTGGAGCCGGTGCCTTCGCAGAGGTTGCCGCGGGTGTTGGCGAACAGCGCCTCGGACGCCTCGTGCTCGGCGGCGAAGGCCAGCGCCACGACGTTCTCGGCGTACGACGTGGTCTTCAGCCCGGCCAGGGCACCCCGCTCGTTGCGGACCCACGGGACGGTCACCACCCGGACCTCGGTCGCCGGCGGCTCGAGATCGTCGGCCACCACCACCAGGGTCGGTGAACCGGTGCCTCGTCCGGATCCCAGCGGCCCGTCGCCGGCGGTGTAGGTGATCCGAATCTTCTGGAGTGCGGCCGGGCTGCCCTCCAGCACATCGCGGACCGCCCGTCGTACCTGCTCCTCGTCGGGAGCCTCCAGTCCGATCCCCTTGGCCGAGTGGGCCAGTCGGCTCAGGTGCCGGGTCAGCGCGAAGGGCTCACCCGCAACCACCTTGACGGTCTCGAACACCGCGTCGCCCACGGTGATCCCGTGATCGGTGACAGGCAGCACAGCAGTGTGCGCGTCGTCGAAGAGGCTGCCGTTGACCCAGGCTCGCATACCCAGACGATAGCCACCCCGAGCCGGAGCGCGCGGGGCTCCAACACGCTGCCGCTTGCCCGAATTTGTCATCGTGGCGATGTCGGCTAAAGTTCTCTCGCACCTTCGGTAGGGCGCTCGCCGCCAGGCCGTCGTGTCGCGCGGACGTAGCTCAGTTGGTAGAGCGCAACCTTGCCAAGGTTGAGGTCGCGAGTTCGAGCCTCGTCGTCCGCTCGGAGAGGTCGAAGCCTCCTTGGTGGAGTGGCCGAGAGGCGAGGCAACGGACTGCAAATCCGTCTACACGGGTTCAAATCCCGTCTCCACCTCGACTGCTCAACCCCTTCTCGGAGAAGGATCTTGGGTCGTCACGGGCGATTGGCGCAGTGGTAGCGCGCTTCCTTGACACGGAAGAGGTCACTGGTTCAAACCCAGTATCGCCCACCAGCATCACCGCAGGTCAGAGGCCCTTTCGAGGGCCTCTTTCCGTTTCGAGCAACCCGCGAGGAACAAGGTTCTGGCCCTTTACCCACGTCCGACCGCGCCATCGGTGGTTGAGGTGCGAGCGCAGCGAGCCTCGAAGCCACTCACCTTGCCCGCCGCCACCCGCCAAGCCAACCGGCCTGGCATCGATGAAGCGCTCGACCGGCTCCACCCTGATCCGTAACGTCTTGCGGCAGAGTCGCACGGCGTCGAGCTGGCCCTCGGCGATGTAGCGACGAACCGTTCGTGTGGAAACAGCAAGTGCCTCAGCCGCGTCGTTGAGCGACACGAGCCTTCGGGTGATCGTGGCGGCCATGGTCGGCTCCTGATTCGGTGGTGACCGTCGTCCTCGAGCAGGCGCCGGACATCGTTCGGATCACCTGGCGCCATGCCCGTACACGCAGGCCGAGCTGACGAGCGACGCACCATGAGCCGGTTTGCCGGGCGCCTCACCAGCGGCGGCGCCCGCCATGACGGGACCGGCATCGAGTTCACGACCACAGACGCCCAACTGCTCGGCGCCGCCGATCCGCAGGCGGTTCTCGAAAGCCGCTACCCGGTCACGATCGAATACGTGGAATCGCCAGTTGAGCACTAGCTGCCTGGCCGACCAAGCGCGGACAGCGGCCAGATTCGTGAAAGTACCTACGGTCTGCGAACCATCCCCCTAACGTGAGGTGCCGGACGCGGACGCGTGGCTGTGGCTTGTTCTTGACCGGTCGGTATCCGCTCGGCTGAGTGTCAGGAGCGACATGAGAACTGCGGTGGACCAGAAGTACTCGCGAGCGACGTGGGACTCCTCGGGTCGGCGCAGCGGAGGGAACAGTTCGTCGCTATGACGAGCGGGACTGCATGGTCGACGGCCGCCACGCGACGGGCGTGGGGGGTCGCAGGTGTCTGGGGATTGGCCTGGTTCGTAGCCGGGTCTTTATTACTCGTCGCGTTCATGATCTACGCGTCTACCGTCCAGGGCGGGGCTGAGCATCTTCGCGCTACGGGCGTCAGAACAACGGCCGTCGCTCTCGCGGACCCGCCGGAATCGCTGCGTTGCGGACAGGTGCCCGTACCGATCCGGTACGCCGTTGCGGGCGTGACGCACACCGAGCAGCTATTCATCGACGGGTGTGGGCCTGCGGTCCAGGCCGGAGATGAGTTCACGATCTATGTCGATGCCGCGACACCCTCCCGATTCGTTGCCGACTTCTCCGAGAACGAGTCACCGATCGCCGTGTTGGCCGCTATCGGCGCCCTCCTCGCCGGACTGTTCCTGGTCGCATCTGCGGCGGTGCGCGCCTACCGTCTGCTGCGGGTGTTACCAACGCTGCGCAGTGGTAGTTGGACGCAGCAGTCATGCCGGATAGTGAGCGTGCCCGGCAAGCTCGTCCGAAGCAACCGAATCGTCGCCCTGGGGAATCAAGGGGAGGCAGTGCTGATCAAACTGCCCTTCACGGCCGGCGACAATGCCAGCTTCAGGCCAGGCGGTTCCGTGACCATCTTCGCCGCCTGCGGGCACAGTGGCCATTGGGCACTGTCGAAGGATGTCAGCACTCGACCGGTCGCGGGCAAGGAGGTCGACGGCGCGAGACTGCGAGCCCGCGCTCTGGAAAGGCTTGGCGACCCCATAGTCAGGTAACCGGGTCCAGTCACATGCCATGACGCTGCCGGCCATGTGACGCCGGCGGGCGGCAAAACGGCTGGTGCGGCACCCTCCGACGCGCGGTCCGCGGCAGTTCCGGTAAACGGCCGGGCCGGTACGCGGCGGCGAGTCGCGGGGTCGCTGGGCTGCCCCCGAGACGCGGGATCAGCGGTCTACCGCAGCGTGTCTCGTAGTGGGAGAGGTTGTCGTTGCCGGTCGGCAGTTGGAGGCGCGCGCCGGGTGAGTGTCAGTCCCGCGGTGCGGGGACCGCAGGTGATCCGTGTGTCGATTCGCCGCTGGGCGCGGGTCGGTTCGGTGTAGAGGTCTCGGTCAGCTATCCGTCAGTTCCGTGCCTGCAGCGACAACGCGAAGAGGGTCCTCTTTCCTACGGCCCGCGGGATGGCGGCCGCAGCCCGGTTGCGGTAGTCGGCACTTATGATGCCGACCTGGAACAGGTAGTCGGCTGACTCCCAGGCGGCGGCATCTGCCCACTCAGTCCGCATCACACCGGGGTTGCTGTCCTCGACCCACGCGTCTGCGAGGTGGTCGCGGTAGAAGGCGAAGACCGCTGCCGGGGCGTCATCGGTGGCGTACAGGTCGGTGAGGATCGCGGGGTTCACGCCGCCGAAGTTCTTTCGATCGGAGTCCACGCCGCCGCGCTGCACCAGGACCGCTCCCGCAGGGTGCAAGGACACCTCAGGGACCTGCCGGAGGTCTGCAAGCGTCGGATGCGGCTTTGTACAGCCGGCGGTCACGAGAGCCAGCCCTGCTGCGACCGCGACCCACTTGAGGTTTCGTCTGGCTCTGTGGTCCTTCCACACCTGCTAGACCTCGCTTCCGCCGACGACTGCGCTGACTGCACGATGGTGACACCGGACGTGGGTTCCGCACCGGACATCGGCTGCTTCTGCGTGAAAGCCCAGGTGGGTCAGCTCGCGGTGCATGTTGAGCTGCGCGTGTCGACTTCGTCGCATGGGTGGCAGCCCCAGCGAGTTCAATCGGTCACCCAGTGGTTTCGGACGTCGAACGAAGGGCAGGCTGCGGGGCAAGCAGCCCAAACTCAACCGGAAGCAGGAAGCCCACCTGGTCGCCCTCGTGCACAGCGGCGAGTACAGCACCCTCGAGGTCGCCGAACTCTTCGGCGTCGGCCGTCCCGCATCCGACATTCGTAGTGGTGCGAACTTCGCGGCAGTCATTTCCGGTCGTGTTTCTTCGAGGAGCGCCAGGCGATGACGGCCACCACGATGATCGCGATGGCAGAGATGATCCACACGGGGTCCATGCGTACTCCTTACGGGCGGCGGCTGCGTGGCCTTGCCGGGACCATGCCGGCGTGAGGCGAATCCGGGGGGCCGCCGACGGTACCCGGGGTGGCGGTCGGCTCGTCGGCGGTTCCGAACCATGTGTGTAGCGAGGTGTCAAGGCCGCGCTGGTCCTGGTCGGTCCAGGCGAGCACGCCGTCGGGTCGGACCAGGACGGAGCGACCGGCCCGCGGGTCGCGGACGGTCCGCACGCGATCGCTCCAGCCTGAGGCGGTAGCGGCCCAGCGTCCGTCGGTGGTCGTGTCGAGCAGCACTCCGCCCGGGGCGCGGAGCAGTTCGTACAGGCGAGTCGGCCGGTCGAGGGCATGGATCGGCTGGTCCTCGACGAAGACGCCGGCGCCGGGAACGCTGCTGCTCATGGGATACGGGCGGTCCAGGCCGGCCATCAGCGCGCTGACATGGGCGTTGGCGTCGTCAAGAGCCATGAGCTCGGCGAACAGGTCACGCAGGGCGGTCGTCTGCGGGTCCGGCCGCATCAGCGCGACCTGGGCACGGGTGTTGGCCAGCACGGCCGCGGCGGCTGGCTGCCGTTCGCTGTGATAGCTGTCCAGCAGTCCGGGCGCGGCCCAGCCTTGCAGGGTGGCGGCGAGCTTCCAGCCCAGGTTGGCCGCGTCCTGCAGCCCGAGGGTCAGTCCCTGCCCGCCGAACGGCGGATGGACGTGCGCGGCGTCGCCTGCCAGCAGCACCCGACCGTGGCGGTAGTCGCGGGCCACTCTGGTGTTGTCGGTCCAGCGGGTGCCAGTGTGCAGCGCGGTCACGGTGACGTCGGTGCCGGAGACTCGGCGCAGGCTGGTCTGGATCTCGGTGGCGGTCACCGGGGCGTCGCGGTCGGCCGGCGGTCCGTCGAACTCCACGGTCAGGATGCGCCGCGGGTCAGGCCCGAACACGACCATGCCACGTTGGGTGCGGTGCCAGCCCTTGGCCAGCGGGTTGGGGTCGGCTATCTCGACCAGTCCCTGACGGCCGGTGATGGTCGGGTCGGTGCCGTCGAAGCAGATGCCCGACTGTCTGCGGACCAGGCTGCGGCCACCGTCGGCCCCGACGAGGAACGCGGCGGTGAGCTCGCGTCGCCCGCCCGGGCCGACGACCTGTGCGGTGACCCCGTCACCGGTGTCGACGAAGCCGGCCAGCTCGTGCCCGCGCAACAGCCGCGCGCCCTGCTGCCGGACGTGCCGGTCCAGGACGACCTCAACCTCGTGTTGCGGCGCGAAGATCGGCGGCGTGGTGGCACCGGGCGCCCCGCGCAGCAGCCAGAGCCCGGCGAAGTGGCCGACCGGCCGGGCCGGCGCGCCGCCGGCCCCCGACCCGAACAAGGCTGCGAGGTCCGGCTCGGCGAACGAGTCGAGTAGTCCCCGCTGGTCGAACAGCCGGGCACCCTGCGGTCCGACCGCACCGGCCCTGATCTGCCGGGAGGGCTCGGTCAGCCGCTCCACCACCGTCACGGCCAGCCCGTAGCGGCTCGCCTCTGCGGCCAGGAACAGCCCCACCGGGCCGCCGCCGACCACCAGCACGTCGATCGAATCTTGTGGTTGCATGAATGTTAGAGTAACCATAAGTATCGTGCCGCTGCCGAGAATTTCCTGTCGAGACGGAGCAGACGTGACAGCAACACCCCGTGCCGGGCTGCGAGAACGCAAGAAGGCGCGGACGCGGGCGACCATCGCCGCCGCCGCCGCGCGGCTGTTCGGCGGCGCCGGCTTCCACGCGGTCACCATGGTCGAGGTCGCCCAGGCCGCCGACGTGTCCGAGCAGACGGTCTACAACTACTTCCCCACCAAGGAAAGCCTCGTGTTCGACCGCGTCGACGAGCTCCGACACAGGCTGCTGGCCACCGTGGCCGACCGGGACGCGGACACCGACCTCCTCGATGCCTACACGCACTGGCTGCGCGACGCCACGTTCGGCGCCACGGCACGCCTGGCCACACACAACCCGGGCGGGATGCCCCGGCTCGTCGCCGCCGACCCGGGACTACGCAGACACCTGCTCGACCACGCCGACCAGATGGCCACCATCCTGGCCGACCGTCTCGCCGACCGCGAACACATCGATCCTGTGACCGCCCGCACACTGACCGACGCGTTGCTGCACGTGTTCGTCCGCACTATCGATCGTCTCGGTGTCGCAGCCGAAACCCGCCTCGACGCGCTGGAGACCGACACCCTCCGAGCACTGAGCACGCTCCGCCCTGCCCTCACCGCCGTCAACAGCCCTGGTCGTCCACCCGATGGCCACCCAGACGGGAACCGCGCTTCCATCAACTTCACGACCGCAACCTCAGACACACCCGACTCGGGCTCAAGGAGCATCACATGACAGACACCAGCTTCGTCTTCTCCGCCGACGGCACTCGCACTTCCTACAAGACATGCGGGCACGGCCCTGCATGGTCATCGTCCCGGGCAACTGCCCGGACGTGGATCCGCTACCGGTGCCCGTGTCCGGCCTCGTGACGTCTGACCGAGATGTCGGTCTTGTAGCCCTCGGCTCTTGTCAGAGCACCCAACGGATTGCGTTTGGAGAACTTCGCGACGCGCTCACAACGGCTGGTGCGGTTCAGGCCTGGTGGGTCCGCATCGCAGCCACCAAGGCGGTGCGCACGGGGACGTGGACGGGAGGGGGTAGCTCCTCGAGGCCAAACCACTCGATGTCGTCGTGCTCTTCGGCAGCGACATTCGCTGGCGTGCCCTGCCAGTCGCGCACGAGCCAAGCGCTCAGGTGGGCCGGCTCGCCCGCAGGTCTCGCGGTCAGCCGGCACAGGTGGGACGCCGAGTCCCTCGCGATCCGCACGCCGAGTTCCTCGTGCAGTTCCCTTGCGAGCGCGGCCAGCTCCGACTCGCCCGCCTCCATGACTCCACCGGGCAACTCCCACACATTCGGGTACGCACGCTTGTCGGGACGGCGATGCACGAGAAGCACTCGGTCTGCGCGAACTAGCGCCCCAACAACTACCTGATCCATACCCAGATCGAAGCACGGACCTCCGACAAGTGACCTGCTCTATGCCGTTACGCGCTATCCGCAGACATTCCGGACGACGATCGGCACGCGGGAACCTCGCACGCCGTACGCTCGCAGCGTGAAGGACTCCGCGGTCGTGGCCGCCGTGATCGTGGTCGATATGCAGCGCGCCTTCGTCGAAGGTCCAGGCGCAGTTCCACGGATCGGCACGGTCCTTCAGGCTGCACAGCGCCAGATCGAAGGTGCACACGCTGCCGGCGCCCTGGTGGTCTTCCTCCAGAACGACGGTGGCTCAGGCGAGCCCGACCAGCCCGGATCAACTGGATGGGAACTCGCTCTTGAACCTCAGCCCGGCGATGCTGTGGTGCGCAAGCAGCACGACAACGGGTTCGCCGGAACCGATCTGGACGCGTTGCTTCGTCAACATCACGTCAAGAAGGTCAGCATCTGCGGTGTGATGTCGGAGATGTGCGTCGCAGCAACTGCTCGGTCAGCGATGGAGCGAGGGTACGAGGTGGTCCTCGCGCACGACGCTCACGGGACTTTTCGCGTCCCGCCCCTGGTCAACGGCGAGCCCGAAGTACCGGCGGAGTTGGCGGCTCGAGCCGCCGAATGGTCCCTCGGCGACGACGTCCTCATCCCCCTGACCTCAGAATCTGTCCGCTTTCTCCCTGCGATCCCCGAGGGGGGTGTCTCTGGCGGTCCTCATTCCCAACTGATCCCGTGCCAGAGCTTGGCCAAGGCACGCATCCGTAGACCACGCTGATTCGGAAGACGCCACGTCGGCCCACCGCCCTCTTGCCTCTGAAACGGAAGGGCTCTGTCTGGGAGCGCGCAACTCGATGGGGACGACGCGCGGCCGCCGGTAGGTCTTCAGCTCTCATCGCGGTGCGTGGTGATCGCCGGCACGGCAGGGAGCCTCGTGTCGGCGGAGGACTTCGGCACCATCCGGGTGACGGCGGTCGGCATCGGGCCGATCGCGAAGACGGAGACTTGCGTGCCGACGGTGACCGTCGCGAAGGAGCCCTCGGTCGGGATCCGGTCCGGGATGGCGATGGCGTGCGAGCCGCCGGCGAGCTCGTCGTCGAAGACGACAGCGGAGGTGCTGGTGGGCTCGGGTGGCCGCCAAGAGGTCATCCACAGGGTCTCGATGGTTGCTTGGGCTGCGTGCGGAAGGGTCACCCGGACGGCTCGGTTCTCGGGGTCGTACCCGATCTCGGCATCATCTGTCGAACAGCCGCGGGTGACCGAGTCGACCTGGGCGGCAATGACTCCGGGGATGCCGGCGAGCCCCTGAACGATGGTGACCCCGGGGTTGCCCCTGGTGATCTCGTCTCGAAGGTGCTGCTTGGTGTCGGTGGGGACCATGCCACCGAAGACGACCACGTCGAGGTCACTGGGGTGGTAGTCGTCCAGCACCCGGTCGAACTGGTTGGTCACGTCCGCGCGATAGCCCTTGCTGCGCATCAGCTCGACAGCAGCTACCAGCACGCTTGGGCTGCGTCCTACGACGAGCACGCGCGCCTTGGCGGTGGCGGGCGCTGGGTTCTTCATCGGATCTCCTTGATGGTTTCGAGGCCGGCGCCGAGCTGCGGCTGTGCCTGGTCGGGTTCGACCGCGTGGTAGGCCGGGTCTTCGTGGGTGTCCTTGGTCGCCAGGGCGAGGACCGCAGCGGCTGCGGTGAACGCGGCTCCGGAGGCCAGCGCGTGCCGCAGGCCGGAGGTGGTGGCGTCGAGAACGGGCGCACCGACTGCGAGGACATGGTGGATCTGCGCTGCTCCGACCGCCGAGAAGACGGCCAGCCCGAGGGCTCCGCCGATCTGCTGGGAGGAGTTGAGGATGGCCGCAGCCAGCCCAGCTCGACTTGGACCGACGCCGGCATTGGCAGCGTTCGTCACGCCGACGAACAATGGCCCGACGCCGAACGCAACCAGGAGGAGCCCCGGAAGGATGTGCACGGCGTAGCCGCCGTCGACTGGCAGGCGACTCAGCAGGAGCAGTCCGGCGGCCGCGAGGAGTGCCCCGGCGGAGATCACGGCTCGGCTGCCGACGTTGATGAGCAGCTTGGATCCGAGCCCGGCCGAAACTGCGATGGCGAAGGTGAGGGGGAGGTATGCGGCGCCGGCGGCGATGGGCGAGTAACCGAGAACGTTCTGCATGTAGAGGGTGAGGAAGTAGAACATCGAGAGCATGCCCGCAAAGCCGATCAGACCCGTCAGGTTCGCGGCGGCCAGGCCAGGCACCCGGAAGATGCTCAGCGGCAGGATCGGGTCGCGGACGGTTCGCTCGATGACGACGAAGCAGGTGAGCAACACGGCCGCTCCCGTCAGCTCGAGCCACGTGGAAGCGGCAGACCAACCTTGGTCGGGTGCCTGAATGAGGGCGTAGACCAGCAGCAGCATCGCCCCGGTGAGGACGAGACTCCCCAGAACGTCGAAACGGGTGCTGCGATCCGCCGGACGGTCCCCCGGCAGGATGGCGACGACGGCGGGAAGCACCAACGCGCAGGCGATCGGGTTGACGAACATCACCCATCGCCATCCTGGGCCCTCGGTAAGGACGCCGCCGAGCAGGATTCCGGCCGCCGAGGCGAGGCCCGCGACGGCAGCCCACACGCCGAGCGCCGACTGGCGGTCCTTGGTCGTCGTGAAGGTGGTGGTGAGCGTCGACAGGGCTGCGGGCAGCATGAGCGCGGCGCCGAGGCCCTGAGCAAGTCGGGCGGCGATGAAGACGGCCGCCTCTCCGGCGAAACCCCCGGCGAGCGAGGCGACTCCCACGAGCGCTGTCCCGGCGATCAGGACGCTGCGACGACCGAACAGGTCGGCGAGTCGCCCGCCGAGCAGCATGAACCCGCCGTACGTCAGCAGGTACGCCGACGGTACCCACTGCAGGCTCTGCATCGAGAAGTGCAGCGAGCGCAGGATGTGGGGTAGCGCGACGTTGGTGATGGACGCGTCGATGAAGTCGAGCAGCGCGACCGCGCAGAGGAGAAGCAGGATGCGCCTGCCGCGCCAGCCGCGCAGGGTGAGGGATGCGGAGTGGGTCGACATGCGACCTCCTATGTTGGTCATACCCATATTGGCGACCCCAACATAGCGAATGTTGGCATCACCCACAACTGGTAATCTCGGGGCCATGCCGGTGGATCACGATCACATTCGTCGGACTCCGGATCGGATCCGGGATCGTCCGACCTGGCTCATCAGTCGCGCCTATGCGCGCTCATCAGCGCTGTTGACCGCCGGCTTCGAGGCTCACGGGGAGGGATTGCGGGGCTACCACTACCGGCTGCTCGCCGCCCTCGAACAGTGGGGACCCGCGAGCCAAGCCGACCTCGCACGTGACACCGGCATCGACCGAAGCGACGTCACCAACGCCCTCACCGAGCTCGAGTCACGTGCCCTCGTCACGAGGAAGGTCGACCCCGACCACAAGCGTCGCAACATCGTCACACTCACTCCCCAAGGCGCCGAGACACTGCTCGAGCTCGACACCGTTCTCGAGAAGGTCCAGGAGGCGGTGCTTGCCCCACTGACCGCGGCGCAGCGGCGCCAGCTCGTCAGTCTCTTGTCTCAACTGGCGTAGAGGACTGTCTGCCAGCGCTCGGACGCGCCTGAACTGCGGGGGTCGAGACGGCCAACCTGGTCTTGTCGGTGTTGACCCGCCGCAGGTCTCGGCGTGGTCATCGCCACCAGTGCTCTGCTCTTCCAGGCACGGCGCCCACCTTCCCGCAGGGCGAATTCGGGCCTTTCGGCCCTACTTCGGGCGTGCCGTCCGGCGTGTACTGGAGCAGACGAGGGCCGGGTCCGGCCGCGTCCACCAAGGTCCAACGGGGTTCGAGGATGTGCAACTACTGCGGCTGCCGCGCGATACCGGCGATCGCCGAGCTGACCGACCAGCACGAGGAGATCGCCGAGGTCGCCGGCGACCTCGAGCGGGCCATCGTGGCCGAGCGCTGGCCGGAAGCCACCGAGCACCTGGCCACCCTCCGGCGGCTGCTCGCGCCGCACGTCGCCCTCGAGGAGGCCGGGCTGTTCTCGGTGATGGGCGCGCTGGACGAGTTCGCCGAGGGCGTGGCAATGCTGTACGACGACCACGACGACATCGACTCTGCCCTGGACCAGCCGGTCCCCGACTGGAGCAGGGTCCGGGCGGCCGTGCACCAGCTGTTCGAGCACATCGACCGTGAGGAGCACGGGCTGTTCCCCGCCTCACTGGCCACCTTCACCAACAACCAGTGGGACCGCGTCCACGAGCTGCAGGCGCGGATCCACGCCGACCTCCTGGAGGACACCGCATGACCCGCCGCGCACCGACCGCCCCCTCCCCGATGCTGCTCAAGCGCATCGAGCGCTCGCTCAGCGAGCTGGATGCGGCCCGAGCCCGGCTGGCGGAGGTGGTGGCCGACGAGGCGCCGTACCTCGAGCGCCGGACGGCCTACGCGACGGTGAGCGCCGCGTTCGCAGACGCCGACCAGCTGCTGCGCGAGGTCACGCGATCCCTGAGGCCAGGCCCCTACCGCGTGTGGCGGCAGTGGCGGCACCGGCTGTCGCAGCTGGACGTGGCCAAGCAGATCCACATGCTCGCCGAGAATGACGCCCAGGTGCTCGGGCTCGGAAGCGTCCGGGCTCTCGACACCGGCATGCTCGGCCCGGCGAACGGCGACCTGCTGCACGGCGAGTCCCGGGAACCGGACGCGACGGCACGCTACGGCCTGGATCTGGAGGCCGCGCTCGCGTGGCGCGCCACGCTCACCGTCACGTCCGCCGAGGGGGCCGCTCCGCTCACGAGCGCGGCTGCCTGAGCAGGTCCAGACTCCGCTTGGCCCGAAGCACCCGCAGCGCGGCGGCCCGCACCTTGGCACGGAACCCGCGGTCGTGCCGGGCCCGGTGCAGCACCGCGTGATACATCGCCGGCAGCGCCGCAGGATCGACGGCGAGCACCAGGTCCCCGCCCGCGGCGATGAACTTCACCGCCCGCTGCCCGTAGCTCCAGCGCGCCACCTGCTGGGCGTTGGCCAGGTCGTCGGAGACCACCACGCCCCGGAAGCCGAGGTCGCCGCGAAGCATGTTCTCGATGACGAACCTGGAGAACGCCGCGGGGATGGCCGGGTCCAGGTGGCTGTAGGAGGCCGTGGACATCATCACGAACGGCACCCCGGCGCGGATCGCCCGCCGGAAGGGCGCGAGGTAGGGGTCGTCGCGCCGCGTCGTGCTGTCGACGACCCCTGAGGAGTAGTCGGTGTTGCCGTGCACCCGCCCGAGCCCGGGGAAGTGTTTCACCGTCGGCGCCACGCCGTGGTCGGCCATGCCGCGCGCGAACGCCAGCCCGTGCCGAGCGACGGTGCCAGGCGTGAAGCCGTACTCCCGCCCGTAGGCGCCGATCGGCGCGTTCCCCGACGCCGCACCGGGGCTGGGAACCGTGTCCAGCACGGGTGCGAGGTTCATGTTCACCCCTGCCCGGCGCAGCTGTCGGGCCCAGCGGCCGGCCGCCTTCCGAAGCTGACGGGGGCTCCACGATCCCTGCTCCAGCGCCGAGGGCATCGACGTGAGGCCGGGGCCCTGCAGCACCTGCACCGCACCACCCTCCTGGTCGGTGGCCACCAGCAGCCGGGCGCCCGCCGTCGCCGACCCGGTGCGCGCCTGCATCGCAGCCACGACCCGTGCGGTTCCGGAGCTGCCGTCGTGGCTGCGTCCGGTCAGGATGACGGCGCCCAGGTGGTAGCGGCTGATCTGCTGCAACGTCTGCAGGCTCCCCTGGGAGGCCGGGGTCCCGACCATGAACAGCTGGCCGACCCGCTGCTCCTGGCTCATCCGGGCCAGAGTGGCCTGGGCCCCGTCGATCTGCGGCGCCGCCGTGGGCACGCTCGGACTCGGCGCGGAAGTCGCCGCACTGCTCGGCTGCCCCGTCGGCGGCGCTGGTACGGCGGTGTGGCCGCCGTCTCTTTGGGACGGGACCGGGCTCGGGACGGCCGTCGGAGCGGTCGACGCACCTGAGACGGCCGGGGAGGTGGCCCGCGGGCGGCTGCTCGTCACCTGTGCGCTGCACGCCGAGCCGGCCAGCACGAGGATGACCAGGAGCAGGATCATGGTCGGTCGCCTCACGAGCCGACCGTACCGACAAATCAGGCAGTTCCCCACCGACCCGCCCGGGCCATGGCCTAAGGCACGGGGTGCTGACAGAATCGACCCGTGCAGGGCAGCGGGCGCGACCACACCAGCTGGCGGGTCGACGTCTCCCTCCTCGACGGCCTGTCCGCCGCGGTGGTCGGCGTCGGCGAGACCGGGCACGTCCGCTACGCCAACGCCGCCGCGGAGTCTCTCCTCGGCCGTCCGGCACCCGACCTGCTGGGCTCCGAGCTGGCCTTGTTGTTCGCCGAGCCGGAACAGGGTGGGGTCACCGAGATCCTCGGTCACGCTCTGTCCGGATCGTCCTGGCACGGCCTGCTCCCGTTGCCCGGTCCCAGCGCGGAGCCACGCCCGGCTGCGCTGACCTGCTCTCCGGTCCGGGACGGGGACCGGGTCACCGGCGCGCTGGTGCTCATCGAACCGCGTGGCCCGCACCTCGGACGCGGCGGGAACCGTGATCTCGCCGACCAGCTCACGAGGTTGGCCAGGGTCACCGCGGAACTGATGCACGCCGACGACGTGGACGTGGTCACCAAGGTGATGATCGAGCACGCCGCTGCCGCCACCGGCGCGACGGTCGCCTCCCTGTCCCTGCTGGTCGACGACCAGACCCTCCTGCTCAAGGGCCTCGCCGGCGGAACGGAGGGCACGGCGTCCCGGTGGGCCACCTACCCGCTGGCTTCCGACACCCCGGCCGCCGAGGTGGTGCGGACCGCAAGCCCGCTGTTCATGACCGGCCGCGAGGAGATCCAGCGTCGCTACCCGGACCTGGAGCGCGCCGCTGAGGGCGAGCGGTCCATGGTGGCGCTCCCCCTGCGCGCCGGGACCAGAGCGCTCGGCTCCGTCACGCTCTCGTTCCCGGGACGGCGTTGGTTCGACGCCGCCGAGGTCGAGTTCCTGAGCATCCTGGCCGACACCTGCGCGATGTCCGTCGCCCGGCTGCAGGCGCTCGCCGACGCCGACGACCAAGCCGCCAAGCTGAAGTTCCTCGCCGACGCTTCGGCGGAGCTGGCCAGCAGCCTGGACTACCAGGCCACGCTCACCAAGGTGGCCCGGCTCGCGGTCCCCGACTTCGCCGACTGGTGCTCGATCCAGCTCGCCGAGGACGGGCCGCTGCGCACCCTGGCGGTGGCGCACGTGGACCCGGAGAAGGTCGCGCTCGCCGAGGAGCTGAACCGGCGCTACCCGGCGGACCCGGACGCCCCGTCCGGTGCTTACCACGTGCTGAAGACCGGGGTGAGCGAGCTCGTCCCCGAGGTCACCGACGAGATGCTGGTGGCCGCCACCAAGGACGAGGAGCACCTGCGGCTGGCCAGGGAGCTGAACCTGCGCAGCGGCCTGTCCGTGCCGCTCAAGACCCGGCGCAAGACCATCGGGGTGATCACCTGGGTCGCCGGTGACGAGGGCCGGCGCTTCGGTCCCGCCGACCGGGTCTTCGGAGAGGACCTCGCCCGGCGGTGCGCGGTCGCCATCGACAACGCCCAGCTGCACACGGAGGTCGCCGAGGCGGCCTACCGGCTCCAGCAGGCGGTGCTTCCCGAGGACCTGCCCGACCTGCCGGGCTGGGAGATCGTCGTCGACTACACCCCGGCGGGACGTACGGAGGTCGGCGGCGACTTCTACGACGTGCTCCCGCTCGGCGACGGTCGGATCGGGCTGCTGGTCGGCGACGTGATGGGGCGGGGGGTGCGGGCGGCCGCCGCGATGGCGCAGATCCGCGCCTCGGTGCGGGCGTTCTTCTCCGTCGACTCCGACCCCGACGTGCTGCTGCCGAAGCTGGACGGCATGTTCGCCGAGTTCGACCTCACCCAGCTGGTCACCATGGTGTACGCGATCGTCGACCCCGCGCGCAACACCATGCAGCTGGTCAATGCCGGCCATCCCCCGCCCGTCGTGCTCCGTGCGGACGGCACCGCTGAGCAGGTGCCCGACTCCCCCGGCACCCCGCTGGGCGTCCGCGCCGGGAAACGGGAGACGGTCACCGTCCCGCTCGCCGCCGGCGACACCCTGCTGATGTTCACCGACGGCCTGATCGAGCGCCGCACCGAGGACATCGACGAGGGCCAGCGACGGCTGCTCGACTCACTACCGGCCCTGGCGAACGGCGACCTCGGCGAGTGCGTGCGGCAGCTCATCGATCAGGTCCGCGACCACACCCGCGAGGACGACATCGCCGTGCTGGCGGCGCGACGGGGCTAGGCGCCGGCCGGCTCGCGCGGCCCGTCCAGCACACGCTCAGCTGCCGCCGCCCACCCCGCGCAGCGGCCAAAAGTGCGGCGCCCGGGCCCCGGTCGCGGGCACGTCGGGGGTATCCACCACCGCCCCGCCTCCGGGAAGCACCACCAGGTCGTGTCGCCGTGAGGCCCGGCGTCCCGGCAGCAGGTCCGCGCCCACCAGCGCGGTGGTGAGCGCGGACCTGCCGTGCCCGGCCGGGCCGAGCAGCGCCAGCGTCAGCCGGCCGTCGACCGCTTCACGCAGCATCGCCAGCCCCGCCCCCGTCGCGGTGCTGGCGCAGATCACGTCGACCCCTGGCACGGCCTCAGCCAGCGGGGCGGCCACGGCCGCCGGGACCGGCACCTGGTCACACTTCGTGAGTACGACGAGCGGGCGGGCCCCGCTGCGCTCGGCGAGCTCGACCAGTCGCCGCACCTCCGGTGCACAGGGGGCCGGTCGCCCCGCGACGACGACGCCAACCAGGTCCGCGTTGGCGCAGAGCACCCCGCCGTGTCCCGGGCGGGTCAGCGAGGTGCTGCGCGGCAGCATCCGCTCCACGGTCTCCCGACCGTCGGGCCAGTGCCGCACCACGCACCAGTCCCCCGGGCAGGGGGCGACCATCGGGTCGGCGGCCACCTCGCCGAGCAGCCGGCCGCCGTAGGTGCAGCGCAACGGGCCGCGCTCGGTGAGCACCAGGAGCACGCCGCGGTCCACCCGCGCCACTCGACCCAGGGTGGCGTCGCCGGCGACGGTCCACCGCGACATCTCCGGCCGGTAGCCGATCTTCTCGAGCACGTTGCCGAATCTACGGCGGGGCCCGCCGGGGTGCACCTGAATATCACGCCCGTCGGCGTGGCTCGTGCCGGCGGTGGGACGGGGGGCGGTCCTCCTCGCGGGGCTGCTTCCCCTCGCCGTACGCCTTCAGCTCCATGGTCTCGGCGGCGGCGTCGGGGAACCGTTCCTTCTCCTCCACGTCGCGGCGCAGCCGGGGCAGGATCGCGTCCAGGCGGAGCTTCCGGACCACCTCCATGCGTGCCCGGGCGGTGGCCTTCTCCGGCCAGATCCGGTCGAAGGCGGCGTTCACCGCGGCGCCGACCAGCACCGCGAACGAGACGAGGTACAGCCACAGCATCACCGCGATCGGCGCGGCCAGCGGCCCGTAGATCGAGGTCGACCTCCCCGCGGTGGTGGTCAAGATGATCCGCAGCACGTAGGACCCGAGGACCCAGAAGCCCATCGTCAGCGTCGCGCCCGGGAGGTTGTAGCGCCACGAGGTGCGCACCGGCACGGACACGTGGTAGAGCGTGGCCAGGAAGCAGATGCACAGCACCAGCACGACCGGCCAGTAGAGCGCGTTGAGGAACCCGAGCTGGTGCGGCGTGATGCGCCGTACGACGGTCGGGCCGGCCAGCACCAGCGGGATGCTGACCACCCCGGTGACCAGGCCCAGGACGTACAGCGAGAACGACAGCACCCTCGTCTTGATGATCCCGCGCCGGCCGTCCAGGCCGTACATGATCGTGATGGTGTCCACGAACACGTTCATCGCCCGAGAGCCCGACCAGAGCGCCAGGATGAACCCGATCGAGACCACGTCGTAGCGGCCGCCCTTGAACACGTCATTGAGGGTGGGCGTGATGATCGTGCCCACGGTCTGGTCGGTCAGCGCGCGGGAGGCCAGGTGCACGATCGAGGTGCGGATCTCGTGCACCTCGGCCGGGCTGAACTGGCTGAACACGTAGCCGATCGAGCCGGCGAGCGCGAAGAACAGCGGCGGCAGGGACAGCAGCGCCCAGAAGGCGGCCTCGGCCGCCAGCCCGGTGACCCGGTTCCGGAAGCAGCTGCCCACGGTGGCCACGATCAGCCGCCACGCGGCGTCGCGGGCGACCAGCCACCGGGATCGATGGGGAGCGTTGCCGCTGCCCGAGCGCCCGGTCATGCAACTACCGTAACGACATGACGATCGACAACCGGGTATCCACGAACCAGCCCCCTCCGCTGGTGGGCCACAACACCGTGCGCTCCGACCGGGCGCTGGTCGACGCGGTGACCCGCCACGCCTCCGCTGAGGTGGCCGGCGAGCTGGCCGCCCTCGGCGAGGTGGCCGGCAGCGAGGAGGCCCGCGAGCACGGTCTGCTGGCCAACCGGTACCCGCCCGAGCCCGCCCCCTACGACCGCTACGGCAACCGGGTCGACGAGGTGCGGTTCCACCCGTCCTGGCACTGGCTGATGGAACGGGCGGTCGGCTACGGGCTGCAGGCCGCGCCGTGGGTGTCGGACGAGCCGCATGCGCACGTACGACGGGCGGCCGGGTTCCTGGCCTGGTCGCAGACGGAACCGGGCCACGGCTGCCCGATCTCGATGACCTACGCGGCCGTGCCCGCGCTGGCCGCCGACGAGCGGATCGCCAAGGAGTGGACTCCCCTGCTCGCCGCGCGCAGCTACGACTTCGGCGTCCGGCCGGTGGCCGACAAGGCCGGTGCGCTGGCCGGGATGGGGATGACCGAGAAGCAGGGCGGCTCGGACGTGCGGGCCAACGTGACCGAGGCGCGGCCCACCGAGGCCGACGGCGAGTACACCCTGCACGGGCACAAGTGGTTCACCTCCGCCCCGATGAACGACGTGTTCCTGGTGCTGGCCCAGGCGCCGGGCGGGTTGTCGTGCTTCGTGCTGCCCCGGGTCCTCCCGGACGGCTCGCGCAACGCGATGTCCGTCGTACGCCTGAAGGACAAGCTGGGCAACCGGTCGAACGCGTCCGCGGAGATCGAGCTCGACGGCGCCTGGGCGCAGCGGCTCGGCGACGAGGGCCGTGGAGTGCGCACCATCATCGAGATGGTCGCGGCCACCCGGTTGGACTGCGTGCTCGGCTCGTCGTCGCTGATGCGCCGGGCAGTCGCGGAGGCGTCCTGGCACGTGGCACACCGCTCCGCGTTCGGTGGTCTGCTCGCCGACAAGCCGCTGATGCAGAACGTGGTGGCCGACCTGGCGGTGGAGTCCGAGGCGGCGACCGCCCTGGCGATCCGGCTCGCGTCCGCGGTGGACCGCGCGGGCGACCCGGCAGAGGGCGCGCACGAGAGGGCGCTGCGGCGGATCGCGCTGCCGCTGGCGAAGTACTGGGTCTGCAAGCGCGCGCCGATGATGGTCGCCGAGGCGCTGGAGTGTCTGGGCGGGAACGGGTACGTCGAGGAGTCCGGGATGCCGCTGCTCTACCGCGAAGCGCCGGTGAACTCGGTCTGGGAGGGGTCGGGCAACGTCAACGCGCTCGACGTGCTGCGCGCGCTGTCCCGGGAGCCGGAGGCGCTCAACGCCTGGATCGTCGAGGTTGGCCGCGCCCGTGGCGAGGACCCGCGCCTGGACCGCGCCGTGGACCGGGTGCTCGAGGCACTCGCCGACACCTCGGCGCTCGAGGCCGGGGCCCGGCGGCTGGCAGGCTCCATGGCCGCCTGCCTGCAGGGTGCCCTGCTGGTGCAGCACGCGCCGGCTGCGGTGGCCGACGCGTTCTGCGCCAGCCGGCTCGGCGGGGGGTACGGCGGGACGATGGGCACGTTGCCGCGAGGCACCGACCTGGCGGCCCTGGTGGAGCGCACCACACCGGTGCTGGAGGGCTAGGCGAGGTCCAGGCCGGGGTAGAGCGGGAACTTGTCCAGCATCTCGGCGGAGGCGGCCTTGGTCCGCTCGGCAACACCGTCGGCGAGCGTGTAGCTGGCCTTCGACGGGGTGCCGGCCTTGGTGGTGCTGGGCGTGGTGTTGCGCAGCACCTCGACCACGAGCTCGGCGACCCGGTCGAGCTCGGCGGGGCCGAAGCCCCGCGTGGTCAGCGCGGGGGTGCCGAACCGGATCCCGGAGGTGTACCACGCGCCGTTCGGGTCCGAGGGCACCGAGTTGCGGTTGGTGACCACGCCGGCGTCCAGCAGCGCCGACTCGGCCTGCCGGCCGGTGAGGCCGAAGCCGGACACGTCGAGCAGCACGATGTGGTTGTCGGTGCCGCCGGTCACCAGCGTCGCGTCCCGGGACAGGAAGCCCTCGGCGAGCGCCTTAGCGTTGTCCGCGACGTTCTGCGCGTAGGTCCGGAACGACGGCTGCCGGGCCTCGGCGAGCGCGACCGCCTTGGCGGCCATCACGTGTGACAGCGGCCCGCCGAGCACCATCGGGCAGCCGCGGTCGACGGAGTCGGCGTACTCCTCCTGCGCCAGCACCAGGCCGCCGCGCGGCCCGCGCAGCGACTTGTGCGTGGTCGTGGTCGTCACGTGTGCGAACGGCACCGGGTCCTCGTCGCCGGTGAACACCTTGCCGGCGACCAGACCGGCGAAGTGCGCCATGTCCACCATCAGCGTGGCGCCCACCTCGTCGGCGATCTCGCGCATCTTCGCGAAGTTGATCCGGCGCGGGTAGGCCGAGTACCCCGCGATCAGCACCAGCGGCTTGAACTCCCGGGCCGCTGCTGCCACCCGGTCGTAGTCCAGCAGCCCGGTCTCCGGGTCGGTGCCGTAGCTGCGCTGGTGGAACATCTTCCCGGAGATGTTCGGCCGGAAGCCGTGGGTCAGGTGACCGCCGGCGTCCAGCGACATGCCCAGCATCCGCTGGTTCCCGAACTCGTGGCGCAGCGCTTCCCAGTCCTCCTCGGAGAGGTCGTTGACCGACTTGGCGCCCAGCTTCTCCAGCGCCGGCGACTCGACCCGGTGCGCGAGAATCGACCAGAAGCCGACCAGGTTCGCGTCGATGCCGGAGTGCGGTTGCGCATAGGCGTACGGCGCGCCGAACAGCTCGCGCGCGTGCTCGGCCGCGATCGCCTCGACCGTGTCCACGTTCTGGCAGCCGGCGTAGAACCGGTGCCCGATCGTGCCCTCGGCGTACTTGTCGGACAGGAAGCTGCTCATCGTCAGCAGCACCGCCGGGGAGGCGTAGTTCTCGCTGGCGATCAGCTTCAGTGAGCCCCGCTGGTCGGCAAGCTCGGCCCGGGTGGCCGCCGCGATCCGCGGCTCGACCGACTCGATCACCTCCAGGGCTGCGCGGTAGGCCTCGCTGGCCGTGGCCGCGGTGTCGGAAGTCGAAGAGGACTCGGTCCGGGTGTCGGTCATGCCGTCAGCGTAGTGAGGCCGCCCGGCGCGGCGCACCCGGGTCAGCGCCGCGCCCCTCCGGCGTACCAGAATATGAACAAACGTCTCAGATTGCGAGATTCGGGTTTGTGGTGAAGCGCGGGCGTCCCCGAGACTTCTTCGCATGATCAGCGCTGCAACGACCAAGCATCTCGTGGCCCGCCGCCACGTAGACCTCGGTCGCATGCGCAGCATGATGTGTTGGCCGGCCTGAAACCAGCCCTTCTCCCCCGGGCGCGCGCTCGCCGGCATCCGACAGCGACGTCGGAACAAGCCCTGCGACTCGTGCGCACCACGACTTCAGGACACGCCAGTACTCATGACTCCGCACAGCGCAACCCCCACGGCACCATCCAGCCGCACCTCCACCAAGCCGGGCCCGTCGGGTCCGGGCCGCTCCGGACGGCCACGCCAGCCGCGCGGCGAGGGCCAGTGGGCGCTCGGCTTCCGTGAGCCGCTCAACGGCAGCGAGCAGCAGAAGAAGGACGACGACCCGCTCCACGTCCGGGCCCGCATCGAGAACATCTACGCCCACCGCGGCTTCGACTCCATCGACCCCGCTGACCTGCGCGGCCGGTTCCGCTGGTTCGGCCTCTACACCCAGCGCCGGCCCGGCCTCGACGGCGGCAAGACCGGAGCGCTGGAACCCGAGGAGCTCGAGGACCGCTACTTCATGATGCGGGTCCGCAGCGACGGCGCCCTGCTGAGCGCCGAGGCGCTGCGCACCCTCGGCGGCATCTCCACCGACTTCGCCCGCGGCACCGCCGACATCACCGACCGGCAGAACATCCAGTACCACTGGGTGGGCATCGAGAGCGTGCCGGAGATCTGGCGGCGCCTGGAGGCCGTCGGCCTGGAGACGGAGGAGGCCTGCGGCGACTCGCCGCGCGGGTTCCTCGGATCCCCCGTCGCCGGGATCGCCGCCGACGAGATCATCGACGGCACCCCGGCGCTGCAGGAGATCAAGCGCCGCCGGCAGGGCAACAGCGAGTACTCCAACCTGCCCCGCAAGTTCAAGACCTCGGTCAGCGGCCACCCGAGCATGGACGGCGCGCCGCAGATCAACGACGTCGCGTTCGTCGGCACCGTGCACCCCGAACACGGCCCCGGCTTCGACCTGTGGGTCGGCGGCGGGCTGTCCACCAACCCGATGCTCGCCCAGAAGCTCGGCGTGTGGATCCCCCTCGAGGAGGTCGCCGATGCCTGGGAGGGCGTGGTCTCGGTGTTCCGGGACTACGGCTACCGGCGGCTCCGGTCCCGGGCCAGGCTGAAGTTCCTGGTCGCCGACTGGGGCGTGGCCCGGTTCCGCGAGGTGCTCGAGAACGAGTACCTGCACCGCCGGTTGGTGGACTGCCCGTCCCCGCCGGAGCCGGTGGGCAACGGCGACCACATCGGCGTGCACGAGCAGAAGGACGGCAGGTTCTACCTCGGTGTGACGAGCACCGTCGGCCGGATCTCCGGGGAGGTGCTCACCGGGCTCGGCGACATCGTCGAGGAGTACGGCGCGGCAGGGGTCCGGCTGACCGCCTATCAGAAGCTGGTCGTCATCGGGGTCGAGAAGGAGAACGTCGAGCCGCTGCTCGGCGCGCTCGAACCGCTGGGGCTGACCGCCCGTCCGTCGTACTGGCGCCGCTCCACGATGGCCTGCACCGGCATCGAGTTCTGCAAGCTCGCGATCGTGGACACCAAGCAGCGGGCGGCCGCGCTGGTCGACGAGCTGGAGCGCCGGTTCCCCGACCTGGACGTGCCGATCACCGTCAACGTGAACGGCTGCCCGAACGCCTGCGCGCGCACCCAGGTCGCCGACATCGGGCTCAAGGGCCAGCTGGTCCTCGACGAGGACGGAAACCAGGTCGAGGGCTTCCAGGTGCACCTGGGCGGCGGCCTCGGGCTGACCGCCACGTTCGGCCGCAAGCTGCGCGCACACAAGGTGACCAGCGCCGGTCTCGACGAGTACGTGACCAACGTGGTGCGGGCCTACCTCGCCGAGCGTCACGACGGAGAGTCGTTCGCCGCCTGGGTCGCGCGTACCGACGACGAGGTGCTCCGTGGCGAGCGGCTGCTGGACGAGGTGGTCGCATGACCGCGGTGGCGACCACGACGGCTGCCCGCGCCTTCCGCGGTACCAGCACCGACGGCCGCAGCGAGGCGGAGCTGCGCGACCTGGTCCGCCACGCCGGCGCGGAGCTCGAGCTCGCCCCGGCCGAAGTGATCCTGGAGTGGGCGGCGGCCACGTTCGGCGAGCGGTTCTGCGTCACCTCGTCGATGGCCGACGCCGTGCTGGCCCACTTGGCCTCCCGCGTGGCACCGGGCATCGACGTGGTGTTCCTGGACACCGGCTACCACTTCGCCGAGACCATCGGCACCCGGGATGCAGTGGCGGCCACCCTGCCGGTGAACGTGGTCACCGTGACCCCGGAGCAGTCGGTGGCCGAGCAGGACGCGGCGTACGGCAAGGACCTGTTCGGCCGAGACCCGGACCTGTGCTGCGCGCTGCGCAAGGTACGTCCGCTCGAGCAGGCACTTGCGGTGTACGACGCGTGGGCCACCGGGCTGCGCCGGGCGGAGACCCGGGACCGGGTGATCACGCCGGTGATCGGCTGGGACGAGAGCCGTCGCAAGGTGCGGGTCGCTCCCCTCGCGCGCTGGACCGACGAACGGGTGCAGCGTTACATCGCCGAGCACGACGTCCTCGTGAACCCCTTGCAGCACGACGGGTATCCCTCGATCGGTTGCTGGCCGTGCACCCGCCGGGTCGCGGCCGGGGCCGACCCCCGCAGCGGTCGCTGGGCCGGCACGGCCAAGACCGAGTGCGGCATCCACCGAAGCCTCCCGACAGCGTCGTCGGTCACCCCCATCGAGAAAGGCAGGAAGCTCCCATGACCGCACCAGCGCTGGTGGCTCTCGCCCACGGCAGCCGTGACCCCCGCTCCGCCCGGACCATCCGCGGCCTGGTCGACCAGGTCCGCTCGATGCGCCCGGACCTGCGCATCGAGTCGGCGTTCCTCGACCTGTCCCGCCCGTCTTTCGAGACCGTCGTGGACCGGCTGGTGAAGGCAGGCCACGACGAGATCGTGGTGGTGCCGCTGCTGCTCACCGAGGCCTTCCACGCGACCGTGGACGTCCCGTCTGCGGTCGCCGCCGCCTCCAGCCGGCACCCGGAGGTGCGGATCCGCGCCTCGCGGATCCTCGGCGTGGAGCCGGTGTTCCTGGACGTGCTCGACCAGCGACTCCGCTCGGCGCTGAAGCAGGCCCGGGTCCGTGAGCTGGACGCGCTGGTGCTGGCCGCCGCCGGCTCCTCCGACGCGCTCGCCAACCAGACGGTCGCCAGGCTGGCCCGGCTCTGGGGGAACAAGCACCGGCTGCCCACCGTGGCCGCCTTCGCCTCCGCTGCTCCCCCGGCCACCGGTGAGGCGGTCCGCGCGTTCCGCGCCGAGGGGCGCCGGCACATCGCGGTGGGGTCGCTGTTCCTCGCTCCGGGCACCCTGCCGAACCGCGCGGCCGAGCTGGCCCTCGAGGCCGGCGCGGTGGCGGTCTCGGAGCCGCTCGGCGTGGACCTCGAGGTGGCCCGGACCGTGCTGGCCCGCTACGCGGTCGGCGCCGTCGAGCTCGTCCCGGTCTGAGTCGAACCGGCGCTCGCGCAGCGCCGAACCGGCGCTCGCGCAGCGTCGAGCCGGCGGGCGTGGACCGGTCGATCCCGGCGGCACGGCACCGAATAGGCTCGTCCCATGAGCGAGCACTTCGATGTCGTCGTCCTCGGTGCCGGCCCTGGCGGGTACGTCGCCGCGATCCGGGCCGCCCAGCTCGGCAAGAACGTTGCCGTGGTGGAGAGCAAGTACTGGGGCGGCGTATGCCTCAACGTCGGCTGCATCCCGTCCAAGGCGCTGCTGCGCAACGCCGAGCTCGCGCACATCATCACGCACGAGAAGGACAAGTTCGGGATCACCGGCGACGCGTCCATGGACTACAAGGTCACCCACGCCCGCAGCCGGTCGGTTTCCGAGGCCATCGTCAAGGGCGTGCACTTCTTGATGAAGAAGAACAAGATCACAGAGGTGCACGGCTGGGGCACGCTGACCGGTGCAAAGAGCATGGACGTGCAGGGTGAGGACGGCCAGACCCGGCAGCTGACCTACGACAACCTGATCCTGGCCACCGGCGCCACCACGCGGCTGGTCCCGGGCACGTCGCTGTCGGACCGGGTGGTCACCTACGAGGAGCAGATCCTCGACGACAACCTGCCCGAGAGCATCGTGATCGCCGGCTCCGGCGCCATCGGCGTCGAGTTCGCCTACGTGATGAAGAACTTCGGCGTGGACGTCACCATCGTCGAGTTCCTGGACCGGATGGTGCCCACCGAGGACGCCGAGATCTCCAAGGAGCTGCTGCGTCACTACAAGAAGCTCGGCGTGAACGTGATGCTCTCGACGAAGGTGGAGTCCATCGACGACTCCGGCGACAAGGTGAAGGTCACCGTCAGCCCCGCCAACGGCGGCGACCAGCAGGTCATCGAGACCGACAAGGTGCTGCAGGCCATCGGCTTCGTCCCCCGCACCGACGGCTTCGGCCTCGACGTCGCCGGTGTGCAGCTCACCGAGCGCGGCGCGATCGCCGTCGACGGGCGCGGTCGCACCAACGTGGACGGTGTCTACGCGATCGGCGACGTGACCGGCAAGCTGATGCTCGCGCACACCGCCGAGGCGATGGGCATCGTGGCCGCCGAGACGATCGCCGGCGCGGAGACGATGGAGATCGAGTTCGACATGATCCCGCGTGCGACGTACTGCCAGCCGCAGGTGGCCTCCTTCGGCTACAGCGAGGAGCAGGCCCGTGAGCGTGGGTACGACGTGAAGACCGCCAAGTTCCCGTTCTCCGCCAACGGCAAGGCCAAGGGCCTCGGCGAGGAGGTCGGCTTCGTCAAGGTGGTCGCGGACGCGAAGTACAACGAGATCATCGGCGCGCACCTGATCGGCCCGGACGTCACCGAGCTGCTCCCGGTGCTCACACTGGCCCAGCGCTGGGACCTGACCGCCGACGAGGTCGCCCGCAACGTGTTCGCGCACCCGACGCTGTCCGAGGCGGTCAAGGAGGCCGTCGAGGGCATCGCCGGGCACATGATCAACCTCTGACTGGCTGTCTCCGGTTCTTCAGCGGCGAGCCGGGCCGTGCAATGCACTCAGCCGAATTGCGGACGTTGCATGCGCGCCCCCACCAACGCATACTGGTACTGGATCTTGTACGAGTGGAGGTTGTGATGGCAGTGACCGCAAGCGAGGCGCGGAAGAACCTCTTTCCCCTCATCGAGAAGGTGAACCAAGATCGCACGCCGGTCGAGATCACCTCGCGTCGCGGCGACGCTGTCCTGATCTCTCGAGATGACTACGACGCCCTGGAGGAGACCGCGCACCTGCTGCGCGTACCAGCAAACGCCCGTCACCTGCTGGAGAGTCTCCAGCAGGCCCGCGAGGGCCAGCGAGAGCAGCGCGATCTGGCGCAATGAGGCTGGTTCTCACACCGAACGGCTGGGCCGACTGCACCCACTGGCTAACTGCAGATCGCGCCACCCTCGAGCGCATCAACCGGCTCATCGACGACGCCCTGCGCGATCCCTTCACCGGCATCGGCAAGCCAGAACCGCTCCGACACATGCTCGCAGGGTGCTGGTCACGTCGCATCTCCGAGGAGCACCGCCTGGTCTACCTCGTTGAGGAGGACGACCTGGTCATCCTCCAGGCTCGCTTCCACTACGAGTGAGACCCGCGCGGAGCTGCCGCGAAGAGTGACGTCGTCGGATGGGCCGGGCCCCGTGCGTGCTGTGGCACGATCCAACCGTGCTATCCACCTCCCTGAAGACTCTTGCGCGCGACATCGACAGGCGATGCCGGCTCACAGGCACCTTCCAGCTCCGCTCGGGCCAGACCGCGACCGAGTACTTCGACAAGTATCTGTTCGAGTCCGATCCGCACCTGCTTCGCCGCGTGGCCGAAGCCATGCAGCCCCTGGTCCCGCCAGAAACAGAGGTCCTTGGCGGCCTCGAGCTCGGTGGCGTACCGCTGGCCACCATGATCAGCAGCCTGACCGGCATCCCCGCCGTGTTCGTGCGCAAGAAGGCCAAGGAGTACGGCACCCGGCGACTGGCCGAGGGCGCGGACGTAACGCGCCGCCGGGTCACCCTGGTCGAGGACATCGTCACCACCGGCGGCGCAGCTCGAGACGCAACCAACGCCCTGAGGGCTGCCGGCGCGACCGTGTCCACGGTGGTGTGCGCCATCGATCGCAGCAAGACACCCGGACGTGCCCTCGCCGACGTTGGGCTCGACACCCTTGCGGTCTTCACCCGCGCCGACCTCGAGGCGACCCGGCGCTGCTAGCGAGCCCGGCCCGGCCGCTCCGACGTCCGCGTCTACCGCTGTTCGCGCGGAGCTGTCGGAAGCTGCCGCCGCTCATCGGTCGACGTCGGCCCTACCCGCAGCTGTCAACTCCATGGTTAGGGTCGTGGTCGTGCGCGAAGCATCCCTGGCCAGCCTCAACGACTACTACACGGCCCTGTTCAGCCTTGATCGCGGGGAGTTGTGGCAAGCGGTAACCGCCCGCCCACACGGCAAGAGGCTCCAGGGCTATGAGGGCTACTACGTGGCCTGGCGCGCGAATGGGTGCCATGTCTCCCTACCGAGATCCGCCGTTCCACAGGTTGGACAGGCACTCGAAGCCGAGCCGGTCGAGGAGGTCCAGGCCGTTGCGTTCTGGGAAGCCTTTGCAGCGGCACGGGGGCTCCAGCTGATCGGGCCGAGCAGGCACGGGTTCCTGGACGTGGACCCCGGACCCGTCGATGACGTGGTGCGCGTGAATGAGACACAGTTGGCATCGCTACGAGAACTCGTCGACGCAGCAGATTGGACTGAGTCGGGCTGGACCGACCAACCGGCGCACACCTTCGGGATCATCGAAGATGGCGTCCTGGTGGCTGCATCCAACCTGAAATCGTTCCATGACCAACCACGAGACGTCGGCGTCATCGTGGCACCCGCGTGGCGCGGACGGGGGCTCTCCGAGGTAGTCGGCCAGCATGCCTCCTCGTTTGCCATTCGAGAACATGGCTTCGCCCGATGGGGTGCCCGGCACAGCAACGGTCCGTCGATTTCTGCATCGCGCCGGCTGGGCTTCGAATCGTGGTGCACTCAAGTGGCGATCCGCTGACCAAGCTCGAGCCGGTGACGCCCGAACGCACCAATTTGCCGCGGACAGGGGCAGCCGCGGAAGGCCTAGATGAAGGATGTAGTGCCTGATGGTCCATCGCGCCGATGCCCCTGTCAGACGAGCGAAGTGACGGCCGTTACCAGGCTGCGATGTGTGCCGAAGACACGTGGCGCACCTCGCGTAGTTCCCAGAAGGTCGGTGTCGCATCGGCGAGACTGGCACCGTGCAGCTGGACGCGGGGTCACGTCGGCTCGCCCGCCTTGCGCTGACACGGTTCGATGTCACCCCCGCCCGGCTGACCTTCGTCGCGGAGTCGTTCAACACCGTGTTCCGCGTCGCGACAGATCAAGGGCCATTCGCACTGCGGATCGGCCCACGGCAGCGTATCCACGCCGACGGCACCGAAATCGCGGAACAGGCGTGGCAGAAGCGTCTGCACGCGCACGGCATACCTGCCCCGCGCATCCATCCCACCAGCGACGGCGCCGCGTCCACGCGCGCCGGGGACAACCGGTCGTGCGTGCTGCTCGACTGGGTGCAGGGACGGTCGCTGCGAAGCCGTATGACACCCGCGTCGGCCCGCAGACTCGGCCAGCTCGCGGCGAGACTGCACCGCGACGCTGCCGACTGGAACGCGGAAGCCAACTTCGACGTCCTGCGCGGCGACCAGGTTCTCTACTGGCGGGTGCCGCCACACGTCGTCACCGTGGCCCAGCCTCTCTGCGGGACGCTGTTCGCCGAGGCGTTGGCTCGCGCGCAGAGCGTCGTCGACGCGCCGAAGCCCGTCCCTGGCCCGAGACGAGCCCTGCGTTGCTCGAGTCGCTGGTCATCGCCCGCCGGCTCAACCAGATGAACCTCACCATTCCCCACGTCCCGGCCCACGAGCTCAGCGAGTACGTCGCGTCACGAGCCGCTCTCCTGAGGGAGTGGATGAGGTCGCCGACCGGCGTATAACCAGCGAAGGTGCAATGCGGATGACGAAGCCGTGGACGCACCTAGCGCCGAGGTAGCACCCCCGTCAGGGTCGCCGCCATCATCACCGACTGCACGGCGCTGCAAGGCTGGACCGACTCCCCTGACGGCTTGTTCGTGGTCGACCGGATCGACCGCGTCGTACTCGCCTGCGGTGACTCGGGTGCCGGGTTCAAGTTCTCGGCGTTGATGGGTGAGGTCCTGGCCGATCTCGCCGAGGGAACTGATCCTCTCGCAGAAGTGGCCATTTTCTCTGACCACCACAGCTTCGTGCGGTCAGCCGACCGACATCTCGTAGATAGTCTCGAGGCCGTCCTCGTCGTCCCACTGCTCACCGACCTCGACGAACGGAAACTGCCACGCCAGCGCGAGCGATGGCTCGTTGTCCGGCGCGATCGTGAGCCGGAAAACCCGCACGCCCGGTTCCGACTTCGCGCGGGCGATGAGCGACTGGAGCGTGGCGCGGGCGTAACCGCGGCGTTGGAACTGAGGATCGACGCCGTACCCTGCCTCGACCATGCCGTGCTCGTCCGGAGCCGCATGGAAGCCGCCCGCCCCTACTACCTGCCCGATCGCGTCGTCGAAGAGCACACCGGTGACCCACGCCAGGTCTGCCGGTTTCTGGACGACCTGGGTGGCTCGGCGCTGCCAGACACTGCGCGGGTGATCGGAGATCAACCATGGCGACAGGGGCACGGGAGCGAGGCCCCGTGCGGCCTCGAGGTCTCCGTCAGCGAGCGCCCGGATCGCCTCGGCGCTCAGCTGCAGAATGCGGACGGATGTCACTAAGGCAGTATCGCGAGCGCGTCAACAGCTTTGTCGCCTTGATCGCACAAGCCGCCCAAACGACTTCGGTCACGGCTCAGATGCGTGTCAGGATTGCGGCATGACCGCGGACTTGCATGTCCTTTGCGCTGGCTACGCCCACGATCGGGTGGCCAGCACGGTGGTGTTGATCCAGGACGAAGGCGGCGCGTTCATCGTCGATCCCGGGATGGTCTCCGCCCGCAGCAAGATCCTCGAGCCGTTGGCGAGTCTGGGTGTCGACCCCAGCGAGGTCGGCGATGTGGTGTTCAGCCACCATCATCCTGACCACACCTTGAACGCTGCTCTGTTCGAACGAGCAAGGTTCCACGACTTCTGGGCGATCTACGAGGCGGACACCTGGACCGACCGGGCAGCGGACGGATTCCAGCTCTCGGCCTCGGTAAGGCTGATGGCGACACCCGGTCACACAGCCGAAGACATCACCACCTTGGTCGAGACCCCGGACGGACTCGTGGCATGCACCCACCTGTGGTGGTCGGAGCAAGGTCCGGATCAGGATCCGCTGGCCGAGGACCAGGCGGCGCTTGAGCATTCCCGGGCACGGCTCCTCGAGTTGGAGCCGTCACTGATCGTGCCCGGCCATGGTGTGCCGTTCCGGCCCAACACAGCACGCCCCTGATCCGGCGTGGCCTGCCGGAGCGGCGTCATCCGTCCGCCCTGTGGTCACGCCGGAGCGATGGTGCGTCACACACGACCAGGCCTTCTCCTGCGGGATCAAGCCGTTGCCGGCGCGAAGAGCTCGACCTCCAGACCGTCGGGGTCGCGGGTGACGAATCCGGACCCGTACGGTGCGTCGGTGATCGTGCCCGGGGCGGCCCCTCGCTCGGCGATCGTTTCGCGCCAGGACACCAGCGCCGCGCGGTCGGTGCACGTGAAGGCCACGTGCCCGACGCCGGCCGCATCGGCGGAGGTCAGCGCCAGGACCCACCCCCCGCTCCGGCTCAGCAGGGTGACGTGCCCCGTGCCGTCTTGAGCGATCTCGCCGTCGATCCGCACCAGGCCGAGGGTCTCGGTGTACCAGCGCTCGCTGCGCCGCAGGTCGGTGACGCCGAGCGCCACGTGGTTGACCGCGCCGAGCGACGCCTGGGTCGGGCCGACGATCACCCGGGCCTCGTCCTCCTCCATCGATCGGCCCACAACGTGGGAGTCGTGCTCCTCCACCAGCCGGCTGAGCGTCTCCAGGTCGAGGTTGACCTGTCCGGGGGCCGGCAACCGGTGCTCCTCGGCCGGCACCCCACCCGCCTGGATCATGCGCAGGAAGCTGTCGTCGTCGTGGATGAGAAGCAGCCGCGCCGGGGTCGAGGAGGTGACCCGGAAGGTGTGGTCGCTGCCGGCCGGGACCACGGCGTACGTGCCCGGCCGGGCGACGGTCGTCTCGTCACCGACGCTCAGCACCAGCTCGCCGTCGAGGAGGAAGAACGCATCGTGCAGCCCCTGGTGCACGTGCCGGGGCGGCGACCCACCGGGCGGAACGATCAGCTCCATCACCAGCGGGAGGCGTGGCGCTCCTTGCGGGTTGCGCACCACCACCATCGTGTCGAGGAACCACCACGCTTCGCTGGTGGCCGGCTCCGTGCAGAACCGGCGGTCCTGCGCCGGGACGGCTGCTGTTGTGCTCATGACCTCTCCTTCGGGTCGTCTGCGGATTTGCGTGGAGAAGAAGGCTCAGAGGCATCGGACTCGCGCAACGACACGACGAGGCGGTCGATCGCCCACGCCACCGCGCGCTGCGCGTCGGCGTCGTCGAGGCCGCTCTCGTCCGCGACGATCACCCAGGACGCCGCGCTGCACAGGTGCGCGATCACCGCGGTCGCCCAACGCGCGGTGTCGGAGTCGAGCCCCGCGGTCACCGGCTCGAGAGCCGACTCGATCGCCGCTACGCGCTGGCCACGGAGGGCGGAGCGGGCGGCCCGACCGGCCGTCGTGCGCACGAGTGCGCGGGTCAGCGCGGGCCGAGTGGAAAGCCGCTCGGCGGCCTCCAGCAGGCTGACCGAGATCTGCTCCGGCCCGCTGATCTCGAAGGGCACCCCGAGCGTCGCGTACAGATGCTCCCCGGCTGCATGCAGCAGTGCGGCGCGGTCGGGGAAGTATCGGTACAGCGTCCGCAGCGAGACACCGGCCGTCTCGGCGATCTCTGCCATCGAGACGTCGTCGGCCACCTTCGTCTCCAGCTTGGAGATCGCAGCCTCGAGCATCGCCGTCCGGGCCTGTTGCGCCTGCCTCTCGCGCAGCGTGCCGGGCACCGTCTCTGTCATGGCACGAATATGTCAAACTGGCACGCCCGTGTCAATAGTCCTGGTTGCCCAGGTGCACGTTCAGGGTGGTTTCAGGGCTGCCCCGGATGTGCCCGAGCCGCCGCACGGCGCACTGTGGAGATGTCAGGGAACAGCCCCTGGCACTCCACTGAAGGAAGTGCACGATGAACGACATCCAGCAGAGCTTCGCCCGCCAGGGTCTGGTCCGTCCTCGCGAAGGGCGGGTGCTCGGCGGCGTGTGCGCCGGGCTCGGGCAACGCTTCGGCATCGCACCGTGGCTGGCCCGCGTCCTGTTCCTGCTGCTGCTCATGGTCATCCCCGGCAGCCAGATCCTGATCTACCCCATCCTCTGGCTGCTGATGCCCTCAGAGGAGCTCGCCGGCGGCCCGGTGCCGCGCCCGGCGCAGTACCCAGCGGCGTGAACGCGCGGGTCAGAACGCCCCACCAGGACGACCGCCTGGTGGGGCGTTTCGGTGCTCACCGGACCAGCACGTCCATCAGGTGCTCGAGCTCCCGGGCCGGGTCGGTGGTGGCGCCGCCGTGCACCGGCCCGGGCTGTACGACGGTGGAGCGCGGCGCCTTGACGAAGCCGAACCGCACGCCCATCGGTGCCCGGCCGGCCTCCCCGGCCGACTCGTCGCCCCGGCACACCGCCTCGATCGCGGAGAGCGCCGAGCACACCGCGTCTGCGTCCGCCTCGGAGCTGAAGGCGGCCAGCCGCTCCCGGTTCAAGTGGTGGGCGAACTCCAGGAACCGGGCGTCCTGGCAGTAGAGCACCACGCCCACGTTGAGGAACTCCTCGCGGTCTACCCGCGGCACGCAGCGCAGCACGACGTACTGGAACCCCATGGCGCCACTCATGCCGCGCCCTGAACGGGTAGCCAGCTGCGCTCACCTGAGACCCGGGCGAGCAGGAAGGACACGTAGGCCTTGCGAAGCGCACCTGCGTCCGGGGCACCGGGCACCGGCTCCAGCCACTCGTCGGGCACGAGGCCCACAGCAGTGGAGAGCAGCTCCTCGGTGACAAGTGGGGCGAGCTCGTCGTCAGCAGCCGGGACCCCCGGCAGGAACCCAGCGAGCACGTGGTCGCGCACGTCGTACGGCTGGCGCGCGAACCGCTCCGGTGAACCGATCCCGCCCGACCAGCCGTGGTGGAACCACAGGCAGGCGCCGTGGTCGATCGCCCACAGGTTGCCGTGCCACATCAGCAGGTTGGGGTTGCGCCAGCTGCGGTCCACGTTCGCGCACAGTGCGTCCAGCCACAGGATCCGGGCCGCCGCGTCCGGGTCGGGCTCGCACTTCGCGTCGTACCCGAACGAGCCGGGCAGGAAGTCCACGCCCAGGTTGAGCCCTATGCTCGCGGTGAGCAGGTCCTGCACCTCCTCGTCGGCCTCGTAGCGGCCGATCGCCTCGGACAGCTCGACGGCCACCAGGTCCGGGGTGCGGATCCCCAGCCGGCGGGCCAGCTCGGCGACGATGACCTCGGCGACCAGCACCTTCGGCCCCTGGCCGGCTCCACGGAACTTGCACACGTAAGTGCCCAGGTCGTCGGCCTCGACCAGCCCGGGCAACGACCCGCCCTCGCGGAGCGGGGCGACGTAGCGGGTCGCGGAGACGGTCGGCAGGCCGGTCATGCCCGCAGTATTGCCTACGCCGCTCAGCCGCGACGTCGCGCCAGCAAGTAGGCGCCGGTCCCGAGCCCGACCGCCACGACCACCATCAGTGCGACGTAGAGCAGCACCGCGCCACGCCCGACCGCCCCGGACACCGCCAGGAAGCCGATCACGGTGCCGCCGACCAGTGCCGAGCGCACGAAGGAGAACGCCGCCAGCACCACGGCGGTCCGGGTCTCGCCCCTCACCCCTCCATGATCGGCTCAGACCGCGCGGCGGGCCACCTCGTGAGCCTCCCGGGCCAGGACGACCAGCCGGCTGACCGCCCGCAGGTACTTCTTCCGGTAGCCGCCGTCGAGCAGCGCCGGGGCGAACAGCGCGTCCAGGCTGGTTCCGGAGGCGACCACCGGCAGGTCGCGGTCGTAGAGCCGGTCGGCGAGGACCACCAGGCGCAGCGCGGTCGCCTGGTCGTCGACGGTGTGCACGCCGGTCAGGCACACCGTGCTCACGCCGTCCAGCAGGGCGCCGTACTTCGACGGGTGCACCCGCGACAGGTGCCCCGCCAGCTCCGCGAAGCCGTCCAGGCTGGCGCCGGGCTCGTCGGCGTGGGTCCGCACGGCGTCGTCGTCGAAGGCCGGAGGCGCCTCGGGCAGGCCTCGGTGCCGGTAGTCCTCCCCCTCGACGCGCACCGACTCGAACGAGTCGGCGAGGCCCTGGATCTCGCGCAGGAAGTCGGCGGTGGCGAACCGGCCCTCCCCGAGCCGACCGGGCAGCGTGTTCGAGGTCGCCGCCAGCCGGACGCCGGCCTCGCGCAGCCGGGTGAGCAGCGTGGAGACCAGCACGGTGTCGCCGGGGTCGTCGAGCTCGAACTCGTCGATGCAGACCAGGGTGTACGACGAGAGCGCGGCGACCGTCTCGTGGAACCCGAGCGCACCCACCAGATGCGTGAGCTCGACGAACGTGGCGAACAGCTTCGGGCCCGGCGCTGCGTGCCAGAGCGCGGCGAGCAGGTGCGTCTTGCCCACGCCGTACCCGCCGTCGAGGTACACCCCAGCGGGCCCCTCGGGCTGCCTCGGCCGGCGCCGGAACAGACCGCCCCGCGGCCGCTCGCCCAGCCGGGCGGCGAACTCCTGCAGCCGGTCCACGGCGGCCTGCTGGGACGGCTCGGCCGGGTCGGGATGGTAGGACGCGAAGCTGACCTCCGCGAACCTCGGCGGCGGGACGAGCTGGCCGAGCAGCCTCTCCCTCGGCACCGCCGGGTTGCGCGCGCAGAGCGAGATAGGCACCCGCCAACACTATTGCCCGGCCGGCCCGGTCCGGCACACCCGGGCAACCGGCCCGGCTGTTGCCGCCTGCCACAGCTCCCCGTCGAGCTCCCAGCGCGGACAGGACAGTCGTGTCCCGAGAGTCAGCTGACGCGGCGGTACCGGATGTGGGTGGTCAGCGGCGAGTGAAGGACCTCGGCGGGCTCGAAGCCGAAGGAGTCAACTCCGTCGAATATGCGCTCGCCCGAACCGAGTAGGACGGGCGCGATGTCGAGGGTGAGCTCGTCGATCACGCCGGCGGTCAACGCCTGTCGCACGGTCGAGGCCCCGCCGGCGATGTCCACCCCACTCTCACCGGCAGTCTCACACGCTGCGGAGTAGGCCGCGTCGAAGCCTTCCGTGACGAAGTGGAACGTCGTCCCTCCGTCCATCTGGATCGGATCATGCCGGTGATGGGTCAGCACGAAGACCGGCGCGTGGTAGGGCGGTTCGGGGCCCCACCAACCGGTCCAATCCTCGTCCCAGTCCCCGCGGACCGGGCCGAACATGTTCCGACCCATCACATACGCGCCCCGCGGGCGCATGAGCCACTCGCTCGCGACCCTGTCGGCCTCATTGGCCCGTGGGTCACCGATGTGCCAGCCGTGCAGCTCCCGCCCCCGCTTGCCCAGAGGGTCCTCCCGGCTCTGGTCCGGTCCGGCGACGAAGCCGTCCAGCGAGATCGACATGTGACAGGTGGTGTCCGACACAGCGAACCTCCTCAGTGACTGCGACCTGCACGCGGTCGTGCCGACTCTGGTGATCCGTGCCCACGCGTGGCGCCCACGGCGCGCGTCGTACACCCCGGGCCCGGGCCGTGAACCGATCGAGACCCGACCACCAGCAAGACCGCACTGTAGCTCCCGTCGCCGTGGGTCGTCGGCTCATCGGCAGTTCAGCGCCTTCACTCCCGGAATAGGCTGCGGCCATGCGCCTACCCGTGATGCCGCCGGTCCAGCCGATGCTCGCCAAGTCGGTCAAGGGCATCCCCGACCCGACCAAGCACGGCGGTCTCTCGTTCGAGCCGAAATGGGACGGCTTCCGGTGCATCGTGTTCAAGGACGGCGACGAGGTCGAGCTGGCCAGCCGGAACACCAAGCCGCTGACCCGGTACTTCCCGGAGGTGGTCGACGGCATGCGCGCGGCGCTGCCGCAGCGCTGCGTGCTGGACGGGGAGGTCTTCGTCGCCCTCGACGGGCGGCTGGAGTTCGAGCGGCTGCAGGAGCGGATCCATCCCGCCGACTCGAGGGTCCGGCTGTTGGCCGAGCAGACCCCGGCGTCGTACGTCGCCTTCGACCTGCTGGCGCTCGGCGACGAGGACGTCACCAAGGCGCCGTTCGAGGAGCGCCGGGCCCGGCTCGAGGAGGCGCTGGCCGGCACGCAGCCCCCGGTGCACCTGACCAGGACCACCCGGGACACCGACGAGGCGACCGACTGGTTCAACCGCTTCGAGGGGGCGGGGCTGGACGGCGTGGTGGCCAAGCCGCTGTCCGCGTCGTACCAGCCGAACGTCCGCGCGATGCTGAAGATCAAGCACGAGCGCACCGCGGACGTGGTGCTCGCCGGCTACCGGCTGCACAAGACCTCGACGCCG
>DASSKA010000123.1:0-5522 GCA_035690905.1 Nocardioidaceae bacterium | reverse complement strand
CGCCGGCCGGGTCACGATCGGCATCACCGCAGACGCCCAAGCCCTGCCCGACGCCGATCGTCTCATCGCCGCCGTCGGACGCGAGATCGGTGATCTCGTAGCCCAGCGCAGCCACACCCTGCCCGAGCCGTAGGACTCGCCGCCGGGGCAGCGCCCCACTCCTCCGAGCCGCCAGTGACGCGAATGAGGCAAACGTCCCCCAAGCGGGGCGAGGTATGGCGACACGCGTGAGATGACTTGATGACCGGCCCCGAGAAGACTCGGACGGTGCGTCTAACTGGGCGGTGTGACCGCCCGCTTGCGGGGCCGTCCGCGGCCGGCTGCGAGGCTTGGGACAGGTGCGCAGGCCGGCCCCGGCCAAGGGCAAGGCAATTCGGACGGCTCGCCCAGGAAGCAACCGCCGCTCAGCGGGTACGGCGGGCGACCGACTGCCGCTTCGCCTCGTCGACCGCGGTCTCGTAGGCCCCGACCAGCGCGGCCACCGTCACCGGTTTGAACCGCTCGACCAGCCCGCGCAGCCGCTCCGGGGACAGCCCGCCCTCCTTGTAGACCGGCCACAGCCGGGTCCGGAACAGCTCGGTGAGCTCGTCAGCGATGGCGCGCCCGTGCGCGGTGAAGATCTCCTGCGCGGCCCGGGCGGCCTCCACCGGGATGCCCAGGTCGAGCAGCGAGACACCGACCGACAGGTGCGCAAGGGCGACCTGGAACCTCCCCTTGCCGGCCGGTTGCACGATGCCCAGCGCCTGCAAGGTGTCCAGGTCGTCCTCCGACAGCGGCCGCCCCGCCCGTCGGACCAGCTCCTGACCGGTCAGCGTCTCGGGCAGCTCGGCCATCCACGGCGCCAGCATCGTCCGGTGCAGCGCGATCGTCTCCGGGGTCGCGTCGGCAGGGATGCGGGCGACGTACTTCTCGATCGCGGCCAGCGTGAACCCGTGCGCCTGCAGCTCGTGGACCAGCTCCAGCCGGGCGACGTGGTCGGCGGTGTAGTAGCCGGACCGGCCGCGGCGCACGGGCGGCGGCACCAGGCCGCGGGTGGTGTAGAAGCGAATCGTCCGCACGCTCATCCCGACCCGCTCGGTGAGCGCGGCCAGCCCGATCATCTCGCCGGCGGCCTGCGCCGTGCTGGCCTGCTCTGCCATGGGCATCCTTCGGTGGGGCGACGTAGATCACGGTGGATCGCGGTTGACGACGCTAACAGTATGAGTGTCACAATCGAAGCACTGCCACCCGACTCCAGGAACGCTGCCGATGACCAGAACCGATGCGCCGCAGGCATTCGTGTACGACGCGATCCGCACCCCCCGGGGACGCGGCAAGAAGACCGGGTCCCTCTACGAGGTCAAGCCGATCGACCTCGTCGTCGGGCTCCTCGACGAGCTCAAGACCCGCAACCCCAGCTTCGACCCCGGGCGGGTCGACGACGTGGTGCTCGGTGTGGTCACCCCGATCGGAGACCAGGGCAGCGACATCGCCAAGACCGCGGTGCTCAAGGCCGGCTACCCCGAGACGGTCGCCGGCGTGCAGCTGAACCGGTTCTGCGCCTCCGGCCTGGAGGCGGTCAACCAGGCGGCGGCGCGGGTGCGCTCCGGCTTCGAGGACCTGATCCTCGCCGGCGGCGTCGAGTCGATGTCCCGGGTGCCGATGGCCTCCGACGGCGGCGCCTGGGCGATGGACCCGGCCACCGCCTTCGACACCTCGTTCGTGCCGCAGGGCATCGGCGCCGACCTGATCGCCACCATCGAGGGGTACTCCCGCAGCGACGTGGACGCGTTCGCCGCAGAGTCGCAGGCCCGGGCCGCGAAGGCGCAGGCCAACGGGTACTTCGACCACTCGGTGATCCCGGTCCGGGACCTGAACGGGCTGGTGGTGCTGGACAAGGACGAGTTCATCCGGCCGGGCACCACGGTGGAGTCGCTGGCCTCGCTGCCGCCGAGCTTCGCCGCGATCGGCGACCAGGGCGGCTTCGACGCGGTGGCCCTGGAGAAGTACCACTGGGTGGAGAAGATCGACCACGTGCACCACGCCGGCAACTCCTCGGGCATCGTCGACGGCGCGTCGCTGGTGATGATCGGCACCGAGGAGGTCGGCACCGAGCTTGGGCTCACCCCGCGGGCCCGGATCCTGGCCACCGCGGTGTCCGGGGCGGACCCGACCATCATGCTCACCGGCCCGGCACCGGCCTCCCGCAAGGCGCTGGCCAAGGCCGGCCTCACCACGGACGACCTGGACCTGGTCGAGATGAACGAGGCCTTCGCCGCGGTCGCGATGCGGTTCATGAAGGACCTGGACCTTCCTCACGAGAAGGTCAACGTCAACGGCGGCGCCATCGCGATGGGCCACCCGCTCGGCGCCACCGGCTCGATGCTGCTCGGCACCATCGTCGACGAGCTGCACCGCCGCGACCTCCGCTACGGCCTCGTCACGCTCTGCGTGGGCGGGGGCATGGGCATCGCCACCGTCGTCGAGCGCATCTGAGCCAGAAGGAACTAAAGGAACATGACCCAGACCGTTTCCGACCACGGTGCCGTTTCCGAGCACACTGCGGTCCGCTACGAGCAGGACGCCGACCGCATCGTCGTACTCACCCTCGACGACCCGACCGCCAGCGCGAACACCATGAACGAGCTCTACCGCTCGTCGATGGCGGCCGCGGTGGACCGGCTCGAGCAGGAGCGCGAGGACATCGCCGGCGTGGTGGTCACCAGCGCGAAGAAGACCTTCTTCGCCGGCGGCAACCTCAAGGACATGATGAAGGCGCGGCCAGAGGACGCCGCCGCGGTCTTCGCGCATATCGAGGCGGTCAAGGCCGACCTGCGCCGGCTGGAGAAGCTCGGCAAGCCGGTGGTGGCCGCGATCAACGGCACCGCCCTCGGCGGCGGCCTGGAGATCGCGCTGGCCTGCCACCACCGGATCGTCGTCGACGACGACTCGATCGTCCTCGGCGTGCCCGAGGTAACCCTCGGGCTGCTGCCCGGCGGCGGTGGGGTGACCCGCACGGTGCGGATGCTCGGGCTGCAGAGCGCGCTGCTCGACGTGCTGCTGACCGGCAAGAAGTACAAGCCCGCCGCCGCAAGGGAGAAGGGCCTGGTCGACGAGCTGGTCGGCTCCCGCGACGACCTGCTCACCGCCGCGAAGGCGTGGGTGCGCGAGCACCAGAACGACGAGGAGGCGGCCACCCAGCCGTGGGACCGGTCCGGGTACAAGATGCCCGGCGGCACCCCGTCCAGCCCGAAGCTGGCCCAGTTCCTGCCGGCCTTCCCGGCCAACCTGCGCAAGCAGGCCAAGGGCGCGAACTACCCGGCGCCCCGGGCGATCATGTCCGCGGCCGTCGAAGGGGCACAGGTCGACTTCGACACCGCGTCCCGGATCGAGTCGCGCTACCTGACCCATCTCGTGGTCGGGCAGAACTCGAAGAACATGATCCAGGCGTTCTTCTTCGACCTGCAGGCGATCAACTCCGGGGCGCTGCGCCCGTCCGACGTACCGCACTTCAAGGCCACCCGGCTCGGGGTGCTCGGTGCCGGGATGATGGGCGCCGGCATCGCCTACTCCGCAGCCCGCGCCGGCATCGACGTCGTGCTCAAGGACGTCAGCATCGAGGCCGCCGAGAAGGGCAAGAGCTACTCGGACGGGCTGCTGGAGAAGGCCGTCTCGCGGGGGAGGATGACACCGGAGCAGAAGGCCGAGGTGCTGGGCCGGATCACCCCCACCGCGGACTACGCCGACCTGGCCGGCTGCGACTCGGTGATCGAGGCCGTGTTCGAGGACCCGGCCCTGAAGAAGCAGGTGTACGGCGAGGCGCAGGACGTCGTGAACGGCGACGCGCTGCTCGCGTCCAACACCTCCACGCTGCCGATCACCGAGCTCGCCGAGGGCGTGAACCGTCCGGAGGACTTCGTCGGCATGCACTTCTTCTCGCCGGTGGACAAGATGCCGCTGGTCGAGATCATCAAGGGCGCCAAGACCTCGCCGGCCGCGGTCGCGCGGGCCATCGACGTCGTACAACAGATCAAGAAGACGCCGATCGTGGTCAACGACAGCCGCGGCTTCTACACCTCGCGGGTGTACGGCACGCTGCTGAACGAGGCGGCGGCGCTGCTCGCCGAGGGGGTCGACCCGCAGACGATCGAGCGGGCGGCCACGCTGGCCGGGTTCCCGGCGCCGCCGCTGGCGATGCTCGACGAGGTGTCGCTGACGCTGACCCAGCACATCCGCAAGGCCACCCAGGAGGCGGCCGCCCGGGCGGGGCAGACGCTGCCGCATCACCCCGCCGAGGAGGTCATCGACCGGATGGTCGGCGAGTTCGGCCGGAAGGGCAAGGCCGCCGGTGCCGGCTTCTACGAGTACCCGGCCGACGGCAAGAAGTTCCTGTGGCCGGGGCTGCGCGAGCACTTCGCCAAGCCCGGCGTGGACGTGCCACTGCGCGACATCCAGGAGCGCTACCTGTTCAACATGGCGCTGGAGACCGCACGCTGCTTCGGCGAGGGCGTGATCGAGTCGTCGGCTGCCGCGAACATCGGCTCGATCATGGGTATCGGGTTCCCGCCGCTGTACGGCGGGACGGTGCAGTACATGGTCGGCTACGAGGGCGGGCTGGCCGGCTTCGTGGCCCGGGCCCGTGAGCTGGCGGCCGCCTACGGCGAGCGGTTCGAGCCGCCGGCCGACCTGGTGAAGCGGGCGGAGTCCGGCTCCGGCTTCTGACGGAGCCGATTCAGCGAATCGGGCCCATCCACCGCGGTCGCTTGCGAGACTTCTGTGCGTGTCGTCTCCGCAGTCCGCGCCGGTGCAACCGGCCCACGCCGCCTCGCCGGACCCCGTCGAGGTGTCCGCGCTGTGGGTCCGGTTCGGGCCGGTGGACGCGGTGCGCGGCATCGACCTGCACGTGACGCCCGGCTCGTCGGTTGCCCTGCTCGGTCGCAACGGTGCCGGCAAGTCGACGACCATGCGGGTGCTGGCCGGGGTGATCCCGCCGTCCGGCGGCAGCGTGTTGGTGGCCGGGTACGACGTGCGCGACGACACCCTCGCGGTCAAGCGGGTCACTGGATACTGCCCGGACGTGGGCGGGCTGGTGCCACGGGCCACCCCGTGGGAGCACCTGCAACTCGCGGCCCGGCTGCGCCGGATGGCCGACGGCTGGGAGGAGCGGGCCCGTGACCTGCTCGAGCGCTTCGACCTCGGCGGCGCCGCGCACCGGGTGACCGCCGGCTTCAGCCACGGCATGGGCCGGCGGATGTCGGTGATCCTGGCCGCGTTCCACGAGCCGCGGGTGCTGCTGCTCGACGAGCCGTTCGACGGGGTGGACCCGCTCGGTGTCGAGGCGACCATGGACGTGATCGCCGACGCGCGGGCCCGTGGCGCCGCGGTGCTGGTCTCCACCCACCTGCGCGAGCTGGCGGTGCAGGCCTGCGAGGACGCGATCGTGCTGCGCGGCGGCGCGGCCGTCGCCGCGGTGCCCGCGCACGAGATGAGCGGGGAGGCCGGAGCCGGTGCCTACCGCGCCCTCCTCGAGTAAGGCCGGCCTC
>DASSKA010000122.1:0-13755 GCA_035690905.1 Nocardioidaceae bacterium | reverse complement strand
GCGACTCTATGGCGACGGCTCCTCGGGGTCGAGAAGACGGTGGTCGAAGACGTTGAGATCGAGGAGGAGCTGGACGGAACGGTGAGCCTGGTCGCGCACGTGCGTCCGACGAAGAGGACCGCGTCGCGGTGCGGGAAGTGTGCGCGCAGGTCGGGGTGGTACGACCGCGGCGAGGGGCGTCGCCGATGGCGAGGCTTGGACTTCGGGGAGGTGATGGTCTTCCTCGAAGCAGACGCGCCCCGCGTCGATTGCCCGGAGCACGGGGTCACGGTGGCGGCAGTGCCGTGGGCACGTCACGCTGCTGGGCACACCTACGGGTTCGACCAGCAGGTCGCCTGGCTGGCTACCCAGGCCTCCAAGACCGCGATCACGGTGTTGATGCGGATCGCGTGGCGCACCGTCGGCGCGATCATCACCCGGTACTGGGCCGAGACCGCAGCCGCGGTCGACGCCTTGGCAGGGCTGCGCCGGATCGGGGTCGACGAGATCTCCTACAAGAAGGGTCACAAGTACCTCACCGTGGTGGTCGACCACGACTCCGGCCGGCTGGTGTGGGCCGCTCCGGGCCGGGACAAGGCCACGCTGGGGAGGTTCTTCGACGCCCTAGCCGAATCGGGTGAAACCGCAGGTGAGGACCGCTGTTCGCTGATCACCCACGTATCCGCCGACGGCGCTGACTGGATCAGCGGCGTGGTCGCCGACTGCTGCCCGAACGCGGTGCGGTGTGCCGATCCGTTCCACATCGTGAAGTGGGCAACCGAAGCCCTCGATGAAGTCCGCCGCCAGGCCTGGAACACCGCCCGCGGCGCGGTAAACCAGCGTCGTGCCGGGCGAGCGACCGGCCTCGCGAAGGACCTCAAAGGCGCCCGCTGGGCGTTGTGGAAAAACCCCGAGGACCTCACCGTCAAACAGACCACGCAGCTGGAGTGGATCGTCAAGACCAACCCCCGGCTTTACCGCGCCTACCTGCTCAAGGAGGGCCTACGGACGGTGTTCAAACTGCCGCTGGCCGAGGCAACCGAGGCACTCGACCGGTGGCTGTCGTGGGCTCGTCGCTGCCGGCTCCCGGCATTCGTGAAGCTGCAGCGAAGCATCGCCAAACACCGCGCCTCCATCCTCGCAGCGATCGAGCACGGACTGTCGAACGGACGTATCGAGTCGGTCAACACCAAGATCCGCCTCATCACCCGGATCGCGTTCGGCTTCCGCTCACCCGAGGCCCTCATCGCCCTGGCCATGCTCAACCTCGGCGGCCACCGACCCGTACTCCCCGGCCGGTCATGACCCACGGATCAGTCAGGAGAGCCCGAAATAGGACTCGAGCGCCTCACGATTGATGGCTGCGATCGTCGTACCCCTGCGCTTGGCCTCGTGCCGCAACCGGGCATCGAGTGCGTCGGGGATCTTCACAGTGGTGCGCTTCACGTATGCCAGCCTATTCCGTCGTGCCTGGCGGGAGGCCCTTGCGGGATCTTCAGGCCTCGGCGGCTGCGTCGCCGAGCAGGCGCGCGACGTGCCGCAGCGCGAGGGCGTAGCCGTGCGCACCGGCCCCGACGACCACAGCGTCGGCGACCTGCGAGACGTAGGAGTGGTGTCGGAACTCCTCGCGGGCGTGGATGTTGGACAGGTGCACCTCGACCAGCGGCGCGCTGAGCACCTCCAGCGCGTCCCGGATCGCGACCGAGGTGTGGCTGTAGCCGCCCATGTTCGCGACCACCGCCTGCCCGCGCTCGAAGGCCTCGTGGATCTTGTCGACGAGCTCACCCTCGTGGTTGCTCTGGAAGCACTCGACGTCCAGGCCGAGCTGCTCGGCCTCGCTACGGCACAGCTTCTCGACGTCGGCCAGGGTCTCCGTCCCGTAGACGGCAGGGTCCCGCCGCCCGAGCAGGTTCAGGTTCGGGCCGTTGAGGACGAGCACGGAGCGCGGCATGGATCAGTTGTATCAGGCGACGCGCTTCTCGGTTTCCTCTTCCTGCTCCTCGGCCTGCCTTGCCGCCGGGCCGCGGCCGAGCGTGACCGAGAGTGGCTTCTCCTTGAGGAACAACGCGACCACGAAGCCCAGCGCGAGCAGCGGCACCAGGTAGGCGTACAGCGGTGTCAGCGCGTTGGCGTAGGAGACCACCACGTCGCGGGCGATCCGTGGCGGCAGCTGGCTCAGCTGGCTGGGCGTGATCGCGGTGGCGTGCCTGCCCAGCGCGCCGGCGGCCTGGGCCGGCAGGTTCTGCACGAGGTCGGTGGTCAGCCTGCTGATGAACAGCGACCCGATCAGCGCGGTGCCGGCCGACGCCCCGATCTGCCGGAAGAAGTTGACTCCCGCGGTCGCTGTGCCCATGTCCTCCCGGGCCACGGAGTTCTGCACGGTGAGCACCAGCGTGGGCATCACGAAGCCGATACCGAGCCCGAGCACCACCATGTAGAGGCTGGACTGGCCACGGGAGGTGGATGCGTCCATGAACGACAGCAGGTACATCCCGACCGCGGCAACTGCCGTGCCCAGAGCCGGGAAGACCTTGTAGCGGCCGGTGCGGCTGATCACCTGGCCGGTGATCACCGCCGAGAACATCAGGCCGCCCATCAGCGGGAGCATCAGGATGCCGGAGTACGTCGCGCTCGCGCCGAGCGAGAGCTGCAGGTACGTCGGCAGGTAGCTGACCGCCCCGAACATGGCCACCCCGATCAGGAACGCCAGCGGCACGTTGATCCGGAAGATGTCGTCGCGGAACAGCCGCAGCGGCATCACCGGCGCCTGGGCGCGCCTCTCGACGTACACGAACACCGGGACCAGCAGAACGAACACCGCCGACAGTGCCAGGACCATCGGGGAGGTCCACGCGTAGGTCCGGCCGCCCCAGGTGAGCACCAGGATCAGACAGCTCACCGCAGCGGCGATGACCGCGGACCCCAGGTAGTCCGCACGCTGCCTGACCTGCGGGCGGGGGAGCTTGAGCGTCAGGCCGGTCACCACGAGTGCGGCGATGCCGATCGGGACGTTGATGTAGAAGATCCAGCGCCAGGAGGCGTGCTGGGTCAGGTAGCCGCCGAGCAGTGGCCCGAGCACGGTGGCCACACCGATCATCGGTCCCATGATCGACATGTACTTGCCGCGCTCCCGGGCGCTGACGATCTCGCCGATGATGGTCTGCGCGCCGACCAGCAGGCCACCGGCGCCCAGCCCCTGCAGCGCGCGGAAGGCGATCAGCATGCCCATCGACTGGGCGATGCCCGCCAGCACGGAGCCGGCCAGGAAGATCACGATGGCCAAGTGGAAGGCGTTGCGCCGCCCGAGGTAGTCGCCGACCTTGCCGTAGATGGGCATCGCGATCGTCTGCGCCATCAGGTAGACCGCGATGATCCACGAGATCTGCTGCAGGCCGTTGAGCTGGCCGGCGATCGTCGGCAGCGCGGTAGCGACGATCGTCTGGTCGAGCGCGGCCATCAGGATCCCCAGGATCAGCCCGATGAAGATGACGATGACCTGCTTCTTCGAGCGGGTGCCGGCGGTTCTCTCGGTCGCGACGTCAGCCATGCGTCCTCTTCCGGGTGCCGTGGGTGGTCAGGTCCTGCGGAAGGAGGGCGAACGCCTCGTCGACGAGGTCGAGGAGCGGGGCGTTTCCGTCGGCCGTCCAGCGCTGGGTGGCGACCCGGATCACGCTGACCGCGATCGCGGCCAGCAGCGCCGGGCGCAGGTCCACGTCGGGGTCGGCGCCGAGCCGCTCGGCCATCGCCTCGATGAACGTGCGCTCCACGGTGGCGTACTGGGCCAGCTGGCGAGGAAGCAGGGACGGGTTGTCACGGACCAGCTGTTGCCGGGCGCGCGCCCGGTCGCGGTCCAGGTGGGCGGCGGTGAGCATCGTGCTCTGGGTGATCGCGGCGTGCAGGGTCTGCAACGGGGTCTCGTGCGCCGGGCGGGCTCGGATCGTCTCGAGCATGGCGGCCGCTGTCTCTCCGCCGTCGCCGATCAGCGCCTCCTCCTTGCACGCGAAGTAGTTGAAGAACGTGCGCGGGGAGACGTCCGCGGCGGCCGCGATCGCCTCGACGGTGAGACGGTCCAGGCCGCGCTCCAGGGCCAGGCTCAGCGCCTCGTCCTTGATCCGGCGCCGGGTGGCGAGCTTCTTGCGTTCGCGCAGACCCGTGCCGGCCTCGGTCGTCGTACTGGACATACTTGCAGCGTATGCAATTTTGCCCACAATGCAAATTTGCCGATTACCAGGGCACCATGGTGAACAGCCCCTCCCCACGGTGAATTCACCGTGGGGAGGGGCAGATTACCTGGGTGCCCTGGTAAACCGGCCGGGGCGCTCAGGCCCAGATCTCGTGGGCGGTCTCGACCACGAGCGCGAGCTTGGCCTTCTCCTCGTCGATGCTCAGCACGTTGCCGTCCACGGTGGAGGAGAAGCCGCACTGGGGCGACAGGCAGATCTGCTCGAGCGGGACGAAGCGGCTCGCCTCATCCACCCGGCGCTTCAGCGTGCTCTTGTCCTCCAGCTTCCCGGACTTCGTCGTCACCAGCCCGAGCACGACCATCTTGTCCTCGGGCACGAAGCGCAGGGGCTCGAAGCCGCCGGAGCGCTCGTCGTCGTACTCCAGGAAGAAGCCGTCCACGTCGAGGCCGGAGAACAGGGCCTCGGCGACGAAGTCGTAGCCGCCACTGGCCACCCAGGAGGAGCGGAAGTTGCCGCGGCACATGTGCGTGGTGATCCGCATGCCCTCGGGCCGGCCGGCGAGCGCGGCGTTCAGGGTGGCGATGTAGCGCTCGTGCTGGTGGTCGGGGTCGCCGCCCTGTGCCGCCACCATCGCCCGCTGCTCGGGGTCGTTGAGGTAGGCCAGGCTGGTGTCGTCGAGCTGCAGGTAGCGACAGCCCAGGTCGCCGAGTCGGTGGATCTGCTCGGCGTACGCCGCGGCGAGGTCGGTCCAGAACTGCTCCAGGTCGGGGTAGACCGACTCGTCGATGGCGGCCCGGCCGCCGCGGTAGTGGACCATGCTGGGCGAGGGGATCGTCAGCTTCGGGGTGAGCCCCGAGTCTGCGGGCACGTGGTCGCGCAGGAACGTGAACGCGTCGGCGAAGATCGTGTCCTCCAGCCGGATCCGGTCGTGCACGCTGAGCGCGGCCGCCTCGAAGTCGAGGTCGCCCTGCTTGTTGTGGAAGTGCACCGCGAGCTTCTGGTCGGTGCGGTCGATGCCGGCGAGCTGGTAGATGAAGTCCATGTGCCACGCCGTGCGCCGGAACTCGCCGTCGGTCGCGGTCTGCAGGCCGGCGGCCCGTTGCAGCTCGATCACGTCGCGGATGCTGGCGTCCTCGACCTCGCGCAGGGCGTCGTCGCCGAGGGTGCCGGCGGCGTGGTCGGCGCGTGCGTCCAGCAGCTTCTGCGGACGCAGCAGGCTGCCCACGTGGTCTGCGCGGAACGGCGGGCTGTCCCGCCAGCTGTTGCTCGGCATGAGAACCTCCTCGTTCATTCGGCGAGTACGCGCTTGGCGACCGCGAAGGCCGAGTTGGCCGCGGGCACGCCGCAGTAGACGGCGGTCTGCAGCAGCACCTCGACGATCTCCTGGCGCGTCAGCCCGTTGCGCAGTGCCGCGCGCAGGTGGAACTCCAGCTCGTCGAAGTGCCGGCCGGCCACCAGCGCGGTCAGCGTGACGATGGAGCGGTCGCGGCGGGGGAGCCCGTCGCGGGTCCACACGCCGCCCCAGGCATAGCGGGTGATGAGCTCCTGGAAGTCCCGGGTCACCTCGGTGGCCCCGCCGGTGGCGCGGTCGACGTGATCGTCGCCGAGCACCTCGCGGCGCACGCGCATGCCGTCGTCGTAGTCGCTCACTGGTGCCCGTCCAGGTGTTCGGCCACGGCGGCGTGGAACGCGTCGGGCTGCTCGGCGCAGGCGATGTGGGAGGCGTCCTCGATGACGACGAGGTCGGCCCCGGGGATCGGGGCGGCCAGCTTCCCGGCGAGCTCGACGGTGGCGACGGGATCCTCCGAGCCGGCGATGACGCGGGTGGGTACGCCGACCTCTGCGAGCCGGTCGGTCGCGTCGAACCCGGCGAGCGCCTCGCAGCAGGCGGCGTACCCCTCGACGGGGGTGGCCGCGAGCATGTCGATGTAGTGCTCGACGACCTCGGGGTGGTCGGTGCGCGTGGCCTCGGTGAACCAGCGTAGGCGCGTGCCCTCGTCCAGCACCGCCATCCCGTCGGCGCGAACCGACGCGGCGCGGTCGTGCCACTGCGCGGGCTCGCCGAACTTCGGCAGGGTGCAGCACAGCACCGCGGCGCTCAGCCGCTCCGGGTGGCTGAGGGCGAGCTGCTGGGCGATGCAGCCGCCCAGCGACAGGCCGAGCACGGCGAAGCGCGCGATGCCGAGCCGGTCCGCGAGTGCGACTACGTCGTCGGCGAGCCCGGCCATCGTGTAGGGGCCGTGGGGGGCCGGCGAGCGGCCGTGGCCGCGCATGTCGAAGCGCACCACGTGGTGCGAGGTGGCCAGGGCTGCGGCGAGGTCGTCGAACAACTCCGACGTCGTGCCCAAGGACGGCGCCAGGAACACCGCCGGCGCATCCGGCCGGCCCTGCACGTCGTACGCCAGCGGCACCGACGTGGTCATCGGCACACCTCCTCGTGCTCGGCCAGCACCCGCTCGATCCACACGTGGACGTGCGAGGTCTGTGCGTCGACCCAGGCGGAATCCTTGCCGAGGCTACCCACCAGCAGGTCGAGGTTCCTCGCCATCGCGTCGTGGTCGAAGACCAGGCCCGGCACCAGGGACGCGGTGCGCTCGGCAGCTGCACCGGCCATCCGCAGCAGCGAACGCAGCGGTGCCCACTCGGCGTGCCAGGCGCCCGCAGGCCGCTCGTTCTCAGGCGCTGCGGAGGATTGGACGGTGGCCAGCAGGCCAGGGAGCCGCCGCGCCGCGGCGGACACCAGTACGCACTGGGCGGGGTTGTGCTTGTGCGGCATCGACGACGATCCGCCGGCGCCCTCGGTGGCCGACTCGCGGACCTCGCCGACCTCGGTCTGCGCCATCACCAGCAGGTCGGCGGCGATCTTCGCGCAGGCCTCGCCGGTCTGCGCCAGCGCCGCGGCGAGACCGAGAACGGGTGTGCGGCGGGTGTGCCACGAGCCCGCCGGCGCACTCAGCCCGAGGGTGGCGGCGTAGGCATCCAGCACCGCCGGGCCGCGCTCGCCGTACGCAGCGGCCGTGCCGACCGGGCCGCCGAGAGAGGCGGGCAGCGGTGCGCACGCCTCGGTCGTCCGCAGGGCGTCGTGGACTCCGGCCAGCCAGCCGGCCGCCCGCATCCCCAGCGTCGTGGGCATCGCCTGCTGGGTGAGGGTGCGCGCCACCACGGGCACGCCGCGCGACTCGCGGGCGAGCCGCGCCAGCGCATCGGCGAGCGTGACCAGGTCCTGGCGGATGCGTGCACAGACGTCCTCGGCGACCAGCATCATGGCGGTGTCGAGGATGTCCTGGCTGGTCGCGCCGTGGTGCACCCACTCCCGCACCTCGGGCGGCACCGACCCGCGGAGCCTGGCCAGCAACGGGATCACCGGGTTTCCCCCTGCGGGTGCGGCCAGCGCGAGCTCGCGGGCATCGACCTGAACGGCGGCGACGGCGTGCGCTGCGGTCCCGACGCCCGCGGGGGCGATTCCGGTCGACGCCAGGGCCGTCAGCAGTGCAGCCTCGGCACGGAGCATCGCGGCGGCCACGACGCTGTCGCCGGTGATCGCCTCTGCCGCAGTGCCGGCGGTGGTCGGGGAGAGCAGGCCGACGTCAGCCGCGTCCTCAGTCGACATGCAGGAACACGGTCTCGTTCTCGCCCTGGACGTGCACGTCGAAACGGTAGCCGCCGCCGTCGCGGGTGGCGACCATCGTGTGGCGGCGGGACGTCTCGACCGACACGAGCAGCGGGTCGGTGTCGTTCGCAGCCTCGTCGTCGAAGTAGACGCGGGTTACCGCCCGGCGCAGCATCCCGCGCGCGAACAGCGAGACCGCGAGGTGCGGTGCCTGCGGCCGCCCGTCGCCGTTGGGCACGCCGGCCGGCTTCACGGTGCGGAACGCGTAGCGTCCCTGCTCGTCGGTGGCGCAGCGGCCGAAGCCCCGGAAGCCGTCGGCGGCCACTGCGTGGAAGACCCCCGGATGGGTGACGAAACGGCCCTGCTCGTCGGCCTGCCAGATCTCCAGAAGCGCGTCCGGGACCGGCTGCCCCTCCCCGTCGAGGACCTGCCCGGACAGCGTGAACGCGCCCTGCCGCTCCGCACCGGCGACGGCCGGTCCGTCGTCGTACGGAAGTGCGAAGCCGAAGAACGGCCCGACCGTCTGCCACGGCATCGGCCCGGGGGAGGCGGCGACGTCGGTGACCTCGTAGACGAACTCGCTCACGGCTGCTCCCTCGGCGTTGCGGCCGCGCCGTCGAGGACGATGTCGAAGCGGTAGCCGGTGGCCCACTCCTCGACCGTCGTGTCGTGGTCGTAGACGGAGATCATCCGCTTGCGGGCGCGCTCGTCGCGCACGCCGTTGAAGATCGGGTCCTGGTAGAACAGCGGGTCGCCCGGGAAGTACATCTGCGTGATCAGCCGTTGGGTGAAGGCGCGGCCGAACAGCGAGAGGTGGATGTGCGCCGGCCGCCACGCGTTGGTGTGGTTCTTCCACGGGTACGGCCCCGGCTTGATCGTCACGAACCGGTAGTGGCCCTCAGCGTCGGTCAGACAGCGTCCGGCGCCGGTGAAGTTCGGGTCCAGGGGAGCAGGGTGCCGGTCCCGGTCGTGCCGGTAGCGGCCGCCGGCGTTGGCCTGCCACACCTCGACCAGGCTGTGCGGCACCGGACGGCCGTCGCCGTCGGTCACGGTGCCGTGCACGATGATCCGCTCGCCGATCGCCTCGCCCGCACCGTGCACGGTCAGGTCGGCGTCGGACTCGCGGACGTCGCCCTCGCCGAACGCCGGCCCGGTCAGCTCGGTCATCCCGAACGGCGGCACCACCAGTGCCTTCTGCGGTGAGCGCAGCGCCGTGGAGCGGTAGTCGGGGAAGGAGTACGGCGGGTCCAGCTCGTCCGGTGGTTGAGGTGCGAGCCTGCTCTCGTCCGGTGGTTGAGGTGCGAGCCTGCGAGCCTCGAAACCACCATCTCCGGCCGTGTCGCCCATCTCAGCGCTCCATCGTCACGGCGAGCCCCTGGCCGACCCCGACGCACAGCGCGGCGACACCGATTCCGGACCCAGCCGCCGCCAGCTGGTGGGCCACCGCGCCGGCGAGCCGGGCGCCGGAGCACCCGAGCGGATGTCCGATCGCGACCGCGCCGCCCTGCGGGTTGACCAGCTCGGGGTCGAGCTCGGGCCATTGGGACAGGCAGGCCAGCGACTGGGTGGCGAACGCCTCGTTCAGCTCCATCGTGGTCACGTCGCCCAGGCTCTTCCCGGCCTTGGTGAGCGCGCGCCGTACCGCCTCGACCGGCGCGATCCCGAAGAACTGCGGCTCGACGGCGTCCACCCCGGTGGCGGTGATCCTGGCGAGCGGCTCTGCGCCCAGCGCGGCCACGCCGCCCTCGTCGGCCAGCAGCAGCGCCGCGGCGCCGTCGGAGAGCTGCGAGGCGTTGCCGGCTGTGATCGAGCCGTCCGGCCTGAAGACCGGCTTCAGCTTCGCCAGCGACTCGGCGCTGACTCCGTCGCGGATGCCCTCGTCGCGCTGCATCTCGGCTCCGGGCACTTGCACGGCCGCCGAGTCGTAGCCGCCTTCGGCCCAGGCCCGGGCGGCCAGCGTCTGGCTGCGGACCGCGAACTCGTCGGCGGCGTCGCGGGTGATGCCGTGCTTCTCGCCGAGCTGCTCGGTGCCCTCTCCGAGGCTGACCGTCCACTCCTCGGGCATGTTCGGGTTCACCAGTCGCCAGCCGAGCGTCGTGGACGCCATCGCCTGGTTGCCGGCCGGGTAGGCGCGCTCCGGCTTCGGCACGACCCATGGCGCCCGCGTCATCGACTCGACGCCGCCCGCGATGTAGACCGAGCCGTCGCCGACCGCGATCGCGCGGGCTGCGTTGACCACTGCGTCCAGCCCGGACGCGCACAGCCGGTTCGACGTCGATCCGGGGACCGACGGCGGCAGGCCTGCCAGCAGGGCGGCCATCCGGGCGACGTTGCGGTTGTCCTCGCCGGCCTGGTTGGCCGCGCCGAAGTAGACCTCGTCGACGCGCGCCGGGTCGAAGTTCTCGTTGCGGCGCAGCAGGGCCTTCACCACGATCGCGGCGAGGTCGTCGGGGCGGACGCCGGCCAGCGCACCCCCGAACTTGCCGACCGGAGTGCGGACCGCGTCGACGACGTACACCTCGCGTCCGTGCACTGTGACCTCCCGACACCCTGTGCGTTTGCCGAACACTTGTTACCCTAACGCACACGATGGGAACCCAGTTGGCCACCGACGAGGCACGGCGCCGTGACGGCTACTTCGTCCAGTCCCTCGAACGCGGGCTGTCGGTGATCACCGCCTTCGGACCGGAGCGGCCCGAGCTCACGCTCAGCGAGGTCGCCCGCGCCACCGGGCTGACCAGGGCGGCAGCCCGGCGATTCCTGCTCAGCCTGCGCGATCTCGGCTACGTGCGCAGTGAGGGCAGAGCGTTCCGTCTGGCGCCCAAGGTGCTCGACCTCGGATACGCCTACCTGTCCAGCATGTCCCTGCCGGGGATCGCCGAGCCGCACCTGGAGAGCCTGGTCGAGCAGCTGCACGAGTCATCGTCGATGTCGGTGCTCGACGGGTCGGACATCGTGTACGTCGCGCGGGTCCCGACGTCACGGATCATGACGGTCACCATCAACGTCGGCACGAGGTTCCCCGCTCATGTCACCTCGATGGGCCGCGTGCTGCTCGCAGGGCTGGACGACGAGGGGCTGGAGGAGCACCTGCGAGGTTTGCAGATGGAGGCGTACACCCCCCACACGGAGACGTCGCCGGACCGGCTGCGCGATGCGTTGCGGCGGGTCCGCGAGCAGGGCTACGCCCTGGTGGACCAGGAGCTCGAGCAGGGGCTGCGTTCGCTCGCCGCACCGGTTCACGACAAGCGCGGCCGGGTGGTGGCAGCGGTCAACGTGTCCTCGCACGTCAGCCGGGTCACAAAGGAGAAGGCGCGTCGCGAGTTCCTGCCGCCGCTGCTGGAGGCGGTCTCGGCGATCGAGGCCGACTGGGTCCGGATCTGAGAGGAGGGACGTTGCGGACGCGCGTGGCGATCATCGGGGCCGGCCCCGCGGGACTGCTGCTGTCCCACCTGCTCGACCTGGAGGGGATCGAGTCGGTGCTGCTGGAGAACCGGTCGCCGGACTACGTGCTGGGCCGGATCCGGGCAGGTGTGCTGGAGTCCTCCTCGGTCGAACTGCTCCGCTCCGTCGGGCTCGGTGAGCGGATCGAAGCCGAGGGCCACGAGCACCGCGGCATCCACCTGCAGTTCCCGCACGAGCGCCATCACCTCGACTTCGTGGACCTGGTCGGCCGCTCGGTGTGGATCTACGGCCAGACCGAGCTCACCAAGGACCTCATGAGGGCCCGGCACACGGCCGAGCAGCAGTCCTTCTACGAGGTGTCCGACGTCGCCTTGCACGACCTCGCGTCCGACACTCCCTCGGTCAGCTTCATCGATGCCGACGGCAGGCCCCGGCGGATCGAGGCGGAAGTCGTCGCCGGCTGCGACGGCTTCCACGGTCCCTCCCGTCCGGCGATTCCCGACCACGTGCAACAGCTGTGGGAGCGCACCTATCCCTATGCGTGGCTGGGGATTCTGGCCGACGTACCCCCCTCGACCGACGAGCTGATCTACGCCTGGCACCCCGACGGGTTCGCGCTGCACTCGATGCGGTCGCCCACGCTGTCCCGGCTCTACCTCCAGGTCGATCCCGACGACGACATCGCGAACTGGTCCGACCAGCGGATCTGGGACGCGCTGGCCACCCGGCTCGGGGACGGCCAGGACGGCTGGCACCTGCAGCCCGGGCCGGTGCTCGACAAGTCGATCCTGCCGATGCGCTCGTTCGTGGCCAGCCCGATGCGGCACGGCCGGCTGTTCCTGGCCGGGGACGCGGCCCACATCGTGCCGCCCACCGGCGCGAAGGGCCTCAACCTGGCGATCGCCGACGTCAGTCTGCTCTCGCAGGCACTGACCGCCTGGCTGCGCGACGGCGCGACCGAGCTCGCCGACGCCTACTCGGAGACCGCACTGCGCAGGGTGTGGCGGTGCACCCACTTCTCGTGGTGGATGACCTCGATGCTGCACCGCACCGGCGACGAGTTCGACGCCCAGCTGCAACTGTCCCAGCTGCGCTGGGTGGCCCGCTCGCACGCCGGGGCCGCAGGACTTGCCGAGAACTACGCCGGCCTCGAGATCGGCTACTGAGTCCAGCTGACCTCGCGGGGCGGTGTGCCTCTCGGGTGACGGCTGCGTTGTGTGCCCCATCGCTTCTCTCGCCCTGTCTGGCAGGATCGCGGGATGGACGCTGACGTCATCGTGGTCGGTGCCGGGCTGGCCGGCCTGGTCGCGACCGCGGAGCTCGCCGACGCCGGTCGCCGGGTGATCCTGCTCGACCAGGAGGGCGAGCAGTGCCTGGGTGGCCAGGCCTTCTGGTCGTTCGGCGGCCTGTTCCTCGTCGACAGTCCCGAGCAGCGGCGGATGGGCATCAAGGACTCCCGCGAGCTGGCCTGGCAGGACTGGGTCGGCAGCGCGCAGTTCGACCGCCCGGAGGACTACTGGCCGCGGGCCTGGGCCGAGGCGTACGTCGACTTCGCCGTCGGCGAGAAGCGCGCCTGGCTGCACGCCATGGGCCACAGATTCTTCCCGGTGGTCGGCTGGGCCGAACGCGGCGACGGTCGCGCCGACGGCCATGGCAACTCGGTGCCGCGGTTCCACATCACCTGGGGGACCGGCCCGGGGCTTGTCGCACCCTTCGAGCGACGGGTGCGGGCCGCCGTGGATGGAAGACTGGTCAGGCTCGCGTTCCGGCACCGGGTCGACGGCCTGACCACCAGCGGCGGTGTCGTCGACGGCGTACGCGGCTGCATGCTCGAACAGACCTCCGCGCCACGGGGGAGGGCCAGCTCGCGCGTCGAGGTCGGCGAGTTCGAGCTGCACGCCCAGGCGGTCGTGGTGACCTCGGGCGGCATCGGCGGCAACCACGACCTGGTGCGCAGGTTCTGGCCGGATCGGCTCGGCAGCGCCCCGGAGCAGATGGTCGCCGGGGTGCCGGCGCACGTCGACGGCCGGATGCAGGCGATCACCGCCGGAGCGGGCGGACACGTGATCAACCCGGACCGGATGTGGCATTACGTCGAGGGCATCCGCAACTGGGATCCGGTGTGGGACAACCACGGCATCCGGATCCTGCCGGGACCGTCGTCGCTGTGGCTGGACGCGCGGGGACGCCGGCTGCCTGCACCGTACTATCCCGGCTTCGACACCCTCGGCACCCTGGCGCACCTGCGGGGCACCGGCTACGACTACTCGTGGTTCGTGCTCACCCAGAAGATCATCGAGAAGGAGTTCGCCCTGTCGGGGTCCGAGCAGAACCCCGACCTGACCGGGCGCGACGTACGCCTCCTGCTGGGGCGGGTGGTCGGGGACGGGGCGCCCGGCCCGGTCGAGGCGTTCAAGCGTCATGGCGCGGACTTCGTGGTCGCCGACAGCCTGGCCGACCTGGTCGCAGGCATGAACCGGATCGGGGAGACGGCGACCGACGGCACCGGCCTGATCGACGAGGCGGTGCTGCGGCGGCTCCTCGAGGACCGCGACCGGCAGCTGGACAACGCCTTCT
>DASSKA010000121.1:0-15701 GCA_035690905.1 Nocardioidaceae bacterium | reverse complement strand
GAGGAGCCCGACGGCCGCCGGGTCGGCCTCGTCGACCTTCGTGCACTGCCCCGCGGCGACGAGGGTCTTCTCGACGAACGCTCCGATGCCGAGGGCCGGACTGAGCTCGGTGCCGTCGGTGAGGGTCATCTTCTGCGCGGCATTGTGGGTGGCGAAGCAGTACCAGGGCTTGCCCTTGAGGCAGGCGCGGCACTGCCCGCAGACGGCCCGCCAGTTGAGGATCACGTAGTCGCCGACGGCCACGTTGGTCACGCCCTCGCCGACCGCGGAGACGACGCCGGCCGCCTCGTGCCCGAGAAGGAACGGGAAGTCGTCGTTGATGCCGCCCTCGCGGTAGTGCAGGTCGGTGTGGCAGACCCCACAGGCCTGCACCTTCACCACGGCCTCGCCGGGCCCGGGGTCCGGGACGTTGACCGTCTCCAGGGTGACCGGCGCCCCCTTGCGCCGGGCCACCACTCCGCGAACCTGCTGCATGCGCCCTCCTCGTCGTCGTCGGACGGCTCGACCCTACCCAGGCACCACTCAGCCGACCCACAGCCAGCCGACCGTGGCCAGGTACCCGACCACCAGCAGCAGCCCCACCGGCCGCGGGAACCAGCCGGTGCGCCGGCCGAGGAGTAGCACCAGCGGCAACGCGGCGGTGGCGATGCCGACGGTGGTGACCGGCGAGTGCCGGCCAAGGCCCAGCGGGCTGACCAGGGCAGCCAGACCGATCGACACGGTCGCGTTGTAGGCAACCGACCCGACCGCGCCGGCGAGCACGATCTCGCTGACCCCGCGCCGGTGGGCGGCCCACACCAGGGCGAGCATCTCCGCACTGGTCGCCAGCGCCAGCAGGGTCAGGCCGACCACGGAGTCGGAGACCGCGAGCGCCTCGACGAGTCCCTCCGCGCCGCGGACCGCGAGGTAGCCGCCGGCGACCATGCCGAGCAGGCCCAGCACGACGAAGGCCAGCGCCCGCCCCGGGCGCTCAGGTTCATGGGGCTCCTCCTCGGCAAGCTCGCTCAGCTCACCGATCATGGGCGGGCGTCGCTCCCGTCGCCAGACCCAGACCACGCCTCCGACGTACAGCAGGACCAGCACCGCGCCCTCGATCCGGCCGAGCACCCCGTTCCAGGCGAGCACCACGGTGACCGCGCCCGCGACCGCCGCCGCGACGGCGTACTCCACCACCTGCCGGGTCACCGGCAGCCGGCCGAGCAGCGCGGCGAGCCCGATGGTGAGGGTGAGGATCACCAGGTTCGCACCGATCGCGTCGCCGGCGGCCAGCGCCGGGTGGCCCCTGCCGGAGGCGAGCATCGCGGTGACCGCCTCCTCCGGCTCGGCGCCGGCCAGCAGCAGCCCGAGGGCGAGCACGCTCACCCCCAGCCGGGAGGCCGCGCCGGTCACGTGCTCGGCGAAGCCTTCGGCTCCGGCGGTGAGCAGCACCGCCCCGCCGACCAGGAGCAGGACCGGGACGAGGAAGGCAAGCACGGCGCTCATCCTCGCAGGCGGATGCAACCTCGCCGTGTCCAACCGCGTCTTGGCGGTGAACAAGGCAAGGATGGGTGCAGACGATGCAGTTCGCAGTGGAGAGGGGGACCGTCGCGGCGATGGGCACGGTCGACAGAGCGGAGCGGGACGCCGAGTTCGAGGCGTACATGTCCGCGCGTCAGCCCAGCCTGCTGCGGACGGCCTACCTGCTGACCGGGGACCGGCACACCGCCGAGGACCTGGTGCAGACGGCGCTCGCCAAGCTGTACCTGTCCTGGGACAAGGTGCACCGCCGCGAGCTGGTCGACGGCTACGTGCGCCGGATCCTGGTCAACGAGAACAACTCGCTGTGGCGGCGGGCCTGGAAGCGTCGTGAGGTCACCACCGACCAGGTCCCGGACGCCGTCGGCGTCTCGGACCGCACCGACCACGGTGAGCGGGCGGCGCTGTGGGAGTTCGTGCAGACGCTTCCGCGCAAGCAGCGGGCGGTGATCGTGCTGCGCTACTACGAGGACCTGCCCGAGGCCGAGGTTGCCGAGATCCTCGGCGTCTCGGTGGGCACGGTCAAGTCCCAGGCCAGCCGTGCGCTGGCCAACATGCGCGCCCGGGTGGGCGACCGGCCGGAGCTGAGCCGGGAGGAGGACCGATGAACGACGAGCGCGAGCGGCTCGCCCGCGAGCTGAAGACCCGTTCCCACGACGTCGGGGGCCACCCGTTCGGTATGGCCGAGGTCAGGCAGCGGGCCCGCGGCATCGTGTGGCGGCGCAGGATCGCCACCGGCGCGGTGGCCGCAGCCGTGCTGGCCGTGGCCGTCCCAGCCGGGCTGGCGGCCACCGGCGGCACCGACCGGGGCATCGGCCCGATCAATCAGCCCAGCCCCACAGTCACGCACGGCTCACCGTCGCCGTCGCCCGACCAGTCGCCGGCCCCCTCGCCGTCGCCCAGTCCTTCGCCGACCTTCCCGGCCGGTGCCATCCCGCTGACCGCGGTGGGGGCCGCCCGGGGCGCGGACCCGGGCATCATCTATCTCGACGGCGGCGTGCTGCACAACGGCAGCATGACCGAGCAGCTTCCTGCCGCCTACACCGACATCGCGGTCTACCACGGTGGCTGGGTCGCGCTCGCCGCCCAGAACGGGGACTACTCCGTCGTACAGCTCGACCAGGACAACCGCGTGACCAGCACACAGCCGGGCGCGGCGGGACTCGCCGTCGACGGCGGCGGCGGCCGCACCGCCTGGTTCGTCGCTGGGGCTTCCGGCCAGCCCGGGCAGCTGGTGCAGGGCATTGGCACCGGCATGGGCGAAGGTCAGGACTCCCTGCCCATCCCACCGGGAGTGACCGCCCATCCGGTCGGCTACGTGCGCACCGGCCTGGTCTTCGAGACGGACGGGCTGCACCCGCAGGTGTCGGTCACCGACTTCACCCCGGGCACCGCCGAGGTCTGGCTGAAGGGCGCGCTCGGCGCCGGCGGTGCTTCGGAAGCCGCCAACGCGATCTCGGTGCAGACGAAGTCCACCGACTTCGGGTCCTGCTGGGCGGTGGTGGATCCGGGCTGGACGGCGGGTGCGGTCGGGCACGAGCGCTGGCACACCTGTGACTACAGCCTGGGTCAGTTCAGCCTGAGCGGGAAGTACGTCGCGGCCTACCCGGCGTACGTCGACGGGCTCGGCTCCTCCAGCGTCAGCATCCTGGACGCCAGCACGGGGAAGCCGGTCGTCACGTTCCAGCGGCCGACCGACAGCGACCTGTACGTGACCGACGTGGCCTGGGAGGACGACACCCACCTGCTCGCCGTCGTGCACGAGGACGGCGGCTGGCAGATCCTCCGGCTCGGCACCGACGGCAGCATCGTGGCGGCCTCTCCGGCCGTCCCCGGCGGCGACGAGAACCGCCCGTTCTTCTTCGCCGCCCGACCCTGATCCCAGCGCCGAGGGTCATCTTCGGATGTGTCGGACCTCGGGGGTGAGGCCAATCACCGGAGCGGCATTGCCACATAGCGCCCACCACGCTCCAGTGATCCCGCACAAGCGACAGCCTCCTCATCGGATGGGCGCGGCCGGCCCGCACCGCAACACCGCACGAGCGTCGGCTCGACACAGCGCGAGCGCCGGTTCGAAGGCTAGGCGACGACGGTGGTCAGCGGCATGGACGAGTCGGCGGGAAGGTCGAGCGCCGAGGGGGTGCGTCCCCGGGCCACCAGCTCGGCGCCCAGCGCGGCCACCATGGCGCCGTTGTCGGTGCACAGCTTGGGTCGGGGCACCCGGACCCGGATGCCCTTGGCGGCGGCGCGCTCCTCGGCCAGCACGCGCAGCCGTGAGTTCGCCGCGACCCCGCCGCCGATGAGCAGATCCTCGATGCCCCGGTCGGCCGCGGCGTCGATCGCCTTGGCGGTGAGTACGTCGCACACCGCCTCCTGGAACGAGGCGGCCACGTCGGCGACCGGAACCGGTTCCCCGGACCGCTCCCGGGCCTCCACCCAACGGGCGACCGCGGTCTTCAGGCCGGAGAACGAGAAGTCGAAGCGGTGCCGCTGCAGGTCACGCTGCGAGGTGAGCCCGCGCGGGAAGTCGATCGCGACCGAGGAGCCGGAGCGGGCCTCGCGGTCGATGTAGGGCCCACCCGGGAACGGCAGGCCGAGCAGCCGGGCCACCTTGTCGAAGGCCTCGCCGGCCGCGTCGTCGATGGTGGCGCCGAGCGGCTCCACACCCAGGGTCACATCGGTGACCTCGAGCAGCGAGGAGTGCCCGCCGCTGACCAGCAGCGCGACGCACGGTTCGGGCAGCGGGCCGTGCTCCACCTGGTCGACCGCGACGTGCGCGGCCAGGTGGTTGACGCCGTAGATCGGCCTGCCGAGCGCCACCGCGAGGGCCTTCGCCGCAGCCACGCCGACCAGCAGTGCCCCGGCCAGGCCGGGTCCGCTGGTGACCGCGATCGCGTCCACGTCGTACGGCTTGATGCCCGCCTCCTCGCAGGCCCGCTCGATGGTCGGCACCATCGCCTCCAGGTGCGCCCGGGAGGCCACCTCCGGCACCACCCCGCCGAAGCGGGCGTGCTCCTCGACGCTGGAGGCGACCGCGTCGGCGAGCAGGGTGTGCCCGCGGACAACGCCTACGCCCGTCTCGTCGCAGGACGTCTCGATGCCGAGCACCAGCGGTTCGGAAGCCATGGCCCTATTCTGTCCCGCTCGCGGGCGCGGCCGGCAGCGGGAGGGCAAGCACCAGGGCGTCGCTGCCGTCGCGGTAGTAGCCGCGCCGCCGGGAGATCTCGGCGAAACCGGAGGCGGCGTAGAACGACCGTGCCGCCACGTTGCCGACCCGGACCTCGAGCAGCACCCGCTCGGCGCGGGTGCGCGCCCCCCGCTCGATCACGGTGTCGAGCAGGGTCCGGGCCACGCCGCGGCGTCGCTGCTCGGGGTGTACGGCGATGCGAAGCAGGTCCACCACGTCGCCGGAGGCCAGCGTCATCGCGTAGCCGACCAGGGCGGTGTCCTCGAGTGCCACCAGGGTGTCCCGGTCGGGGCCGGTGAGCTCGGAGACCACCATCGGCGGGGTCCACGCGTCGTCACCGAAGCAGAGCGCCTCCAGCGCGGCGACCCCCGCGGCATCCTCCTGAGTCGCCGCCCGGATGTTCACGAGACCCGCTTGCGCTTCCCCGGCTCGACCGCGTCCGGGCGACGGAGGTACAGCGGCTCGGGGTCGAGCGGCTCGACCCGCTCCTCGGTCAGCGCCCGGGCCAGCACGGCCGCACTCGGGTGCTCTGGGGCGCAGCCGCGCGGGAACGCCTCGGGATAGAGCGCAGCGCCGCGGCCGACCACTGGGCCGTCGGACGCGATGTCGGCAGGTCGCGACACCTGCGGTCCGTCGAGCCGGGTGCCCAGCTCGCTGTAGGAGGCCCAGTAGACCTCCTTGCGGCGCGCGTCGGTGGCCACCAGGAACGGCTCGCCGATCCCGTTGTCCGCTGCCTCGGCGGCCAGCACGTCGAGCGTGCACACGCCGTACACCGGGATCTCCAGCACCGCACCCAGGGTGCGCGCAGTGACCAGTCCGACCCGCAGCCCGGTGAACGGGCCGGGGCCGACGCCGACCGCGACCGCAGTCAGGTCCTGCCGGGACACCCAGGCCTCGTCGAGCACCGCGGTGATGCCGGTGGCCAGCAGCTCGCCGTGCCGCCGGGCGTCCACGACGGTGGAGGCGGCGACCACCCGCTCCCCATCGTGCAGGGCGACGGTGATGGCGGGGGTTGCGGTGTCAAGGGCGAGCAGCACGACGCCGAGATTACGCTAGCGTCGCGGCCAGCCCCACGCCACGCCACCGCTCGCCCACCGGGCTGATCTGCACCAGCCGGGTCTCGTCGTCCCCGCCGGAGGAGCGGACCAGGTGCACCTCGAGCCGGGTGTCGGTGAGCCCCTCCGCGACCCCCGCACCCCACTCCACGACGGTCACCGCATCCTCGAGCGAGGCGTCCAGGTCCAGGTCGTCGAGCTCGTCGACCCCGCCGAGCCGGTAGGCATCGGCGTGCACCAGCGCCGGCCCGCCGACCAGCGAGGGATGCACCCGGGCGATCACGAACGTCGGCGAGGTCACCGGTCCGCGGATCTCCAGGCCCTCCCCCAGCCCCTGCACCAGCGTCGTCTTCCCGGCACCGAGCTCGCCGGTGAGGATCACCAGGTCCCCGCGCCGCAGCACGCCCGCCAGCCGGCGGCCGATCTCGCGGGCGTCGTCGGCGGTGGCGGCCATCGCCTCGAACGTGATCTGCGGGTTCACGCCGCGGCCCCCTTGGTCGCGTCGGCCACCAGCCGGTCCAGGGCGGCATTCACCGAGTCGTGGCGCTCCAGGATCACCATGTGCCCGGCGCCGCGTTCCTCGACCAGCCGTGACCCTTCGATCCGCTCGGCCATCTTCTGGCTGTGCCCGACGGAGGTGAGCCGGTCTCGGGTGCCGCACATCACCAGCGTCGGCACCGTCGCGAACGCGGCCAGCGCCTCGAACTTGTCCAGGTTGCTGAAGCCGGGGAAGAACTCAGCGAGCACGTCGATCGGCGTGCCGGCGAGCATCTCGTCCACGAACTCGACGTACGACGTGGGCACGTCGTCGCCGAACGCGAACCGGTCGGTGACCAGGAAGCCCACGTTGGAGCCGGCGCGCCGGGCGCTCTCCACGAGCTCGGGCGCCTTGGCCAGTCCGGCCACCACGCGGGGAGTGACCGCGGACATCAGCCGGTCCGGCAGCATCGAGCCGAGTACCCGGTGCGGGCGCAGCCCACCCGCGAGAGTGGACAGCAGCGCGGCTCCGACCACCCGGTCCCCGAACATATCCGGGTGCTGCTCGGCCAGCGCCATCAGCGTCATGCCGCCCATCGAGTGCCCGACCAGCACCACCGGCCCGTCCGGGACGACCGCGTCCAGAACGGTGCGCAGGTCGCGGCCGAGCTGGTCGATGGTGGCGTGCTCCTTCGAGGAGCGGCCGGACCGGCCGTGCGACCGCTGGTCGTAGAACACCATCCGGTGCCGGCCGCGGAAGTGCTCGCGCTGGAAGTAGAAGCAGTCCAGGTTCAGCGCGTAGCCGTGCACGAACACGATGGTCGGCTCCGGTCCGTCGCTGCGGCCGGCGGCGTACGGCGCGCGCTCGTCCACCTCGACGTGCAGCGGCACCCCGTCCTCGGTGAGCACCTGCTGCGGTCTGCCGCGCAGCGAGCCCAGCTCGGCCACCGCCGGCAGCGCGTTGCGACGGGCCTTGACCACCCGGCGCTCGACGACGACACCGGCCAGGGCGGCGGTGGCGACGGCGCCCGCGCCGGCCGCGGCGGCGCCGAGCAGCCGGCTACCCGCGCTCACGGGTCCCCCGGTAGCTGCGTCGCATCCGTCCTCCGACCCTGGTCACGATCTCGTAGCTGATGGTGCCGCACGCGTCGGCCCAGTCCTGGGCGGTCGGTTCCCCGTCCGTCCCCGGCCCGAAGAGTACGACGGGGTCGCCGGCCGCGGCCTCGTCGCCCTCCAGGTCGACCAAGAACTGGTCCATGCACACCCGGCCGGCGATGGTCCGGACCCGGCCGGCGGCCAGCACCGGCGCCACCGAGGACGCGTGCCGCGGGACGCCGTCGCCGTACCCCATCGGCACCACGCCGACCGTGGTGTCCTTCTCCGTTGTGTAGGTGTGCCCGTAGGACACGCCCTTACCGGCGGAGACCGGCTTCACCAGCGCGAGCCGGCCCCGCACCGTCATCGCCGGCACCAGGCCCAGCTCGGCGGAGGTGGCGGTGCCGGGGATCGGCGAGTGCCCGTAGGTGGCGATCCCGCAACGGACCAGGTCGAAGTGCGCCGAGGCCCGGCTGACCGTGGCCGCGGAGTTGGCCAGGTGCCGCACCTCCGGGGAGACCCCGGCCGAGTCCACGACCTCGAGGGCGCACCGGAACGCCTGCTCCTGGGCGTCGTTGGCCGGATGGTCCGGCTCGTCGCTGCACGCGAGGTGGGACCACACCCCGGTCACCGTGGCGTGGCCGTCTCCCTGGGCCTTGGCGGCGGCGGCCACCAGGTCCGGCCACTCCTCCGCGCTCGCGCCGCCACGGTTGAGGCCGGTGTCGATCTTCAGCTGTAGCCGGGCCGGCACCCCGACCGCGCGGGCGGCGGCGACGATCTCGTCCAGCTCCGCGACGGTGTAGGCGGTCACGTCGATGCCCGCGGCCACCGGCCGCCGGTAGTCCTCGCCCGGGACGGCCAGCCAGCAAAGCACCCGCCCCTCGTCGCCCGCGGCGCGCAGCACCAGCGCCTCGTCGATGGTGGCCACGCCGAGCCACTCGGCGCCGGCCTCGCGGGCCGCCCGGGCCACCTGCGCCATGCCGTGCCCGTAGCCGTCGGCCTTGACCACCGTCATCATCGCCGCACCCGCGGCGTGCCGCTTCAACGTGGCCACGTTGCTGCGGATCGCGTCGAGGTCGACGACGATCTCCGCACGGGGGCCGGTGTCGGTCATGTCACGGCAATCCTAGAGGCGCTCAACCAGCGTCCCGGCGAGCAGCGCCCGGCACACCTGGGGGATCGCCGCCGCCACCTCGCCTGCGGCCACCGGTCCGGAGCCGCCCGCCACGACCGCGGCCGCCCCGTGCAGCCAGGCGCCGACCGCGCCGGCGTCGGCGGGCGCCAGGCCGGCGGCGACCAGCGCGCCGCAGAGCCCCGCCAGCACGTCACCGGCGCCGGCGGTGGCCAGCCACGGCACCCCGGAGGTGCACACGCGAACGTCGCCGTCCGGGGTGGCGACCAGGGTGTGCCGGCCTTTGAGGAGCACGGCGCAGCCGAAGCGCACCGCGGCCGCCCTGACGTGGGCCAGCTGGTGTGCCTCCACCGCGGCGCGCTCGACACCGAGCATCCGGGCGAGCTCACCGGCGTGCGGGGTGAGCAGGGCGGGCACGTCGAGGGGACCGTCCAGGTGCGCGAGACCGTCGGCGTCCACCACGACGGGGACTCCGGCCTTCAGCGACGCAGCGAGCGCGTCCGCCGCGCCGGCCCCGCCGCCGGAGCCGACCACCCAGCACTGGACCCGGCCGTCGCCGACCACGACCTCCGGGTGCGCGGCGCGGACCCGGTCGGCGGCTCCCCCGTCGTACCGCACCATCCCGGCCAGCCCGCTCGACGCCCCGGCGGTGCAGAGCACCCCGGCGCCCGGGTACTGCTCCGAGCCGGCACGGATCCCGACCACGCCGCGGGAGTACTTCTGCGCGTCCGGCTCCGGCACCGGCAGCAGCGCAGCCACGTCGTCGGCCTGCAGCGAGGTGACCGCCGCTGGAGGCAGGTCCAGCCCGATGTCGACGAGGTGCACCACCCCGCAGGCCTGCGCCGCCGGGTCGACCAGGTGCGCGACCTTGTGAGTGCCGAAGGTGACGGTGAGGGTCGCGCGCACGTGCGGCCCGTCCAGCTCGCCGGTGTCCACATCCACACCGGACGGCACGTCACAGGCCACGAACGGCACCCCGTGCAGCGCCTCCACCACCCGCGCCGCATCCGGACGAAGTCCGCCCGTGCCGCCGATGCCGACGATGCCGTCGATGGTCACGTCGGGGTGCGCTGCTTCCTCCAGGGCGCCGACCACGCGGCCGCCGGCAGCACTCAGGGCGGCCAGCCCGCCGCGGTGCGCCCTGTCCGGGTTCAGCAGCAGCGCCTCGACAGAGGCGCCGCGGCGGGCCAGGTGCGCCCCGGCGAACAGCGCATCCCCGCCGTTGTCGCCGGAGCCGACCAGGAGCAGCACCCGAGCGCCGTACCCGCCGCCGAGCAGGTCGAGCACGGCATGCGCCAGGCCTCCCGCGGCCCGGCGCATCAGCGTGCCCTCCGGGAGCCGGGCCATCAGCGCGCCCTCGGCGGCCCGGACCTGCTCCACGGTGTGTGCGCTGCGCATGCCTCCGCAGCCTAGGCGATCCCGCTCCTCTTGGGCTGTCGCGGCCTTTCCACCACTTTCAACGATCCGCCTGTCGCCGAGCTCGGCGCTCGCGTTCCGTGGGCCGACCGGCCCGTCCTACCCTGGCAGGGTGGACCGTGACGTCGAGCGCCAGCTGGCCGAACGCGAGGACCGGCTTGAAGCAGAGCTTGCCGAGCTGACCAGGTCAACCGGCGAGGTCGGCTCGATCTCGTTCGGCAAGCGGGTCGGCGAGGGGACCTCGATGGCGGTCGACCGCCTCGCTGCGGTGTCCGCGCAGGAGCATCTGCTCAAGATGCTGGAAGAGGTGCGGCGGGCGCGACAGCGGCTGACCCAGGGTGGCTACGGCCAGTGTGAGGTGTGCGGGGAGCCGATCCCCGATGAACGGCTCGAAGTTCGTCCGTGGGCGGTCCGGTGCGTCCAGCACAGCTGACGCTCAGGTCTCCAGCACCACCACCGCCGAGGCGATGCCCGCGTCGTGGGACAGCGACAGATGCACGCTCTTCACCCCGAGCGCGTCGGCTCGGAAGGCCACCGTGCCGCGAATCTCGAACTGGGGGCGGCCCGAGTCCTCGCTGACCACCTCGGCGTCCGCCCACTCCATCCCGGCGGGCGCGCCGAGCGCCTTGGCCAGCGCCTCCTTGGCGGCGAACCGGGCGGCGAGCGAGGCGAGCGGCCGGTCCCGCTCCCCCGCTGTGAACAGCCGCGTCCGCAGCCGCGGCGTGCGGGCGAGCGCGTCCCCGAAGCGGCGCACGTCGACCACGTCGATGCCCAGCCCGACGATCATCGGCTACTCGACGGTGACGGACTTGGCGAGGTTGCGCGGCTGGTCCACGTCGTGGCCCTTGGCGGTGGCCAGCTCACAGGCGAACAGCTGCAGCGGCACGACGGCGACCATCGGCTGCAGCAGCGTGGAGACCTTCGGCAGCCGGATGACGGTGTCGGCGTACGGCGTCACCTCGTCGTCGTCCTCCTCGGCGAGGACGATGGTGCGCCCGCCGCGGGCGCGCACCTCCTGGATGCCGCTGACCATCTTGTCGTGCAGGAAGTCCCGGCCCCGGGGAGGTACGACGCAGAACACCGGCAGCCGGTCCTCGACGAGAGCGATCGGACCGTGCTTGAGCTCACCGGCGGCGAACCCCTCGGCGTGGATGTAGGCCAGCTCCTTGAGCTTCAGGGCACCCTCGAGCGCGACCGGGTAGCCGGCGTGCCGGCCCAGGAACAGCACCGACCGGGCGTCGGCGAGCTCGCGGGCCAGGGCGTGCACCGGCTCGGCGCCGTCGAGCATCTTCTGGATGCAACCGGGCATGCCGGCCAGCTCCCGCACGATGGCGGCGATCTCGTCGCCGAACTTGGTGCCGCGCACCTGCGCGAGGTAGAGCCCGAGCAGGTAGCAGGCCACCAGCTGGGTCATGAACCCCTTGGTGGAGGCCACCCCGATCTCCGGCCCCGCGTGGGTGTAGATCACCGCGTCGGACTCCCGCGGGATCGTGGAGCCGTTGGTGTTGCAGATCGCCAGCACCCTGGCGCGCTGCTCGCGGGCGTGCCGGATCGCCATCAGCGTGTCCGCGGTCTCCCCGGACTGGCTGACCGCGACCACCAGGGTGTCCCGGGTCAGGATCGGGTCGCGGTAGCGGAACTCGTGGGCGAGCTCCACCTCGCAGGGGATCCGCGTCCAGTGCTCGATGGCGTACTTCGCGACCAGGCCGGCGTAGAACGCGGTGCCGCAGGCGACCACGATGATCTTGTCGACGTCGCGCAGCTCGTCCTCGGACAGCCGCAGCTCGTCGAGCTGGAGCATGCCGCTCTCGTCGTGCCGGCCCAGCATGGAGTCCGCGACCGCCCGCGGCTGCTCGTGGATCTCCTTGCGCATGAACCAGTCGTAGCCGCCCTTCTCAGCGGCGGACAGGTCCCAGTCGACGTGGTAGGGCCGGGCCTTCGCGGGCCGGCCCGCGAAGTCGGTGACCTGCACACCGGCGGGCGTGATGGTGACCACCTGGTCCTGGCCGAGCTCGAGCGCGTCGCGGGTGTGCTCGATGAACGCGGCCACGTCGGAGGCCACGAAGTTCTCCCCGTCGCCGAGGCCGACCACGAGCGGCGAGTTGCGCCGGGCGGCGACCACCCGGTCCGGCTCCTCCGCGTCCACGGCGACAAGGGTGAACGCCCCGTCGAGCTGCTGGCAGACCTGCTGCATGGCCGCGGTCAGGTCGGCGCCGTCCTCGAGGGCCACCTCCAGCAGGTGCGCAGCCACCTCGGTGTCGGTCTCCGAGCGCAGCTCGTGGCCGGTGGCCTCCAGCCGCGCACGAAGACTGGCGAAGTTCTCGATGATGCCGTTGTGCACCAGCGCCACCCGGCCGCGACCGCCGAGGTGCGGGTGCGCGTTGCGGTCGGTGGGGGCGCCGTGGGTCGCCCACCGGGTGTGCCCGATGCCGGTAGTCGCCCCCGGCATCGCCACGTCCGCGAGCGCCTTGTCCAGGTTGCCGAGCTTCCCGGCCCGCTTCTGGCAGGTGATCGTGCCGTCGTGGACCAGGGCGATGCCCGCGGAGTCGTACCCGCGGTACTCCATCCTGCGCAGCCCCTCCACCACGATCCCCTGGGCCTGCCGAGGACCGACGTACCCCACGATTCCGCACATGCCGCGAACTCTACCGGCGGCCGCCTCGCGGCGGACCGGTCAGACGCCGTAGCCGGTCGATGCGGGACAATGCCGCCCATGTGCCCTGCCACTGCCCCGGGGAACGGTGACCGCTCGCCGTACGTCGAGCTGGACCGCACCGCCTGGGCGGAGCTCGGCGTGGCCACCGAGCAGCCGCTCAGCGCCGACGAGATCGAGCGGGTCCGGGGGCTCGGCGAGCAGCTGGACCTCGACGAGGTCACCCAGGTGTACCTGCCGCTGTCGCGGCTGCTCAGCCTGTACGTCGAGAGCGCCGGCACGCTGCACCGGGCGCAGGAGGCGTTCCTCGGGCGGCCGCAGGCCCCGCGCACTCCGTTCGTGATCGGGCTGGCCGGATCGGTGGCGGTCGGCAAGTCCACCACGGCCAGGCTGCTGCAGCAGCTGCTCGCGCACTGGCCGGCGCACCCGTCCGTGGCCCTGGTCACCACCGACGGCTTCCTGTACCCGAACGCGGAGCTGGCGCGCCGCGGTCTGCTCGACCGCAAGGGCTTCCCGGAGTCCTACGACCGGAAGGCGCTGCTCCGGTTCGTGATGGACATCAAGTCCGGCAAGGACGAGGTGGAGGCTCCGACGTACTCCCACCTGACGTACGACGTGGTGCCGGAGGAGAAGGTCGTGGTGCGCAGCCCCGACATCGTGATCGTCGAGGGGCTCAACGTGCTGCTGCCCGCCCGGGTGCGTTCCGACGGCCGGACCGGGCTGGCGATCAGCGACTTCTTCGACTTCAGCGTGTACGTCGACGCGGCGACCGCCGACATCCGCCGCTGGTACACCGAGCGGTTCCTCCGGCTGCGGGAGACGGCGTTCCGGGACCCCGCGTCGTACTTCTTCCGGTACGCCAGCCTCACCGAGGACGAAGCGGTCGCCGAGGCGCACCGGATCTGGGACGCCATCAACGGGCCCAACCTGAAGCAGAACGTGCAGCCGACCCGCGGGCGGGCGGCCCTGGTGCTGCGCAAGGACGCCGACCACTCCGTCCGGTACGTCCGTCTCCGGAAGCTGTAGTCCTGACAGACTCTCTCGGGTGATGCATCTGAGCCTGCGGGTGCCGGCCGACCTCGAGGACGACGTGGTGGCGCTGCTCTGCGACGACCCGGCCACCACCAACGTGGCCGTGCTGCCGGGTGGCTACACCAAGCCGGCCGGGACGCTGGTGGAGGCCGACGTGGCCCGCGAGGGCGCGGACCGGCTGCTCGGCCGGCTGCGCGGGATGGGCCTGCACCACACCGGGTCCATCACCGTCGCGGAGCAGGAGACGGTGTTCTCCGACGCGGCCGACGCCGTCGAGGCCGCGGCGCCCGGGCTGCCCGAGGACAGCCTGGTGTGGGACCTGCTGGAGAACCAGGTGCGCACCGACAGCCGGCTGTCGTTCGCCTTCGTAGCGTTCCTGACGCTGGCGACGCTGATCGCCGGCGCCGGGCGGCTGCTGGACCAGCCGATCCTGATCATCGGCGCCATGGTGGTCTCCCCGGAGTTTTCCCCGCTCGCCGCGATCTGCGTGGCGCTGACCCGGCCCCGGCTGTCCCTGGTCTCCAAGTCGCTGGCCAGCCTGACCGTGGGCTTCGGGGTCGCCGTGCTGGTCGCGACGCCGATCTGGTTCCTCGGCTACCGGCTGGGGTTCTACTCCCAGGCGGGGGTGGCCAACGGCCCGCAGACCAGCTTCATCGTCGAGCCGAACGTCTGGTCGCTGGGCATCGCGCTGCTGGCCGGAGTCGCCGGAACCCTCTCGCTGACCACCGCCAAGTCCACCGCCCTGGTGGGCGTGTTCATCTCCGTGACGACGGTTCCCGCGGTCGGCACCATCGCGCTCTGCCTGGGCAGCGGCGTCTGGTCAGAGGTGACTCCGGCTCTCGTCCAGCTGCTCACCAACCTGGCCGGCATCGTGGTGGCCGGCACCTTCACCCTGCTGGTGCTGAAGCTGGTGTGGCGCCGGGTGCCGGTCACCCGGCGGGCGCGCACCCGCCGGAGCCGTCTGTAACTCCGCCGCGCGCTCGACCCTCAGCCGGGCGACCTGCTCACCGTCGAAGCGCGGGACTCGACGCAGGTCAGAGCTGCTTCTGGAACTCCCCGAGCCGCTCCACCGGCCGGAAACCCAATGCCTCGTTGACCGCGATCATGTGCGCGTTCACCTCGGCGTTGAAGGTGACGAGCAGCGCCTTGCGGGGCAGCTCCCGCTGCAGCCACAGCAGGTTGCGGGCCTTGGTGGCCAGCCCGAGCCGGTGGCCGCGGTGCTCCTTGGCGGCCAGGGTGCCCCACTGGTACACCCGGGTGGGGTCGTGGGCCGGCACCACCAGGTCGGAGTAGGCGGCCACCTCCCCGTCGCGGACCGCGACGGTGGTGTACTTCGTCCGGCCCGACGCACGGAACACCTCCTCGTCGGCACGGATCCGGGCCTCGTCGAACACCTCCTCCTCGATGGCCAGCTCACCCTGCGGGGCCTCGGTGTTCAGCCGGCCGATCAGCCGGCCGAACGACTCGACGAGGTCGTCGGGGACCCGGTCGCGGAACTGCCGGATCTGGTAGCCCTGGTGGCGTGCGGCCGCCTCGTCGGCGAGCCGGCGCAGCAGCGCCTGGTCGGTCGGCAGGTCCAGCACCCTCATGACGTCGCCGAGGGCGAACGTGAAACCCCGGTGCACCAGGAAGTCCACGTTCGGGTGGCCGGCGCCGTCGGGCGGTCCGCCGTACGGCGTCGCGGTCTCGGTCACCAGCACGCTGCGGTCGTGCTTCCGGGCGACCGCCTCGAGGTGCGCCAGCATGGCGCCCCCGTGGCCCCGGTTGCGCAGGTCGGGACGGGTGTCCAGCTCGATGTGGGCCAGCCGCAGGTTGTCCTGGAGGGGCATCTCGATGGTGCCCGTGACCGCGGCCCGCCCGTCGACGTACCCGCCGAACGCGAGGGTCCGCTGCCCGGGGTTTTCCACGGTGAGCTGGGCGCGGACCTCCTCCTTCATCCACGGGACGCCCACCTCGCGCCCGTGCTCGTGAGAGGAGAGGTAGGCGGCGTGCCAGGCGTCCAGCGCGGCGTCGTCGCGGGGGTCGAGCGGGCGGATCTCGAGTGAGGACACGAGAGGTCACCCTACGGACCGCCGGCGTCCCGACGCACCCCGGTTTCTACAGCGCCAGGCGGGCGCGGACCACGCCGGCGAGCCGGTC
>DASSKA010000120.1:0-6147 GCA_035690905.1 Nocardioidaceae bacterium | reverse complement strand
CTCCGCGACTACCTCGACTAGCCGCCGGCGACCAAGGCGATCGCCAGGGCGCAGAGAGCCAGGCCGAGCGCCTGCAGCCGGTGGATCCGCTCGTGCAGCAGCGCCACGGCGAGCAGCACGGTCGTCGCCGGGTACAGCGCGGACAGCACGCCGGCCACGCTGAGGAAGCCGCGCTGGCTGGCCAGCAGGAACGCCGCGGTCGCCGAGGCGCCGAACGGCCCGGCCGCCAGCGCCCACCACACCGTGCGGCCCCGCGGCCGCCAGCTCGAGCGCAGTGCCAGGGCGAGTACGACGACCGTGGGCACCGACACGGCGTTGGCGGCCACCAGCGGCATGAGCCCCGCAGAGGCGGGCACCTGCCCCAGGGCGGCGAACAGGCCGCCGAACCCGAGACCGGACAGCACTCCGTCGAGCAGGCCCTCGCGGAGCGATCCGCGGCTGCCCTCACCGGACGGGTCGGGAACCGCCGACACGGCCCAGATCCCGGGCAGCGCGAGGACGATCCCGGCCCAGATCAGCGGCGACGGGCGCTCACCGGTCGTGGCGCCCACCAGCACCGGCACCGCGGCGGAGCCGACCGCCGAGACCGGGGAGACCACACTGATCCGCCCCGAGGCGAACCCCCGGTAGAGGAAGCCGGTGCCCAGACCGCTCCCGATCCCGGCCACCGCACCCCAGGCCAGGTCGGTGCCGGTGGCGGCTCCGGGCAGCAGCAGGGCCACCACCAGGATGCACAGGGTCGAGGAGAACTGCGCGACCACGGCCACCTGCCAGGCCGACGTGCGGCGGGCGACCACCCCGCCGATGAAGTCGGACACGCCGTAGGCGACCGCGGAGCACAAAGCGAGCAGCACGGCCATCCGGACACCGTCTCACGCAGCGAGGCCCCGGGCGGATCGCCCGGGGCCTCGGTTGCAGTCTGGGTGAATCCGACTCAGCGCTCGCCCTCCTGCGCCGTCGCCGGCGTGTCGGTGAGCTTGTCGGTCTCGTCGTGCACACTGACCGCGATCTTGCGGAGCTTGTCACCGTGCTCCCTGGCGTGGTGGGCGCAGAACAGCAGGTCACCGCCGCCGGCGAGCTCCACGCGCAGGTAGGCCTGGGCACCGCACCGGTCGCAGCGGTCCGCAGCGGTGAGCGGTGTCCTGGGGGCAACTGCAGTGGTCACTTGGGCCTCTTTTCTTCCCTAGGCGTCCTGGTCAACGTAGCGGGTGGTTCAAGCCCTGCTGCGTCTCACATGGGACAACATCCAATCACGCGTCCTCGTTCCCGGCAGGGAAAGGGTTCGGTCTTCGAGACCACGTGAGTCTGCCCACACCGTCCGATCTCCTTTCCCCAAGATCCGGCGAGATCCCGGACCTGGACAGTTGCCGAACGGCCCGACTTGAAACCTCCTTCGCCCCTAGGGGGCCCATCGTGGCCCCTGGACGTCGTTATCCACGGGAGGTGTGGCGTTTCGCGGGGGTCGGGCGTGTCGCGGGTAGATTTGGCCAGTACACCTCGTCCACCCCTGTCCGCACCCAAGGAGACACGTGCCAGCCCGGAGCGCCGGAGGGACCAAGATCGACAACGCCTACAACGCCCAGCACCTCCTCGTCCTGGAGGGGCTGGAGGCGGTGCGCAAGCGTCCCGGCATGTACATCGGGTCCACCGACACCCGGGGCCTCATGCACTGCGTCTGGGAGATCATCGACAACGGTGTCGACGAGGCGCTCGCGGGGGCCGCGCAGCGCATCGAGGTGACGTTGCACGCCGACGGCTCGGTGGAGGTGTACGACGACGGGCGCGGCATCCCGGTCGACAAGGAGCCGAAGACCGGCCTGCCAGGCGTGGAGGTGGTCTACACCAAGCTGCACGCAGGCGGGAAGTTCGGTGGCGGGTCGTACGTCGCCACCGGCGGCCTGCACGGCGTGGGTGCGTCGGTCGTCAACGCGCTGTCGGCGCGGCTGGACGTCGACGTGGACCGAACGCCGGCCACCCAGGGAATCTCGTTCCAGCGCGGCGTGCCGGGTGTCTTCGACGGGGAGGGCCCGGACGCGGACTTCACCGCGAAGTCCGGGTTGAGCCGCAAGGGCGGCAAGGTCAAGAAGGGGGTCAGCGGCACGCGGGTCCGGTTCTGGCCGGACCGCCAGATCTTCACCAAGAGCGCCACGTTCGTCTTCGACGAGCTGGTCACCCGGGCTCGGCAGACGTCGTTCATCGTGCCCGGCCTCGAGCTGGTGATCCGGGACCTCCGCGGTGAGCAGCCCGTGGAGGAGCGGTTCCGCCACGACGGCGGGATCAGCGAGTTCTGCGACTTCCTGGCCAGCGACGAGCCGGTTTCGGACGTGCTGCGGCTGGAGGGCCACGACACGTTCACCGAGACGGTTCCGCTGCTCGACGACAAGGGGCACATGACCCCGCAGGACGTCGAGCGCGACCTCGTCGTGGACGTGGCGTTGCGCTGGGGCACCGGCTACGACACCGAGCTTCGCTCGTTCGTGAACGTGATCGCCACCCCGAAAGGCGGCACGCACGTGTCGGGCTTCGAGCAGGCGCTGACCAAGACCTTCAACGACGTGCTCAAGGGCAGCAGGATGCTGAAGGCCAACGATGCCGACGTCATCAAGGACGACGTGCTCGAAGGCCTGACCGCGGTGGTCACGGTCCGGCTGGCCGAGCCGCAGTTCGAGGGGCAGACCAAGGAGGTGCTCGGCACCCCCGATGCCCGGCGGATCGTGCGCAAGGTGGTCGCAGCAGAGCTCAAGGCGTTCCTGACCTCCAAGAAGACCAAGGACAAGCAGCAGGCCAAACAGGTCCTGGAGAAGGTGGTCGGCGCCTCCCGGACGCGCATCGCCGCCCGCCAGCACCGGGAGACCCAGCGGCGCAAGAACGCCTTGGAGTCCAGCGCGCTGCCCGCGAAGCTGGCCGACTGCCGCTCCAACGACATCGACCGTAGCGAGCTGTTCATCGTCGAGGGCGACTCGGCGCTCGGCACGGCCAAGCTGGCCCGCAGCTCCGAGTTCCAGGCGCTCCTGCCGATCCGCGGGAAGATACTCAACGTCCAGAAGGCGTCCGTCGGCGACATGCTCAAGAACGCCGAGTGCGCGGCCATCATCCAGGTCGTCGGCGCCGGGTCCGGCCGCACCTTCGACGTCGAGGCGCGGCGCTATGGCCGGGTCATCTTCATGGCCGACGCGGACTCCGACGGTGCGCACATTCGCTGCCTGCTGGCCACGCTGTTCTTCAAGTACATGCCCGGCCTCATCCAGCAGGGCCGGGTCTACAGCGCGGTGCCCCCTCTGCACCGCATCGAGCTGTCCAACCCGAAGAAGGGTATGGACAAGTACCTCTACACCTACTCCGACGCCGAGCTCCAGCGGAAGCTCGCCGAGCTGTCCAAGAAGGGCGTGCGCTGGAAGGACCCGGTGCAGCGCTACAAGGGCCTGGGCGAGATGGACGCCAACCAGCTGGCGGAGACCACGATGGACCCGCGGCACCGCACCCTGCGGCGGATCACCGTCGACGACGCCGAGGCCGCCGCGGAGGTGTTCGAGCTGCTGATGGGCTCGGAGGTGGCCCCCCGCAAGGAGTTCCTTGTGCAGGGGGCCTACGAGGTGGACGCCGACGCCATCGACACCTAGTGGCGCGGGTCAGACGACCTGCTCGAGCCGCCCGGTGTCCACGTCGTAGACGAAGCCGCCCACCGCGACCGAGGACGGGACCAGCGGGTGGTGGCGGACCGCCTCCACGTCCTTGACGAGTGCCGCGCGCTGGTCGTCGACCACGCTGAAGGTCACTTCGGAGGTGTCTCCGCCGGAGGACTCGGCCACCCGGGCGCGCATCTCCTCCTGCGTCGACGAGGCCATGGCACACCGGGTGTGCGGCACCACCAGGATCCGGTTCACGCCCAGCAGGTTCACCGCGAGCACCAGGGCCTCCATCGCGACCGGGGTCACCCGGCCCCCGGGATTCCGGACCACCTTGGCGTCCCCGAGGCGCAGCCCGAGCATCTCCAGGGGCGGGATCCGGGCGTCCATGCAGGTCACCACCGCCACGCCGGCCCGGGCAACGCCCTGGACGTCGGCGTGCGGGAAGCTCTGGGCGAAGTGTTCGTTGGCTGACAGCAGGTCGTCGAAGGGTGAGGTCACCCAGGCACGGTATCGGACGGCTCGGGCAGCAGCGCGGCCACTGGTCCGGAGCACGCGACGATGGGCTGCGACCCGGGCGTTCCCGAGCCGTCCCGGCGGCCGTTCGCCTCGGGCAGCGGCACCGGGGCGCCGCTGGCCGCAGCCGCCCGGGCCGGGCCCTCGCCCGCCCAGGCGAACACCAGGGCGTCCTCGCCCTTGAGAAACCGGTGGCAGCGCACCCCGCCGGTGCCGCGGCCCTTGGCGGGGTACTCCGCGAACGGGGTTACCTTCACCGAGCCGGGTTCGGTCCCCGGCAGCGCCGTACCGCTTCCGGAGACGCTGACCAGCAGCGCGTCGGGGGAGGCGTCCAGGGCGCCGAAGAAGACCGCTTGCGCGTCGGAGGAGAGCCGGATGCCGGCGACGCCGCCTCCCGCGCGGCCCTGGGGGCGTACACCGGACGCGGAGAAGTGCAGCAGATGAGCGTCAGAGCTGATGAAGCACAGCTCCTCCTTGCCGGTGCGCAGCTCCACGGCACCGACCAGCTCGTCGCCCTCGGCCAGCCGGATCACGTCCCACGAGTCCTTGTTGGAGAGGTATTCCGGGGTGACCCGCTTCACCACGCCGGAGCGGGTGCCCAGCGCGAGCCCGGGGGAGTCGGTGTCGAAGGTGGACAGCGCCAGCACTCGCTCGTCGCCTTCGAGCGACAGGAACTCGCTGACCGGCGCCCCGCCCTGCAGGTGCGGTGCGTTCGCGGTGGCCGGCAGGGTGGGCAGGTCCAGCACGTCGAGCTTGAGCAGCCGGCCCCGGCTGGTGACCACGCCGACCTGGCCGCGCGCGGTGGTCGGCACGGCCGAGACGACCACGTCGTGCTTGCCGCGGCCACCCTCGGTGCCCGGTGGCTCCGCGTTGACGGTGCGGGCCAGCAGTCCGCTGGAGGACAGGTAGACCAGGCACGGGTCGTCGGCGACCTCCAGGGGAACCTTGGAGGTGACGGGCTGGCCGGCCGACTCCAGGAGCACGGTGCGCCGTGGTGTGCCGTAGGTCTTGGCGACCTCGGCAAGCTCGTCGGACACGACCTTCCGCAGCAGCGCGTCGTCGGCGAGGATGGCGTCGAGCTCCTCGATGGTGCGCCGCAGCTGGTCCTGCTCCTTCTCCAGCTCGATCCGGGAGAACTTGGTCAGCCGGCGCAGCTGCATCTCGAGGATGTAGTTGGCCTGGATCTCGGTGAGGTCGAACACCGACATCAGCCGCTCCCGGGCCTGCTCGGTGTTGTCGCTGGAGCGGATCAGCTGGATCACCTCGTCGATGTCCAGGATCGCGATCAGCAGCCCCTCGACCAGGTGCATCCGGTCGAGGGCCTTGCCCCGGCGGTAGCTGGACCGGCGCCGCACCACGTCGAAGCGGTGCTCGAGGTAGACCTCGAGCATCTCCTTCAGGCCGAGGGTGCGGGGCTGCCCGTCGACCAGGGCGACTGCGTTGATGCCGAAGGAGTCCTCCATCGGTGTCAGCTTGTAGAGCTTCTCCAGGACGGCCTCCGGGTGGAAGCCGTTCTTCACCTCGATCACCAGCTGCAGGCCGTTCTGGCCGTCGGTGAGGTCGATGACGTTGGAGATGCCCTGGAGCTTCTTGGACTGGACGAGCTTCTTGATCGACTCGATGACCCGCTCGGTGCCCACGCCGTAGGGCAGCTCGGTGACCACGATGCCCTTCTTGCGAGCGGTCACCGACTCGACGCGGGCCGTGGCGCGCATCTTGAAGGTGCCCCTGCCGCCCAGGTAGGCGTCGCGGATCCCGTCCAGCCCGACGATCTTCCCACCGCCCGGCAGGTCGGGGCCGGGAATGAACCGCATCAGGCCGTCGACATCGGTCCTCGGGTGCTTGATCAGGTGGCGGAGCGCCTGTACGACCTCGATGAGGTTGTGCGGCGCCAGGTTGGTGGCCATGCCGACCGCGATGCCGGTCGCACCGTTGACGAGCAGGTGCGGGATGGCCGCAGGGAGAACGCCGGGCTCCCGTTCGCGACCGTCGTAGTTGGGCCGGA
>DASSKA010000119.1:0-8145 GCA_035690905.1 Nocardioidaceae bacterium | reverse complement strand
CACCACAGCCGAGACCACCCGGATGCTCGGCCAGGGCGAGGTGTTCCGCGCCGGCGACGTCGACGACTACCTGCGCGCGGTCCGAGCGGTCCTCGCCGACCTGCCGCGTTACCGCAAGGCGTACGACGAGCGGGCGGATCTACTGGCCGAGTGGATGTGGGAGCCGCAGGCGGACGTGCTGGACTCGGTCTACACCCGGCTCATGAACGCCTAGCGTTGAACTAGGCGCCGCACGCGCGCAAGAGCCTCTCGTAACTTCCGCGGACGATCGGCCAGTCCCAGCGGTCGATCACGTAGTCCGATGTCTCTCGCCCGACCTGTTGCCACTTCTCCTGCGACGCGGTTGCCTCGAGGATGCGCATGGCCGCGTCCTGCGGGCTGTCGACAACCCACTCCGGCGGGAACAGTGAGCGAGCGGCCCCCGGGAAGTACGGCCAGTTCCGTACGACGGGGACGGCGCCGCTCGCGGCCCCCTCCACCAGACCGATGTGGAAGCTCTCCCGCACCGAGGAGCTGAGCACCACGCCGACCTGCTCCAGCGCTGCCGGGACGTCGTCGGTGTGGCCGAGCACCTCGACGGCGGAGCCGAGCTCGCGAAGCTCGACAGCCAGCCGGTCGGCGTACTCCTGGGTGGCCGGGCTCTTGTCGTCCTGGAGCTTGCCGCGGATCAGCTGCAGCCGATAGCGCTCGTCGTGCCGGCGCAGCTCGCGCAGCACGTCGATCGCCCACAGCGGATCCTTGACCACCTTGGAGGCCCCGACCACGCCGAGGATGAAGCGAGCTGAGTCAGGCTTCGGCCGCCGGAACCGCTGAAGCTCCATGGCCAACGGCAGTACGCGCAGCCGCGGCGCTCCGGGTTCGCGCAACGCCGGGATGGCCGCAGCCGCCAGGTCGCGCAGGTGGTCGCTGACGAAGACCACCTCGTCCACGCGGTTGAAGTCCATCAGGTGCGGCCACTGGGTGAACGCCTCGTAGCTGTGCAGACGGACCACCACATGCGTGTCGCGTGGATCGACGAAGGTCATCAGCGCGGCTAGCGACGTGCACCACTCCACGAACACCACGTCCGCCCAGTCCAGGTGTGGCCGCAGCAGCCGTTCGGCGCGCTCGGCGAACCGGGTCCGTCCGGACAGCAGCTGCTCGATCGCGGCCGCTGGGTCCTTGGAGAACTGGGTGAGCACCTTCGCCTCGGGGAGGTCCACGAAAAGCGTCTCGAAGTCCGGGTGCTTCTCGAAGTGCTCCCGGATCTCTGCGAGGAAGTCCGCGTTCTTCCTGGTGATGATCAGCAGCCTCGTCGGCCGTGACGGCTCACCGACGGGCCGGTCGGCCGCCGCAGCCAGCGGCCTCCCGCGTGCCGTCCGCAACGCGCGGGCGACCAGGCTGTCGCGCAGCGGCGCGGTGAACCCCACGGGGTCGTCGGCCAATGGCGACCGAGGATGATCGAAGTGCAGCACCCGGTGGAAGGCGATCCGCATCGCCCGCTCGAACGCCGCGGCCGCCTCGCTGTGTCGCTGCTGCGCGAGGTGCTCATCGGCCACGGTCAGCAGGGCCGCGACCGCCTGCGTGGCGAGTGCGGGCTGCCTGCCGTGAGACAGTCCCCGATCGACGACCTCGGACAGCAGCTCGGCGGTTCCCTGCGGCGACTGGATCCGCCCCAGAGCGGCGCCGACCACCTCGTCGGCCTCGTCATTTCGGCCTTGTTCAAGCAGCCGGATCGCGGCCGCGCGCGCCCAGCCCTGTCTGCGGGCCTCGGGGGCGCCGGGCATGGCGACGAGTCGCCTCGCTGCGCGACCGGTGACACGGTCGAGCCCAGACCGCCACGGACGCGGCGTGGTGGGCTTGTCCTCAGGGGCGGACGTCATGGGGCAAGTGTTGCGTACGCCGGCGGAACAATCCTGCCCCGCCCTTTGGGGTCCGCTGCGCACTGCGGCGTGGTGGGGCCATCGCTCGAGGGCACACGACCGTAGCCTGCTTGTCGATGACAGTTGCATCGGAAAGGTGCCACCATCGCAACAGGCGAGCGTGAGAGGCGCGAGCCTCAGGAGGCACTGGTGGGCACCATCGGACCGGATCCGACCGACACGCTGCTCGGCTACTTGCCACCGGTCGGCTGGGCCGACGTCGCCACCAGTCAACGGTCGACGGCGAGCTCCCCCAGCTCGGACCAGTCGGTGCCGGGCACCTGGGCGTTCACGATGCGCGGCGTCTCGGCGAGATAAGCCGGCAGGTCCTGCTGCGCCTGCTTGAAGTGGGCGGACTGCACGTGCGCAGCACCGGCCTCGCCGTCGGCGAACGCCTCCACGAGGACGTACTCGTTCGGGTCGTCGACGCTGCGCGACCAGTCGAACCAGAGGCAGCCGGGCTCGGAGCGCGTGGCCTCGGTGAACGGGCCGGCGATCTCGGGCCAGCGGTCGGCAGCTTCGGGAAGAACACGGAACTTGGCGGTGATGACAATCATCGGTCGGCTCTCCTTTGAGGTCGGACTTGTTGCGTTGAAACGAAGGTGCCCGGTTCCGGGGATCAGGAACGCCCGGCCGGGGTCGCCGCGGGTGCCGGGTCGGCCCACACGTCCATCGGCACGGCACCGATGGCGCAGCCCTGCTCGTCGAGCAGCCGGCCCATCCGCTTAACGGTGCGCAGCGCCACCAGCCGCTCGGTGATGGTCACCTCGGGTACCGCCCGCACCAGCGTGGTCTCGAAGTCATGGATGGACTCGATGTTGTGCAGCCACACCGCCACGACGAGCGCCGGGGTGCCGGCCAGCGTCGCGCACAGCCGCACCTGCCGGAGCCGGGCGATCGCGGTGGCTGCCTCGCTCAGCCGGGCCGACGGCGCGTCGACCGACAACATCACCTGCACACCCCAGCCGACCAGGTGCGCGGCAACCTCCGCGCGGAGCACGACCGCGCCGGCGTTCACCAGGCTGGTCAACCTGCGCCGGGCACTGGTCTCGCTGATGCCCGCGGCCGACGCGAGAGTGGCGTACGACGCGCGGCCGTCCAGCCCCAGCTGGACCAGGATCCGGCTGTCCTCCTCGTGCCAGGGCGTCGCGCTGGTGGCCGTCGGCCGCGCGCTTGCCGAGGCCAGCCGGGACGCGGACTGTCGCGGGAGGGTGCCCAGCCGCCAGTGTGACCCGTCCCGGTAGAGGTGCGTGCAGATCCGGGTATGCGTCTCGGTCACTCCCGGCATCAGGTCGATGCGGTGCAGCAGGTAGCGGTACAACGCACCCAGGTCCGCGGCGGCCACGGTCACGAACAGGTCGAAGGCACCGGCGGTGTGGTCGATGCTCAGCGTGTGCGCATCGCCGGCGAGCTGCTGGGCGACGGCAAGATTGCGGCCCGGGCTGCACCTGACGAAGACGTACGCCAGGCAGTGCGCGTCCCACAGCGACACCCCGGGCACGCCGGCCACCCAGGCCGCGCCCCGCTCCTCCAGCCGGCGCCACCGGCGGGCCGCTGTGACCGGGCTGGTCGAGGTGGCCTCGGCGACAGCCGACCACGGCGCCCGCGGAGCGACCTGGAGCGCCTCGACCAGCGCCAGGTCGGCCTCGGTCAATCTGGCGGAATCGTTCATCCCTGCACCCTAATCGGAGGAATCATGCCAGTTCGACCCGGACAGGGCGCTCGCTGCCACGGTGGAACGGTCCTGTTGCCCCGCTCGGGAGGAGCGTCATGGCCCTGCACGACCGGCTTCGCGACGACTCGCAAGCCATGTTCGACACCGTGGCCGATCTTCGGCACCGGCTGCACCAGCATCCCGAGGTGGGGCTGGACCTGCCGGTCACCCAGCGCATTGTCCTCGAGGCGCTGGCCCACCTCGACCTGGAGATCACCACCGGCAAGGCGCTGTCCTCGGTGACCGCGGTGCTCCGCGGCGGGCAGCCGGGCCCGGCGGTCCTGCTCCGCGGCGACATGGACGCGCTGCCGGTGCAGGAGCAGACCGGGCTGCCGTACGCCAGCCGCAACGACGGCGCGATGCACGCCTGCGGCCACGACCTGCACACCGCCATGCTGGTCGGCGCCGCCGAGCTGCTCGCCGCGCACCGCGACGAGCTGCGCGGCGACGTGGTGTTCATGTTCCAGCCCGGCGAGGAGGGCTGGGACGGTGCCGGCCGGATGCTCGACGAGGGCGTGCTCGACGCCGCCGGCCAGCGCGTGTCCTCCGCCTACGGGATGCACGTGTTCTCCGCGCAGATCCCGCGGCACGCGTTCACCACCCGGCCGGGGTCGCTGATGGCGGCGAGCGACGGGCTGCACGTGACGATCCGCGGCGAGGGTACGCACGGCTCCACGCCGTACCTCGGCAAGGACCCGGTCACCGCGGCGGCCGAGATGGTCACCGCGCTGCAGACGCTGGTCACCCGCCGCTTCGACATCTTCGACCCGGTGGTGGTCACCGTCGGCTCGTTCCACGCCGGCACCCGGCGCAACATCATCCCCGACGAGGCGAAGTTCGAGGCGACCGTGCGGTCGTTCTCCTCGGCGGCGCGGGAGCGGATCGAGAAGGAGGGTACGGCGCTGTGCCGGCAGATCGCCGCGGCGCACGGGCTGGAGGCGGACGTGGACTACTTCCACGAGTACCCGCTCACCGTCAACGACGCCGAGCACGCCGCGTTCGCCTCCGGCGTGGTCCAGGAGGTGTTCGGCGAGGAACGCTTCGCGCCCTTACCCAACCCGCACCCGGGCGCGGAGGACTTCTCCCGGGTGCTGGACGCGGTGCCCGGCTGCTACCTGTTCCTGGGCGCACACCCCGGAGACGCCACCGACCACCCGAACAACCACAGCCCGCGTGCGGTGTTCGTCGACGACGTGCTGCCCGACGGCGTGCAGCTGCACGCCGAGCTGGCCATCCGGGCCCTGCAGCGTGACGCCGAGAGGCCCGAGCCGCGCCGACCCGTCGCAACCCAAGGAGACTGAACATGCGCCCCCAGCACTTCGTGCTCGCCATCCCCGTGGTCGCGCTGGTCGCCACGGTCTGGCTGCCCTTCGTGAACACCTCGACCCTGTGGTTCGGCCTGCCGTCGGTGATGGTGTGGACCGCGGTCTGGGTCATCGCCATCACCCCCGCCCTGTGCCTGCTCGAGTTCAGCGCGCGCCAGCGCGAGGCGGACCGAGCCGACGCCCTGAAGGCGGGAGGTGACGCCCGATGACCGCCACCCTGACCGTCACCCTCATCGGCATCGCGGTCATCGCCCTGCTCGGCTTCATGGGACGCCGGAACGCCACCAGCGACCTGTCGGAGTGGACCGTGGGCGGCCGCCGGTTCGGCGCGATGACCATGTGGTTCCTGCAGGCCGGCGAGGTGTTCACCACCTTCACCTTCCTCGGCATGGCCGGCCTCGCCTTCACCGGAGGCGTCGCCGCGCTCTACGCGCTGCCCTACATCCCGCTGGCCTACGTCGGGCTGTACTTCCTCGGCCCGATCATCTGGCACCGCGCCCGCGAGCGCGGCCACATCACCCAGGCCGACTTCCTGGCCGACTTCTACGACTCGAAGCTGCTCGGTGTGATCACCGCGATCTTCGGGGTGGTCTTCCTGCTGCCGTACCTGCAGCTGCAGATCACCGGACTCGGCCTGGCCGTCCAGCTGGCCACCGGGGACACCACGTCCAGCAACGTCAGCATCATCATCGCCTTCGTGCTCACCGTCGCGTTCGTGCTGTGGGCCGGGATCCGCGGGGTCGCCACCACGTCGTACCTCAAGGACGCGCTGATGCTGATCATCCTGCTGGTGCTGACCTTCGCGATCCCCGCGCACTTCAACGGCGGGATCGGGGCCACGTTCCACAAGATCCTGGCCCAGAGCCCGCAGTTCCTGAACGTGCACGGCGGCGACTACGACACCGCGTGGTTCTTCTCCAGCATGATCGCCTCCACGCTCGGCGTGCTGTTCATGACGCTGCCGCACCAGTGGCCGGCGCTGCTGTCGGCGGAGTCGCCGAGGGCGGTGCGACGGAACTACGTCTTCCTGCCGGTGTACTCCATCGCTCTGGCGCTGCCGATGATCGTCGGCTTCGCCGGCATCCTGGTGCTCAAGCAGGGCGCGGACAGCAACGGGATTCTGCTGACCCTGACCCAGGGCGCGTTCCCGGACTGGTTCGTCGGCCTGGTGGTCGTCGGCACCGCGTCCGCGGCGATGGTTCCGTCGGCCGGCCTGCTCGTCGGGATGTCCTCGCTGATCGCCCGCAACATCGCCGGGCGGAAGGGCGAGCGGCACCAGTACCTCGTCAACCAGGGCTCCGTGGTGGTGCTCACGGCACTGGCGCTGGTGCTGGCCATCACCCGGCCCGACCTGCTGGCGAACCTGCTGCTGCTCACCTACTCGGGGCTCGACCAGCTCATCCCGGCCATCGCCCTGGCCCTGTTCGCCCGGCGGTTCATCGGCGTCCGGCCGGTGCTCGCCGGCCTGCTGGCCGGCGAGGCGGTGGTGATCTGGCTGACGTTCGGGCACGCCTACTCCGGGCACGTCAACGTCGGGCTGATCGCGCTGGTCCCGAACCTCGTGGTGATCGCGATCGGCGCCGCGATCGAGCGGGCGGGCGGCTACCGCCCAGTCGAGGTGGAGGTGGGCGAGGCCGACGAGGCCCGGGTGGTTTCGTGACCCAGCCCCTGGAGGCGCTCGGCCGGCCCGGGGAACGGGTGCTGCTGCACGGCGGCCTGGTGTTCGACGGCACCGGGTCGCCGCCCGGGCCGGCCGACGTGGTCGTCGCCGACGGCCGGATCGTCGAGGTCGGCCCGGGGCTGGACGGCGACGTGGGCGTCGAGGTGGCCGGCTGCACGGTGCTGCCGGGGTTCTTCGACTGCCACGTGCACGTCACCGTCTCCGGGGTGGACCTGATGGACCGCCTCACCACGCCGTTCTCCTACCAGTTCTACGAGGCGGCGCGGAACCTGGAAGTCACGCTGGCCACCGGAGTGACCACGGTCCGCGATGCCGGCGGCGCCGACCTGGGCATCAAGAAGGCGGTCGCCGACGGCCTGGTCACCGGCCCGCGGCTGCTGCCGGCGATCGGCATCATCGGGCAGACCGGCGGGCACACCGACGGCTGGCTGCCGTCCGGGTACGACGTGCCGCTCGGCCTGCCGCACCCGGGCCGGCCGGCCGCGCTGGCCGACGGCGTCGACGAGCTGCGCAAGGTGGTCCGCACGCTGCTGCGGGCCGGCGCGGACGTGATCAAGATCTGCACCACCGGCGGCGTGCTGTCCCCCGGCGACGACCCGCGGCACACCCAGTTCAGCCCGGAGGAGATCGCGGTGGTGGTCGCCGAGGCGGCCGCCGCGGGCCGCTGGGTGATGGCGCACGCCCAGGGCACCGCGGGGATCAAGAACGCGGTGCGGGCCGGCGTACGCTCGATCGAGCACGGCTTCTACCTCGACGAGGAGGCCATCGAGCTGATGCTGGCGCACCAGACCTGGCTCGTGCCGACCCTCGTCGCGCCGCGCGCGGTGGTCACGGCGGCCGAGGAGGGCGCCCAGCTGCCCGAGGCGGTGGTCACGAAGGCCCGCGAGGTCACCGAGGCGCACCTGGCCTCGGTGCGGGCCGCGGTCGCCGCCGAGGTGCCGGTCGCGATGGGCACCGACAGCGGCGTGGGTCCGCACGGCCGCAACCTCGAGGAGCTCGCGCTGCTGGAGGGGTGCGGGATGAGCCCAGGGCAGGTGCTCGTCTCAGCGACGGCGGAGGCCGCGCGGCTGTGCGGGCTGCAGGACGTGACCGGGCGGCTGGTTCCGGGGCTGGCCGCCGACCTGGTGGTGCTGGACGGCGACTGCTACGACTTCACCAAGATGCGCGAGCGGGTCCGGCAGGTGTGGCGGGACGGCCGGCCGCTGGTGCGATCCTGATGAGCGTGGTGCTCCAGGAGTCCCCGGCCCGGGTGTTCCGGGCCCGCCGGGTGATCACCCTGGACGGGCCGGACGTCGAGGCGCTCGCGGTCTCCGGCGGCCGGGTGCTCGCGGTGGGCAGCGCGGCCGGCGTGCAGAGCCGGTTCCCGGACGCCGAGGTCATCGACCTCGACGGGGTGGTGATTCCCGGCCTCAACGACGCGCACTGCCACCTGGCGATGGCCAGCGAGGACCTGCTGCACCTGGACCTGTCACCGCAGTCGGTCGGCTCGCACGCCGAGCTGCTCGGCGCGATCCGCCGGGAGGC